>JANNFC010000011.1:0-14994 GCA_031379405.1 Betaproteobacteria bacterium | reverse complement strand
CAAGAGCGCGCCCGTGCCGGGCGCACAATAAAAAGCCCGCGTGACGCGGGCTTTTTATTTGAACCACGGAAACTGAGCGGGCGGAACGCTACTTCAGCTTGATTTCCTTGTAGCTAACGTGCTTGCGAGCGACCGGATCGTATTTCTTGATCTCCATCTTCTCGGGCATGGTGCGCTTATTTTTGGTAGTGGTGTAGAAATGTCCGGTACCGGCGGTGGATTCCAGCTTTATCTTTTCTCGCATTTTTGAGTTCCTCTGTCTAGACCAGGTCGCCGCGGGTACGAATTTCGGCCAACACCACGTCAAGACCTTTCTTGTCGATAGTGCGCAGACCTGCGTGGGACACGCGTAACCGAACCCAACGCTTCTCGTCTTCTAGCCAGAAACGACGTGACTGCAGGTTAGGCAGAAACTGTCTGCGGGTTCTGTTATTGGCGTGGGAGACGTTGTTTCCCTTGATCGGCCGTTTGCCGGTGACTTCACATACTCGTGCCATGGTGGGATCTCGCGACTGCAAATTGTTCGGAAAGGGGCGTTTTATAGCACGGAACCCTAGGAGGGCTCAATATCCCAATGGGAATTTCTTGATCCGGCTGAGCCGGAACCAAGACCGCATCTGCCAGCATTTACCATGTCAGCGACTAAAGTAGCCCTCGCTCGGCGAAGGAAAGGATCGCCGGACCGGCCACGACGAAGTGATCCAGAACCCGCACATCGACCAAATCGAGAGATCGCCGCAACGTCGCCGTCAGCAGTTCATCGGCCCGACTGGGCTCCGCCACTCCCGACGGGTGGTTATGGGCGAATATGACGGCCGCCGCATTGCGCGCCAAGGCGCGCTTGACCACCTCGCGGGGGTAGACGCTGGTTTGCGTGAGGGTGCCGGCGAATAGTTCCTCGGAGGCAATGACGCGATGCTGAGCGTCGAGAAACACCACCACGAACACCTCACGCTCATGATTCATCAGGGTAAGGCGCAAAAAGTCACGCACTGCTTGCGGCGTGCAGAGATGCGTTCTTGCCTTGAGTTCGCCGGAAAGAATACGCGCGGCCAATTCACGCACTGAGAGAAGCTGCACTAGCTTGGCCGAGCCAAGGCCCTTAATTTCTCCCAGCGCCTCGGGGGGCGTGCCAAACAATCCTGCGATGCCATCGAAACGGGTCAATAGTTCCTGCCCAAGCTGAACGGCGTTCTTACCCACCATACCGGTACGAAGAAATATAGCCAGCAGTTCAGCGTCGCTCAAACTGGCGGGGCCGCGCTTCAGAAGCTTTTCACGTGGCCGTTGATCCTCCGGCCAATCACTGATCGACATCTTAGCCTCTAAGCCGCAAGAGCCTGAACCACAGCGGTCGAAATGCTGCCGCCAACAATAAGAGGGGCTTCGCGAAGTTCATATTGCGAACGAGGGGGCACCCCCGAGGAGCGGATCGTTGCATCATAATCTTCCCCAGTTCTGTTGACACTTGGTTCATAGGCACCTAATCCGACGACTTATTCTTGCGGGCTATACTAAGGCGCCGCTCTCGACACGACGATGAATCCCACTTTCCCCAGCAAGCGCATATTGCTCGGCCTATCCGGCGGAATCGCCGCTTTTAAATGCGCCGAGCTGACGCGATTGCTGACCCAGGAAGGCTGGGACGTTCAGGTCGTGATGACGGAGGCCGCCACGCGCTTTATTACACCGATCACGATGCAAGCGCTATCAGGCAAACCGGTATTCACCAGTATGTGGGAAAGCGGCGCCGGCAACGGCATGGGACATATCGATCATTCACGAGATCGCAGTTTGATCTTGATCGCGCCAGCCACGGCGAACTTTATTTCCAAGTTGGTCAGTGGTGCGGCGGATGACCTGCTATCGACCTTATGTCTGGCCCGAGAATGCCCGCTGATGGTCGCTCCCGCCATGAACCGTCAGATGTGGGAGAACCCTGCCACTCAACGCAACGTTCAGCAACTGCGTTCCGATGGTGTGTGGGTAGCGGGTCCGGCGGCGGGGGAGCAAGCCTGCGGGGAAATTGGGCTTGGACGTATGCTCGAGGCGAATCAACTTTTGCAAGAAGTGGTGCGGGCGCTTACGCCAAAAACGCTGACGGGAAAGAATGTTCTGCTGAGCGCCGGGCCCACCTTCGAGCCCATAGACCCCGTGCGCGGCATCACCAATCGCAGTTCGGGGAAAATGGGTTACGCACTGGCACAAGCCGCTTACGAAGCGGGCGCTCAGGTTACGGTCATTTCAGGACCGGCGTCCATCGATGCGCCTTTTGGCGTGAGGATTCTGCGCGTGACCACCGCAGCGGAAATGCTCAGCGCAGTACAGGCACATATCGGCAAATCGCATGTGTTCATTTCAGTGGCGGCCGTAGCCGACTATCGCGTAGTGAAGACCAGCACCCAGAAGATAAAGAAGGACGCAGCGTCTCTAAAATTGGAAATGGAACCAACGGTCGATATTCTTGCTTCCGTTGCCGCTGAGCCGAATGCGCCTTTTTGTGTCGGCTTTGCGGCGGAAAGTGAGGAACTGGACCAGCACGCCAGCGCTAAGCGTCGCCGCAAGAACTTGCCACTCTTGATAGGCAACATCGCGCAACATGCCATCGGCGCCGATGAAAGCGAAGTCGTGCTCTACGATGACGACGGACGACATCCCTTACCGTGTCTGCCCAAACTGGACAGCGCCCGACGCATTATTCAACACATCTCGAACATGCTGGGAAAGCTAGCCAAGAACAACCCATGAAGACCATCGATATTCGCATCCTCGACGCGCGACTCAATGAATTTCCTCCCGCTTACGCCACGCCGGGCTCGGCCGGGCTCGATTTGCGCGCTTGCAGCGAAAAAGTCATGGAACTCAAACCTGGGCAAACAGAGCTGATTGCGACGGGCGTGGCTATTCATCTTGCCGACCCCGGGCTCGCAGCAATGATCCTCCCCCGCTCAGGACTAGGGCACAAACATGGAATCGTATTGGGCAATCTGGTGGGCCTCATCGACTCGGACTATCAGGGACAGGTATTCGTTTCCGTGTGGAATCGCAGTGATTCGACCTTTGTCCTGCAGCCGATGGAGCGAATTGCGCAGTTGGTCATCGTTCCGGTGCTACAGGTGCAATTCAATAGGGTCGATGCCTTCACAGACAGCGCACGCGGCGCCGGTGGATTCGGGAGCACCGGCCGAGCGTAACCCCCCTGTCAAAAAAACGGCCAGCACACGGCTGACCGTCTTGTCACTGAATTTCTTGACGAAAAGCTACTGCTGAATATAGGGATTGTCGATTTCGCCTGCCTCAATACGACGCTTTTCTTCGACTCGAAGGAACGTCAGAACCGCCATGATTTCCTCGCCGCTCATGGTAGTACCGAATGCCCCCATGGTGCCTCCCATGGATCGATTGGTAACGCCTACGGCAATGGTCGTGTAGATGCCCGTATTGGTGTTGCCGGAGTATGGGAACCTGCCGCATGCCAAGCAGGGACCTTTTCCACCCTTGCCACCGCCACCATGGCAAAAGGAGCAGCGTTGAGCATACTTGTCCTTGCCCAGGGCAATCACTTTTTCGTCGCTGGTGGGCAATTCCATGTCGTTCTCGTTCATCTTGTGCTGCGCGGAAGCAGGTTGCGCAAACGCCAGGGTCAACGACACCGCAAACACTATCGGGGCAATCAATTTCCCAACGATTGAATTCATAGCGCTCCACATTTTCTTGCCAAGCTCCCTATAAGATTAACGAGATACCACTTCAAAATGAGGCATGCCGTAGCCTTCCACGATCGGTTTGATTCTTCCGGCTGCAACCAGCTTGTCGATACTTTGATTCAAGAACTCCAGCAAGCTCTTGTCGCCAACGCGCACGACGAAAGCGCTGTTGTGTCGATGCTCAGGCTTCGGAACATAACCCTGGACCAGATGAAACTTGCCCTCCGGAAATTCTTTCTTAGCAACCGCGATGGCAGGTGACCACACCATAGCTGCATTGACCTCCCCTTTACTCATTCCTTGCATCAGGCGGCGATTGTTTAGGTAGAGCTCGCGCGGCACCTGATTCATAAAAAGATAGTCGTCGATGGGAGTGGACATCGGTACGCCAACCTTTGTATTGCTCTTTTTGGCGTCTTCCAATGACTTGACGCCCTCGGCCGGACCTTGCACCATCATCACATATCCCAAGCTCATGTAGGGCCTGGAAAAAATCAACTCTTCTGGCAGAAAATCCTCTTCGCCATTATCGGAAAGCCCCACGAATACGTCGCAACGCTTGCGTAAGATGGAGTTTCTGAAGGCTCTCCCGGTACCACCGCGGGTTCCGGTATCGGCCCATACCATTTCGATCTCCATGCCGCCTTCTTTCGCGATCTCGCTCAGAATGCGCACATCGAATCCCGGATCGGAATAGGACTGCTGCGAGTAGGGCCACGAATAGGGATCGGCACACCCGAGCAACTTCTTCTTGGCTTTGGACCGCTCCAAGGTATCCGTAATCTCGTCCGGATCCTTTTCCTGAGCGTATGCGGGGACTGTCCCAACACAGAGCACGACGCTCGCCAAAAACAAACCGAATAGCTTTCTCATTGTCATCCTTGCATGGGTAAATAGAACACGGCGGTCCTATGATTCAACCGAAACGGATTCCGTTCCCCGGTCCTGCTATGGGATCTACACCAGATCACTTGACCCCCTACAAAAAGAGGGGAGGGCCTTCGCCCCCCCCTCTAGCGTACTGCTAGATCGAGAATCTAATAATCTTAGTTCGAGACCTTGAACACCATCAGGCCACCGCCCTTGGTGTTTTTCTTCAGGAAGTCAGCATAGTACAAGGGCCAGATTCCGCCGCCGCCCGCGCCGTGCACGATGGCGACATACTGGGTGCCGTCAGCCGTGTAGGTGGTGGGGTTGCCATGGATACCGGAACCGACTTGGAAGGTCCAGAGATGTTCGCCGGTCTCATCGTCGAGGGCACTGAAGAAGCCTTCAGGATCGCCGTAGAACACCAAGCCGCCTGCCGTTGCCAAGATACCGCTGGTGGCCGGGTAGCTCTGGGACTTGCTCCAGGTGGGCTTACCGGTTGCGGCGTCAAAGGCTTTGATCATGCCAGCACCCGCATTGAAGGTCAGGACCTTCGCGCCCAGGTACCACTCGCCACGCTTCCATTCCATTTTCTTGGCTTGGAGGTCCATGGCGAAGTCATACACGGGAACGTAGACCATCTTCGTACGGTGGCTGTATGCCATTGGGTGCCACTCTTTACCGCCGTCGAGAGACGGGGCGATATCGGTGGTGACCTTGTCGTACACGACGTCCTTCTCAGGCCAGTTGTACACCGGCTTGCAATTGTTGGCCGTGCTAAGCGGCTTGGTCCAGTTCACTCGTTGCAGGGCCGCAACCCATGCGCACTTGTGCTCTTTCCCACCCTTGCCAGCAACGGTTGCGTCGCGGTCGATACCATACAGGTGACCATTGCGCGAGCCATGCAGCCAGAGTTTCTTGCCACCGACATCTACCAGAATCATCTCGTTCACGCCGTCATAATCGTACGGATCATTGGGCGTGTAGTTGAAGTACGATAGGATTTTGCCGGAATCGGGATCCATCACGAGGTTGCTGTTCGTAAATAGGTTGTCCCCCAAACGCACGTGACGGTCAAAGTCCGGGCCAGGGTTGCCGATCGGCCAGAACAGACGATTGGTGACCTTGTCGTAGGCACCGGTAATCCAGGCGGAACCGCCGCCATACTTCCAGGAGTCGCCAGCCCAGGTGTCATTGCCAGGCTCGCCGGGACCAGGAATGGTATAGGTCTGCCACACGAGTTCGCCCGTGTCAGCATTGATGGCCTTGATCCAGCCACGAACACCGTATTCCGCACCGGCGGTACCGAAGATGATCTTGTTACGCAGAGCCATCGGCATGATGGTGAAGGTCTCGGCGTAGGTGTAATCGCCCATCTTCTTGTCCCAAACCACTTTACCGGTCTGGTTGTCCAGAGCCACGATGTGTGCGTCTAACGTCGCAAGGTAGACCTTGTTCTTATAGACGGCTACACCACGGTTCACGACGTCGCAGCACAGTTTGGGGAACACGTCGCCGGGCAGTTCACGCTCATACTTCCACAGGATCTTGCCGGTACGACCATCGGCGGCAATCACGCGGTTGAAGGACGTGGTGACATACACGGTACCGTTCACGACGACAGCTTGGCTGTCTTGACCTTCCAACACGCCGAAGGACAGATTCCACGCGGGAACGAGCTTCTTGACGTTATCCTTATTGACCTGCTTCAGGCCGCTATAGCGAGTCGTCTGATAGTCCTTGCCATAGTGCAGCCAGTTTTGATGATCGATATCGGCATTCAGCAGCATGTCGTCCGTCACATAGTTCGGGTACAGCTTGGACTCAAGCGTATCGATACCTTGTGCGGAAACTACCGCTGATGCGCCCATCGCCGCAACAGCGGCAATAGACACCGCCGCGCGCTTAACGTGCGACATTTGGTTCACCATTGAATACACCTCCCGAAAGAATTCCGCTCTGCGTTCGGCCGAACGCTGAAGCGCTTGGTGGTTATTGAACGTTGCCCGCGCTATGCACCCCGCATCTTCCAGCCAACGACCCGGGTTAGAAACCATGGCCAAGGACCTATAAGGACCTACGAACTACGAGTGCGTGCAACAGGCGTTGCTTAGGAAAAGCAACGCCCGGCAAAGTTAAAGAAAGGCCTCAGGCTTGTCAACAGATATTTCGGCAATCGCCACAGGGGGAAGCGAGTATTCATGCCGCGTCGCAGCAAATGCCGCTTTCAGGGGAGCGTGACTCCCAGAATTGAAACATCGTCGTGCGCGGCAACCCCCTTCAAGTGCAAGCGCAATGCGCGCAGGATCGGCGCCACCAACCCGGATCGGGCGTGTCGCGTGGCGATCTGGGTCAAGCGATGTTGGCCAAAGGGATCACCGGCGGGATCAGCCGCCTCGATAAGGCCATCGGAAACGAACACCAACCGGGTTGGCTCGCTCCAAGAGAAGCGCACGCCCGTGGGATCGAACAGGTCGAGCGGCGCGACGCCTAGTGGCAGTTGACGAGAATGCAGGACATCATTGGGCGTCGGCGTTCCGTTCGTCAAAACGATGCCGGCAGGCATTCCACCGTTCCAAGTCTCGACTTCACGGCGCTCGAAGTCCACGCACAGTAGTTGCGCGGCAAGGTACCGGCCCATAGGGAGATACTCCTTGAGCTTACGATTCATCTCGCGCGCAATTTCGCCGACCGCCACCCCTTTAGACGCCATGGCGTAGAAGACCTGGAGTACGGGCAGCCCGCTAATGGCCGCCGCCAAACCGTGCCCGCTGGCGTCCGCGAACAATATGTACAAACTGTTCGCGTTCGTGCGCATGCTGGCAACAAGGTCTCCGCTGAATTTTGCCGACGGCAGGACATACCATTCCAGGGCAGGATCCTTGAGCCCATCGCGCTTGATCATGTGTTGAATGAGATTACGCGCGAGATGTAACTCGCCCTCGGCGTTCTCGCGGTATCGTTCCAGCAGTTTTGCGGTCTCCGCAAGTTTTGCTTGGGTACCAGCCACGCGCAGCAAGGATCGGATCTTGGCGTTGAGTACACCGATATGCACTGGTTTGATCAGGAAATCGTCGGCACCCGCATCCAGACCACGAACTATTACTTCGTTTGAATCACCCGCACTCATGAGAAGAATAGGCAGCCATCGCCCCTGCGCCTTCTCGCGAATCGAGGCCACCAAGTCTATGCCGGTGCAATCGGGCAGTACGACGTCCAGTAGCACCAGATCGGGAAGCCCCTCCTCCAGTCGTTGCAGGGCCTGCGCACCATCCATGGCACTGCGAGTGCGATGCCCTTGCGCGCGCAAGTTGGACTCCATGAACACTAGCTGAGACTTGGAATCATCCACCACCAGTACGTCCAAGGCACGCTCGCGAGCCAGCGATTGCGCGGGCGTCGCGGCGGGTTGATCGAATGCGCTAGATGTGACTTGCTCTTGCATGAGGATTCCGCAGTTCGCTATTTCGACGCTTCGATCAGGACGGCCACGGAATTTCCCTTTCCACGATATTCCAGTTCCTGAAAAGCTACATTCTTGGCCAACGCGATACCCCGTCCATTCGGATGCAAGGCCCGCGACTCGTCCAACTGCAGGTACTTCTCCCATTCAAATCCCAGCCCCTGATCGGTGATCACGATGCTGATCCCCGATTCGTTGCGCGAAACCTCCACATAGACGTGCTTATGGCTGTATTCCGGCAAGGCCAGCCGGGCTTCAACTTCGTTCTCCCAGCGCCCCTGCGAGAGCAACAATGATTTGTGCGCGAAATCGATGCCCAGATTTCCGTGCTCCACAGCATTGATCAGGAGTTCCACCAATCCCATACCCGCGCTTGGCGGGTCGTCGCATGCGCCGGCGAGAGCGGCGGCCAGCGAACGCGCCTCGATCAGCGTACGAAATTGAAAGTTTCCGCTCTTGAGTAATCCCAACACCCCGGCATACTCGTCAATGCGCCGCTGCAGATCGCCGCGCGTCCTGGATGCACTTAGCGCGGAGCGCACCACCGCACGCAATGCGTCTTGGTGGTAGGGCTTGGTAAGGTAGTAGTAGGCCCCGAGTCTAAGTCCATCGGCCACCTGATCTCGGCTTGCGGCCGCCGTCTGCATGATGACCGGGATGTCCTTGAAGCGCGCGTCGGACTTCATCCGCCGCAGCACCTCCATGCCGTTCATGCGCGGCATCATGCGATCGAGAATCACGCAATCGAAGTCGGCTGGCCCCTGGTCCAGAATTTCCAGCGCTATGCTGCCGTCCTCGGCACACGTCACCGAATAGTGCTCGTCTTCCAGGTACTCGGAGATCATCTCCAGATTGACCGGCTCATCGTCGTCGACCAAGAGCCGGCCTCCGACAAATTCAGAGGTGTCATGGGTACTCGAATAGGCTTCGACGATTTCGACTTCTGCTGTCATGCTTTTGCTCCTCTGAGTCGCCTAACTTGAACTCGCACTCCCCGCGCTCTTGGCGCGGGGCAAACTTCGGGGGATTCCAAAGGGGCGACGTGATGAGTACGGAGCCCACTTTGGTCAAGGGCGGGGTGAATAACCCGCCCGCGAAGTCCCTTTTATCCCACTCTCGCGGAACCAACTTTCACCGGCGAGCCGGGCCATACAGGTACCGCCGGTATCGCGAAAGTGAATATGGCACCACCACCCGGATTGTGAGCCGCGGCGATATAACCGGCGTGCTGCCGCACAATCGCCTGACATATCGGCAAACCCAGTCCGGCACCCCGCGTGCCGCTGGAGGTGGTGCTGCTCTGTATGAATTTATCAAACACCCATTCGAGTTCCCCGTTTGGGATCCCCATGCCGCTATCTATAACGGCAACTTCCACCGCTTTCACGACCTCTAGATCGCCAGACCGGCGGCCTTCCGGCAGATGCGCGGGGCCAATCCTGATGGTGACGTTGGAGCCCGATGGACTGAACTTGAGCGCATTGGAGAGCAGATTTTGGAGAACCTGGCCAATTCGATTCGGGTCACACCATACGGGCGCAACGCCGTCTTTACACTCAATGCCAATACCCATGCTTCGCTGCCGAGCCCAGCCTTCGACCTCATCCACGACTTTGCGCACTAGCAACACCATATCTTGTGAGGAGTACTGCGCGCGCGCGACCTTCGCCGTTTTCTCCCTCAGCAGTTCGCAGAGGTAATCGCGCTGCCGGTTGAGTTCCACTTCCGCAAGGGTGATCTCGGTAATGTCGCGAATGGTTCCCGCAAACAACAGCCGCCCGTCGACCGTCAGATCAGTAATCGTAATTTCCAATGGAAACTCCGAGCCGTCCCGGCGCCGACCGGCCATCCTGAGGAGCTGCCCGATGACTTTGCTGTGCTCCCGCCCGCGATAATTACGCAGGCCATCCTCGTGCATTCTGCGAAAACGCTCCGGCATCAGTAGGGTTACATTGCGCTGAAGCAGTTCTCCCGCGGCGAAATCGAATATCCGGCAAATCGCCGGATTCACCGACTGCATCGTGCCTTGGTCGTCGATTACCACGATGCCATCGGCTACCGTCTCGAACACAGCCCGGAGTCTCTCCTCGCTGGCGCGCAGCGCCATCTCGGCGCGCGTTACATCCGATACATCCCTCGCCACGCCGCGATAGCCCATGAAGTTGCCGTCGCCATCGAAAACCGGCTCACCATTAACGGAGATCAGCCGGGTTTCACCGGTAACAGTAGGCGCTCGGAAGCGCAAATTGAAATAGGGTCGCTGCGCCTGCAATGCGGCGTGGTGTCGACGCCACTCAGGATCATCCTCGGGTGCGGGCGACACCTCCCATCGCGTCTTGCCAAGGTAGGTCTGCGGATCGATACCTCGCCGAATTACGCCTGAGGATAGGAAGGTAAAGCGATGATTGATGTCCTGCTCCCAAAACCAATCCGAAGACAGTTGCGTAAGGCTACGGAAGCGGGCCTCACTGTCCCTGACGGACTGCTCGACGGTCTTGAGATGAGTGATGTCGATGGCGAATCCCGCTACGTATCGGGTTCCATCTGACAGTGCAAACGCGTACTTCGTCTTCAGCCACCACTTGGCGTCATCCGTCCCGAACCGGCTTCTCTCCTCAATAACTATTGGACGCTCGCTGGCCAACGCCTCGTCATCCTCCCGCCAGGACCGCTGCGCAAGTTCCGGACTATAGAAGTCGGTATCCGACTTACCCATCAACGATGCAGGCGTAACCTTCAAGCGCGCGGCAAAGGCATCGTTCATGAGCACCCAGCGATGCTTTTCGTCTTTCACCCAAACTGGGTTGGGCATCGCATCGATCAGGGCCTTTAGGAACCGTTCACTTCGCTCCGCGGCCAGCAGAGCTTGCCTACTTTCCGAGTCGCCATGCTCTTGAACCTTACGCAATTCATTGACGGTGTCCTCCAACGTTTTCCTCATAACCTCCTGCGTCCGCAGCGCGAGTACCCGGCTGCGCGCCACCACGAGCAACGTCGCGCATGCCATGGCATGGATCACGAGGTGAGGAATGAATGCCGGCGCCGCGCCCAATAGGATCGTGCCCAGGCCATACAGGGCACCGGCGGCGCTCATGGCGGCGGCCAGCAACACACCCCAAGCCAAGGTGTCCTGCCCAAACCAGGACACGAAACGCGCACTACGCTTCCCTTCGAATTCTTTCATTCGCTAACGGGTGGATAGCATAGAAGGGAAATAGTATGTCGCGTCATTGCACGGGGTCCTTCACGTCGGACCCGGGTGCCTGCGCTACTTCGGCGCCGGGAACAGGATCCTTGCGAATGGCGAAAGTGAACACCGCGCCCCCGCGCGGGTTGTGCGAGGCAAAGATGTAGCCCCCATGCTGAGCCACGATCTCGCGGCTGATGGCGAGTCCCAACCCCGTGCCGCCGGCGCCGCTCTTCGTCTTGCTGCTCTGCACGAACTTGTCGAAGATCATGTCGAGCTCACCTTCGGGTATTCCCAGCCCTTCATCGATCACCTTGAATTCAACGCCCGCAACGATCGCCGCATCTTCGCTCCTGCGCCCCATAGGCATCACCGTTGACGCTACCGCCACCGTCACGGACTTTCCGGCGGGGGTGAACTTAAGTGCGTTGGAGATCAGATTTCGAATCACCTGCGTGAGTCGATCGGCATCGCACCATGCGGTGGCCTTTTCGTTCTCATATTCGCAGCGCATGAGCACACCACGCTGCTTGGCAAGAGTCTCGACCTCGACCAGAACCGTTTGAACAATGTCCTTGACAAGGTGGTGGGTGAACTCGTAGGTCATGCGACCGGCTTCGAGTTTGGAAAGGTCGAGCAGGTCATTGAGTAGCTTGAGCAGGCGTTGACCGCCATCTCGGATGCGCTCCAGGTACTGCTTAAGTTTGGGCAAGGGCGCGTCTGCGCGCGATGTTCGGTCCACTCCCAGTTGCGCAAACGAAAGTATCGCGTGCATGGGAGTGCGAAGCTCGTGGGACATGTTGGCCAGGAACTCCGACTTGGCGACGTTGGCCTGTTCTGCGGCCTCTTTCGCACGCACCAATTCGACGGTTCTGGCCGCTACGAGTTGTTGCAGATTGTCCCGGTGTTCGCGCAGTTCCTCCTTCGCTCTCACTTCGTCGGTGATGTCTTTAGTAACGCCCCGGTACCCCAAGAACTTCCCAGCCTCGTCGAACAGCGGTTGCCCGCTGGTGGAGAATATGCGCCGCTCTCCCCAAGCAGTAAGGTGATGGTACTCGTAGCTTCGAAACGGGGCGTGCGCATCGAGCCCAGCCTTGTATTTGGCGTAGTCGGGATCGTTCAATGTAGGCTCCTCATCAAACTCCCAATGCGCCTTGCCGATGAAATAGTCGGGGTCGCGTCCGGTCCTACTTTTCACCCCCGCCGAGATCAGGGTGCAACGATGATTGGAGTCGAGCTCCCAGAACCAATCGGACGAAATCGCCGTCAATCCGCGATAGCGCGTCTCTTCCAACCTCAATGCCGACTCAGCTCTTTGCCGCTCCCGATGCATGCGCGCGGATTGGATGGCCACTTGCAATGCATCGCCAACTTTCCTTAGCGTATCCACCTCGTGCATCGACCACACTTTAGGCAAGTAGGCGTCGGCGCACAGAACGGCCACCAACTTATTCTCATCGAATAAGGGAACTACGATCAGTGCGCGCGTTTCATCCTCATCGCCGAAGCGGACTGCCGCTTCATTCACGATGACAACTTGCTTGGCCTGAAGTTGTTCCAAGACGCCGAGCGACTTGAGGTCGAAACGCGCTCCTAACGTCGTTACCATGCCGGGAGGGCAGACGCATTGGAGGATAGACAACAATCCCGCCGGTTGCACTTCCCCGTAGGCGATGCGAAGGTCGGCGAACTCCAAGTTGACGTTGCTCAATGCCCGCGCGATGATCTCTTCCAGGGGTAGATTGGCCGTTATCGCCTCCGAGATCTCGTGCACCAGCCTGACTCTGGTCTCACTTTCCCGCAGCGCTTGCTCCGCTTGCCTGCGCTCTTGTTCTGCCGCAGCCTGGCCTATCGCGATGCGTAGGTACTCTGCGGTTTCGTTCAAGATTTGAAATTCGTGATCTGCCCATGAACGAGACTCGCGCGATCCCAAACTAAGAAGACCAACCCACTCATCCGCGCGCTTCAGCGGTAAACTGGCGACTGCTTTGACGGCGTCCTTCGCGAACAAGCTGTGCACTTCTTCATAGCGCGCGTCTTCCATCATATTGCGCGATACCAAGACCGTGGCCGCCCGCAGGATGGGGTGAAATTTCGGCCACTGGCTCATATCGAAGGCCGCTCCCTGCAGGCTAGGCAAATCTTGCGTTCCGGCGGAATGAATCACTTTGAGATAGCGGTTGTCCGTCACCGTTGCATACGATACGCGACAGCCGGGCAGGCAGCGCGCAAGACTATCGACCGTTACGCTGAATACTTCGTCTACTCCCGCATTGCGCGCCATGGCGCCGGCCACATCGTTCAATACGCGTAAACGCGCTTGGCTCTGCAACAACGCCTGCTCAGCCGCCTTCATAGCAGTCACATCGGTAACCAAACCAACAATATATTCACTCCCGTCCGGTAGATGGACCGGGGTCTTGTTCTTGAGTCCCCAAACGATATCACCCGATGGGGTAACCCGGCGGTCCTCGAAGGACATCTCACGTTGCGCGGCAAAAACCTTACGGTCTTCGTCCACCAATCGCATCGCGTCCTGCGCAGGTACTAGATCGGCATCGGTAAGCCCAATCACTTCATGCGGCTCCATGCCACACTGCATGCTCGCGGCACGGTTGGCCAACACGAAACGTCCCTCCCGATCTTTCACGAAAATGGGAGTCGGCATGGCATTGACCATCGCCTCGATAAAGTTGCGTCCGCGTTCGATCTCCAACGCCGCCAGCTTCTGCGCCGTAATATCAACCACTCCACCGACCAGGAATGGCGATCCGTCTTGCAGATGGAAAACCGTCTTCGTCTTAAGAATCCAACCCTCACGCCCACTAATCCTGCTGGAAGGTTGCTCGAAGCCCACGCCGCCCTTCGTGGTATAGGCTTGATCATCCTGATCTTGCAGGGCACGCGCTTCGTCCGGAGGATAGATGTCCCAAACAGTCTTCCCCTGAATCTGCTCCAAGGTCAATCCGGCAAGCAGGCACCAAGCTTTGTTCGCGGTGACGAAGCGCCCCTGCTGATCCTTAACCATCAGTCCTTGCGGCATCGCGTCAATGGTCAGATGGAAGAACTGTCTGGCGCGCTCGACTTCCTGCAAGGCGTGCTTCAGCGCCGTGACGTCCGTATTCACTCCCACCAGGTAGCGACTGCCATCGGCCAATCGCACGGGGGATTTGGTCATCAGTAGCCACTGCTCCGCCCTGCCCTCGGGAAGCGCCTGGACCTCATATACCTTGGGCCCATCACCGTGCATCGCTTCTGCGTCTTGTTCTTTGATGACCTGTGCTTTCTCCGGCGGCAGTAGCTCGTCGGCCGTGTGTCCGATCAAGCGTTCGCGCGGCACCTGGAAAGTTCGGCACATGGCGTCGTTCACAATTAACCAGCGGCCCTTTTCATCTTTCACGTAGACGTCCTGAGGCATGGCGTCTATCACCGAGGACAGAAACTGCCTCGACCGCTCAGCCTCTTGCGCTGCATGCCGTGCTTCGGTGATGTCGGTGGAAATACCCACCAGCAATTGCGTCCCGTCGGCTAGACGAATCGCGCGCTTACTCTTGAGTACGTAAAGTGAAGTATCAACTAGCGTGCGTCCTTTTTCCTCGGAGTAGACCGGCTGGTCGGACGCAAACGCCTCGTCGTCTTGCTTGTAGACGAACTTCGCCCACTCCTCGCCAAATATCTCGGCGTCGTTTTTGCCGATGAGTTGGGCCGAGTCGGCACCGCCACCGACGATTTCGCAGTAAGCGCGGTTCACCAAACGCAGGCGATGCTCG
>JANNFC010000711.1:0-3766 GCA_031379405.1 Betaproteobacteria bacterium | reverse complement strand
GCCGCAACTTCGTCCTTGTTCGGCCGCGCATCGCGCTACGTACAGGCCACCTTCTATTCGTCCACCATGCTCATCCACATGATTACCGGGCTGGCCGAGACGCTGACCCGGCTACCGCCGGATGCGCCGCTGATAACCGCCGAGAATGCGTCTATATTCAAGGAGATCATCAGCGGGCTGGTGCTGCTGTTCCTGGTCGGTCTCGCGTTTCAATTGCGGTGGCTTTGCATTTCGCTGAAGCGCGCCCCCCACTAGACATAGGCATACCCATTTCTTTATACTGGACGCATATACAGCTACACCCCAGAAAAAGAAGAGGGGACCAATGGCGCTAAGGTGTGTGGAAATGTTTGCCGGTGCTGGCGGAATGGCGCTCGGATTGGATGCCGCCGGAATAGAGCATGAGGCGATCATTGAATGGGACCATGACGCCTGCAGTACCTTGCGTGAAAATCGTAGAAGTGGGGTTGCTCCGATCTGCGACTGGCCTGAAGTAATTCAAGGCGACGTACGGCGATTCGACTTCTCCACGACGCAGGGAATCGACCTAGTAACCGGCGGGCCTCCGTGCCAGCCATTTTCCCTTGGTGGTAAGCACCGCGCCTTTTTGGACGAGCGCGATATGTTTCCCGCAGCTATTGGCGCCGTTCGAGTGGCACGACCGCGTGGATTCATGTTTGAGAACGTTAGAGGTCTCACCAGAGCCACGTTTTCCAACTATTTCTCTTACATCCTGCTCCAGCTGGAGTATCCCGACTTGGTCGCTCGTAAGCGAGAGCCATGGATGGACCATCTTGCCAGACTCGAAAGGCACAAGACAAAGGGTGCCGATAGCGAGTATCACGTCGTTTCAAGAGTATTGGATGCTGCCGACTACGGAATTCCTCAGCGGCGAGAGCGCGTGTTCATTGTTGGATTCCGTAAAGACCTGGGCCGAGAATTTAGTTTCCCCAAGCAAACGCATAGCTATGAGGCGTTGCTCCATTCGCAATGGATTTCAGGCGAGTACTGGGAGCAAAACCGGGTGGCGAGGAGAAATCGGCCGGTCGCCCCGGAACAACTTCGAGTCAAGATTGATGGACTGCGGGATGTCTATCCGTCTCTACTGCATCGCCCGTGGAAAACGGTGAGGGAAGCGATTTCCGATCTGCCGGACCCTGAGAAGACGCCATTGAGCAGATTGCCGCAGGCGCACAAGTTCCAGCAGGGCGCCAGAAGCTACGTTGGCCATACGGGTAGTTCCCTAGATGATCCAGCGAAGGCCCTCAAGGCCGGCGACCACGGGGTACCAGGTGGCGAGAATATGCTGCGGCGGCCTGATGGGTCTGTCCGTTATTTCACGGTTCGCGAATCCGCGCGAATTCAAACGTTTCCGGACGATTACATCTTTATCGGATCGTGGACAGAAAGCATGCGGCAGCTTGGTAACGCGGTCCCGGTGGACCTGGCTGCTTGCGTAGCGAAGGCTGTTTCGGCCAAACTGCGGAAGAGCAAAGGCTCACCCGCAAATGGCCGCACCGAAAAAGCCAAAGTCCACTAAGGCTGGACCCCAGAATCTCGACAAGCTGTCGACCATCGCAGAAGAGGTCGTCGCAGAGCTGTCAGGTAAAGCCTCGGGTTCGCCCGATGCCCAGAAGTTACGGGGGCGTCTGGAAAAAATTGCGCGCGCGCTCACGCTAGCGTCCGAGAAGCTCGACCCGACTAGGCGCCCCGCCTCGATATTCAATCCGTCCAATCCCACCCATGTCGGGAGGTTCATCGCTCTTACGATGATCGCTCAAGACCGCACGCCACTTTCAGGTCTTGAGAAATTCTATGGCGCCGGTGTGTATGCGATCTACTACGTCGGGTCGTTTGCCGCGTATCGGCCAATCGCGAGAATGGAACACCCGATCTATGTCGGGAAGGCCGACCCCGCAGATGAAAAAGCGGTGAACGTCATCCACCAAGGCACAAAGCTTTGGGATCGATTGAACGAGCACAGAAAGAGTATTTCAAAGGCGAACAGTTTAAATTTGGCTGACTTCGAATGTCGTTTTCTCGTCGTCGCGAGTGGGTATCAGAATGCTGCGGAAGAGTATTTAATAAATCTGTTTCAGCCGATCTGGAACAACGAAGTGAAATTGGCGTTCGGCATCGGCAAGCATGGAGATGCACCGACCACGCGCGTGAACAAGCGATCTCCCTGGGACACGCTTCATCCAGGCCGCCCGTGGGCCGCTGGCACCCTGGCCGACCAAAAGCCGATCGCTCAGATTGAAGCGGAATTGACGAAGCATTTCTCCGACGCGAAGCCGTACAAAAATCAAAAGGATATTTTTACTCGTTTTATGTCCGAGATGCGTCAGCTTCCGGCGGCTCAGAAATCTGGAGACAAAAGCACCAAGTGACGAAGTTAAAGGAGCCTTCACCGGAAAGATCACGACAAATGTCGTTGGTGAAAGGGCGGGGAAATAAGAGCACCGAGGGAAAGGTCGTCACCTTGTTGCGCGGTGGAAAGATCAGTGGGTGGCGTCGGCATGCGCAGCTTCCAGGGCGGCCTGATCTTGCATTCCATGCGAAGAAGGTCGCGATTTTTGTCGATGGTTGCTTCTGGCATGGTTGCAAGAAATGCTATCGGCAACCGAAATCGAATATCTCTTTTTGGAAGAATAAGCTTCGCGAGAATATGGATAGAGACCGTAGAGTTGGTCGGCAACTTCGCGGGAACGGTTGGAAGGTGGTGAGAGTTTGGGAGCATGCTCTAAGCCGGGAGAAGGCTCTCGAGTCCCGAATCAGGCGTGCTCTTGCAATTTGAGCGCCGAACCCCAACATTCGTCGGATTGACCCAGCTCCCCAGAGGCATTGCTATGCGCAAGCTACTGTTCGCACTGATTGCCACGCTGTCCCTTTCCGGCTGTGGATACAACGACTTCCAGCGCCAGGACGAGGGCGTGAAGGCGGCCTGGTCGGAGGTGCTGAACAACTACCAGCGGCGCGCGGACCTGATTCCGAACCTGGTGGCCACGGTGCAGGGCGCGGCGGACTTCGAGAAGAGCACGCTGGTGGAACTGACCAATGCGCGCGCTTCCGTTGGCGCGATCAAGGCGACGCCGGAACTGGTCAACGATCCCGAGGCGTTCGCGAAATTCCAGGCGGCGCAGTCGCAGATGACGAGCGCGCTGTCGCGGCTGATGGTGGTGGCGGAGAATTACCCGGCGCTGACCGCGACCAAGGAATTCGGCGAGCTGCGCGTGGAGCTGGCGGGCGCGGAGAACCGCATCGCGGTGGCGCGCGGGCGCTACATCAAGTCGGTGGAGGAATACAACGTCCTCACACGCTCGTTCCCGAGCAATCTCACCGCGATGATGTTCGGCTACAAGACGAAGGCCAACTTCACGGTCGAGAACGAAAAGGCCATCGCCACGCCGCCGAAGGTCGATTTCAGCAAGCCAGCGGGCAAGTAGCCGCACGCACATGCGGCATTTCCTCGCCGCGCTGCTCGCCTTCGCCGCTCTCGCCGGTGCTGCGCGCGCCGATGTCCCGGTGCCGCCCCTCAAGGCGCGCGTCACTGACCTGACCGGCACGTTCAACGCCCAGCAAACGGCCGAACTGGAAGCGCGCATCGCCGCCTTCGAGGCGCGGCGTGGCAGCCAGATCGCGGTGCTGCTGCTGCCCACCACAAAGCCCGAGGAGATCGAGCAGTACTCGATCCGGGTGGCGGAGGCCTGGAAGATCGGCCGCAAGGGCGTGGACGACGGGCTGATTCTGGTCGTTGCGAAGGATG
>JANNFC010000453.1:0-2553 GCA_031379405.1 Betaproteobacteria bacterium | reverse complement strand
GCAGCCACGAACAATTGCAACATTGCGGCCGTAAGGTCCGCGCGCTAGCCATTGCAGCTCAACTCGTATTCCCCGCGCTCTTGGCGCGAGGGCAAACTTCGAGGGTTTCCAAAGGGGGCGAAAAGGGATCCGTACGTAGCCCCCTTTGGTCAAGGGCGGGGTCAATACCCCGCCCGCGAAGTCCCTTTTATTACGCATCGCCATCCGTTCCATCGAAAGAGAGAAACAATACAGGTTCCTGCATGCAATCGGTTCAGTGTCCATCCTGCCGCGGTCTGGCTTGTGTTGCCGTTGGTCCGATACCGGACAACTGTCGGTTCGCCGGCGCGGTGTTACCGGACAGCCTACCCGGCGGTACTGTTCACCGATGCGAGACCTGCGAACTGTGGTTTCGCTATCCAAGATTACCCAAGGAAGTGCTGGCACGACACTACGAGAACGGCGCTTCCCAAGCCTGGTCCGCGTCCGCGGAAGTACGAAGGGACTGGACGCTGGTGAAGGAATGCCTGAACGCGTTCGTGCCGTCGGGCCGAGTATTGGATGTTGGATGTTTCGACGGTGGGTTACTCACACAGCTCGGTACGGATTACGTCCCATTCGGCGTAGAGTTGAACCCTCGCGCCGCCGCTCGGGCTCGCCAGCGCGGAGTGATCGTACTTCGCCATGACTTCGATGATTTGACTCACTGCCAGGAGCGATTTCACGCCATTATCGCCACCGACGTAGTGGAACATACGCACGATCCGATGCGTTTTCTGCGTGACTGCGCGAAATTGTTGTTGCCCGGCGGAATCGTAATTATTACCACCGGCACTACCGACGCCTGGAGTTGGCGTGTGATGCGCGGCGGTTATTGGTACTGCGCTAATCCGGAGCATCTTTCCTTCTTGAACGAGGCTTGGATGCGTAAGGCCTCGGCCGGGTTATTGTTGACGCCGGTGCGAACGCAGCGGTTTGCCCACGATGCCTCTTGGGGCCTGTCCGTTGTGCAGATTTTCCTCAATTTGTCGTACCGCGTGTCGCCGCATTTGGTCGCAGCCACCCGGCGCGTGATGGCCCGCGATCCGCGGACGCGGCGGCGGCAGGCACTCAGAATGCAACCGCCGTCTTGGTCCACCGCCAAGGATCATGTGCTGTTTGCACTGCGAGCGCCTGGGTGAATGGGTAACAGGGCTGCGCGAGGAGCGGCAACATAGTCAAGAGATTTTCTGCGGCCGCTACTTGGACCTTTGCCGGCAGGCTGACATTCGCGGCCTGCGGGCTACTCGTGAATATCCTGCTTGCGCGTCTGATGACACCCGAGGACTTTGGCGTTTATCTGCTCGCCGTCAGCGTGGTGTCGGTGCTTATTCTGTTCAGTCAGCTGGGTCTGCAGGTGTGCGTCGTGCGCTTTGTCGCCCAAGCCATGGCGGTTCCGGCGCGAGGCAAGGCCGGCGACATCGCGCTCAAGTGCGCGGTCATCGGTTTTACATGCGCTTTAGCCGTTGCGTTGGCCTATGCGGCGGGCGCCCACAAGATGGTGGTTCGCATGCTGGATGCTCCGGGGCTCGGGACGCACGCCTATCTCATTGCGCTTTGGATCTGCGTGGCAACGCCATTGGGTATTCTCGCGGAATCATTTCGCGGCTCCCTGCAGTTTCGTCTTGCAGCCCTGTTCAGCGGACTGAGCTCCGCCTTGATCGTTTTGTTCTGCGTGTTGTCCTGGTATTCGGTGCAGGATCGGTTAAATCTGGAATGGCTCCTCGCCTTGTGCGCCGGGGCATCCGGATCCAGCTTATTGATGGCGTTGATTCATGTGCTCTTAAGCCGTAGCGCGATTTCACTGAAGTCCGGATAGTCGACCAAACAATTGCTCGCGGTGTCGCTGCCGCTTATGGTGATGAGCCTCGCCACCTTGGTCACCACCCAAGCGGACCTATGGATCGCGGGCGCTTATCTTGAAAAGGCAGACGTGGCCGCCTATGGTGTTGCGGCGCGGCTGGTGCAATTGGTGCTGCTTCCGTTGCTTGTGGTGAACGCCGTGATCGCTCCGACGGTAGCCCAGTTCCATTCGGAGGGCCGCACTCGCGAGCTGGAGCGCATACTCGGTGCATTTGCCTTGATCGGTGCCTTACCGGGCGTTGTTGTGCTGGCCGTACTGTCGCTGTTTGCAGCGCCGATTCTGGTGCTGCTTTACGGAGAGGTCTATGGGAATGCCGCCGATTGCCTCGTGCTGTTGTGCCTGGGACAGTTGGTCAACGCCGGCTGCGGCCCCGGGGCGACGGTTCTGATGATGACAGGTGGCGAGCGGGCGGTGATGGCGATCAGTTTGGTGACCGCCGCCATCACGTTCTTCGGGGGCATGGCGCTGACCCGCGCCTTGGGACTTGAGGGCGTTGCCGCCGCTGCTGCGCTGGCGGCGGCAATGCACGGGGGATTGTGTCTGTTATGGGTACGACATAGCTTGGGGATCTGGACTTATCCAAGACTATCGAGTTGGCGAAGGAGCCTGCTGGCGGCAACGCGCTGGAGCTCCCGGTAAGGCACACTAACCATGCGGATATCGATCGTCAC
>JANNFC010000685.1:0-3645 GCA_031379405.1 Betaproteobacteria bacterium | reverse complement strand
ATGCTTCCTCCGTGCGCTTGCGCTCGGTTATGTCAGACGTAAAACCGGCCATGCGTACAGGTCTATCATCAACGCCTCGAAAGCAGCGCGCCCGCATACGCAACCATCGAATCTCACCAGACCTATGGTAAATTCTGAATTCCAGATCGAGTCGCGGCAGGTCACCAGCCACTGTGCCAGCAACGGCACGATCCAATGGTTCCTTATCTTCCGCGTGAACTCTGACCAAATCAGCGAATTCACCTCGCGTGGCAAACACTGCATCGGAGGAGACTCCAAATATCTCCCGCAGACGCGGGGAAGCGTAAAACTGATCGGATGGAATATTCCATTCCCAATGTGCTTCATCAGAACCGCTGACGGCGCGCTCATAGCGCGCCACGGATTCCCGCACTTCCGCTTCGGCGCGCTTTCTATCGTCGATATCGATAATAGAACCCGCCATGCGGAACGGCCTTCCATTCACGTCACGCTGACACACGCCTTGAATGCCCACCCATCGATAGCCTCCGCCGGCAGCTTTTATTCGCCATTCACCGTAATACTTGGGTGCCTTTCCCGACAAGTGATCAGCCAGGGTCTGTTCGCGAAGAGACTGATCGTCTGGGTGAAACAGCGAATGCGACAGGACCTCGGCGCTTTTTCGATTCTCTAATCCCGGTCCGACGCCATGAATCTGCTGTGGGCGGGGCGATATAAAGATGAAGTCATCGTCCAGGTCCCTATCCCAAATTCCTGCATCAGCCCCTGCAATAGCCACCGTGAATCGCTCTTCAGATTCTCGTAGTGAATCGCGTGCCGTGTGTAACTCTTCCAGCTTTCGCATCAGCAAAATAAGTAGCGCGAACGCCACACTTGCCAAGCCGAAAGTCCGTGCGGCTATTGTTCTACTTCGAGCAAACCACCCCGAAAGTACATCGTTGATACTGCGCGAAACCACCACTTTGAGCGGAAAATTGGTCACGTCACGCGAGACCCAAATTCGATCCCTGTCGTTGGGGTTTCTTCCCCAGAACGACTCCCATGCGCCACGCCTTGGCTCAATCCGCTCAGTTATTAGGGCAAGTTTCACATCCTGCGCCACGGTGGCGTTTGAAGGATAGGCCGCGAGCAGGTCTCCGTCCTTGCGGAAAAGGTATATATGTGTGCCTACTCTCGTGCCTAGCGCAGCGTAGAACTCCTCAAAGTAACCTACCCGATTTCGCGCAACAATCACCGCCGCGAGCTTCATTCCTGAATACACTGGTCTCGACATGGGGAAAAACGAATGTCCACCGGTCGGGCCAAGCACAGTGGCTCCGATGTACATTGCCCGTTCTGGTTCATCCCAATAGATCCCAAAAAATGGGCGATTCGTGATGTCCGCAGGCGGGGGCGGATGCTGCCAGGACACTGCGACCAGCGTTCCATTTATATGGCTCATCGCCATGCCATCGACCTGCGCGACGCCGTGGGCTTGTTCCCGAAGGTATTCGTGGACCGCAACCGACACCGTTTCTGGGATTCCGGTACGCTTATAGTGGCGTACGGCGTGGCGTAGAACGATCTCTACGGTGTCCATGCTACGCGCGGTTTGCTCTGCGATACTGATGGCTTGCGAGTCAAGCTGCCTTTGAGCGTCCGCTAGGGTATTTTCATGGGTTTGGAAAATATCGTATGACGCAGTCCCGGCCATTCCCAGAATGAGCGCACCACCCGCCAAAACAATCCACCTTCGCTTCCAACGCTTCGCCAGCTGCTCGACAGGCTCGGTATGCCCGGTCATTCGTAATTGGATAATATGGAGCGTACTGTCGTAGAGAATGCATCGTACGAGAAAGGCTTGGCCAAGACGCTTTCTACGTTCAGCCGTCGAGCTAGGTCCACAGCACTTTCCACCGTTGCCCAAAATTGCGCCGAGATCGCCAGGACAGGCACTCCTGGATATTCGGTCTTGAGACGCGTAAGCACATCTGCCTCACGATCGCGCCGAAGATTCACGTCCGCGATGATTAGTGCAATATTCTGGTCAAGGGTCTGCGAAAACGGTTCAGTGTGTCTACGCTTGACGACGTTTAGTCCAAGTGTGATAAGACACTCTTCCACGAGGGAGGAAATGAATTGATCGTCGTCGACTACAAGTACCTTAAACGTAGAGGTGCTCGAATTTTGTCGATGCACGAAGCACTTCTTCGTCTCGAGCGTGAAATCGGTTTGAGGCTTAGAAACGCTTGACATGACGACACTCTCGTACGAAGCCCATAGATGGGTGTCTTGCTACGAGATCAGTAGTCAAAACCAAACAATCGGAGTGATCGAACGATCGACTGAAATAAAACAAGCCGTCCGTGCAATCCCTAAGCGTCGCCACGATCTTTCCTTACTAGTACATGAGCAAGTATAGGCTCCACGACACGCTGCGGCCGTTACAAGGAGGTTTCAACCCAGCCTCGTTACATTACATCTGAAACATAGAGGTATTGACGGCCATAGCCGCACGTACTATGTTTACCCCCCTCACACACATGCTTCCTATGAACCTTCCTCCTCCTCCTCTTCCCCCTCCTCTTCCACATATCGTCGTGGTGGACGATGATCCAGACATTTGCCAGATCATTTCCGATTACTTAACACTGAATGATCTACGCGTCACAACCGTCTGCAGCGGTCAACAATTAAAGGAGGTGCTGGAGCGGGAGTCCATTGATCTAGTTGTTCTAGATCTGCGACTTCCCGGCGAGGATGGTATGCAGATCGCGCGCTCGTTGCGAGAGAACTCGTCGCTTCCCATCATCATACTGACTGGACGCGTGGACGAAGCCGATCGGGTCATGGGTCTGGAACTTGGGGCAGACGACTACCTCACTAAGCCGTTTAGCTCGCGAGAACTGCTTGCGCGCATCCGCGCACTTCTTAGACGCACACAGGCACGCGCTACCGTGGCTGACGAACTAGCGAAGCTGCGAGCATTCCGTTTCAACGGATGGGAACTCAACGTTGGGCTGCGCAAACTCAAAAGCCCGGGTGGACAGTTGATAGCGCTTAGTAAAGGCGAGTTCAGTCTACTCGCCGCGTTTCTATCATCGCCTCGACAAATTCTCACTCGCGATCAATTGCTGGACTTATCACGATTACATAACGATGAGGTCTACGATCGATCGATCGATGTACAAATTCTCAGACTGCGACGCAAAATTGAGGAGAATCCGGCCAAACCCGCATTCATTGTGACGGAGCGCGGTGCAGGATATGTGTTCAATGCGTCGGTGGAGCTCGTGCGCTAGCGTTTTGCTTGAAATCTGATCGGATCGAATCCGGAAGAAAGCAAAAGCGCAAAGTCCTCCGAGGACAACGGATGACTGAACTGAAAGCCCTGCCCCTCGTCGCATAGATGCGCACGCAGGAATCTGAGCTGCTCCTGTGATTCCACACCCTCGGCAACGACCCGATGGTTGAGGTTTCTTCCCATTTCGATCACGGCACTGACGATCGTTGCGCCCTCCGCGTCGCTGGCGATGTCGTGCACGAAGGACTGGTCGATCTTGAGAGTATCGATCGGGAAACGTCTCAGATAGCTCAAGCTTGAATAACCGGTACCGAAATCATCGATGGCAAGCCGCACTCCCATCGCCTTGAGGGCTGCCAGCACCAATGCGGACGGTCCTG
>JANNFC010000601.1:0-2056 GCA_031379405.1 Betaproteobacteria bacterium | reverse complement strand
GAAAGCGCCACGAGGCCCCGTACACCTGGGTCATTGAGGGCGATATCAAGGGCTGCTTTGATCACATCGATCATCATTTGCTGATGAACCGTCTTCGCAGGCATGGTGCCGACCGAAACGTGAACCAGCTTATGGTGCAGTTCTTGAAGGCCGGGGTACTCGCAGAGGAACAGTTCTTACGCACCGACGCCGGTACGCCTCAGGGGGGAATCATCTCTCCTTTGCTCGCCAATGTGGCTCTGGGCATCATCGAGGAGCGATATGAGCGATGGGTCAACCATCAACACAAGCGCCAAGCGCGTCGCACGGGTGACGGAATTCGTGCGGCCATGTGGGCTCGAAGTACCGACCGACAGGCAGGACGTGTCGTGTACTTTCCGTTCCGCTATGCCGATGATTTCGTCATCCTTGTCTCGGGCACGGAAGAGGATGCTCGCACCGAACGAGAAGCCCTTGCAGTCATGCTTCACGAGCAGATGGGCCTGACACTCTCTGCAGAGAAGACGCGGGTTACCGCACTCACAGAGGGTTTCGAGTTCCTAGGTCATCGTGTTCTGATGCGATGGGATGCCCGATACGGCTGGACACCGCGTATCGTTATCCCCAAGCAAAAGGCCGCTGATCTACGGCACAAGGTCAAGCAACTCACCGGACGGTCGACCCTCCTCTGGTCCCTGGACGAACTTCTCCAGAAACTTAACCCTCTCCTTCGCGGCTGGGCGCACTTCTATCGGTACTGCACTGGCGCTAAAGACGTGCTGATTCTAATGTGCGTTCAAATTGAGACTAACGATCCATGGCCACGCCGTTATGCTCCTCACGCGATCAGGATCTTTGGCCAAGCGTGGCAATCCTTCGCGCAGTTGTGCAATGACCGCATCAAGATGATTGAACACTCGATTTGGAAACTCCTTCTCCCGCAATTCATCCCACAAGTGCTCCTGCGGATTGAGTTCAGGCGCGTAGGCCGGCAATGGGATCAATTGAATGTTCTCGGGTATGGCCAAGTCCTTGGCCTTGTGCGAGCTAGCCCCATCGACAATCATTACGATGTACTCCTTGCGGTGGGCGCGGCTGACCTGATTCAAGAACTCACCCATGCGTACGGTGTTCATTTCCTCACAGATCATCCAGTCGAGCTCACCTTCCTCTGGGCTGACTGCAGCATAGACATAGACGAACTGGCGTTCATAGCCGTTGAGCATGACCGGACGCCACGGCAATGGCGCCCAAGCGCGCCGAGGTCGCGCCATGCGACCAAAGCGCGCTTCGTCTTGGAACATCAAGCGCACACGACGCCCACGTACCTGCTCGGGAGTCAGTACGGACGCCAGTGTTTTGGGGAGTATTTTTTTTCCATGCCTCCTGCGCGGCAGGATCGCTCTTGGGATGGCGAGTGTCCGGGGCGACCTTGCGCCAACCGTGGCGCGCCAGCAGCCGCCAAACCACCGAGGCCGCCACCGGGCGCCCGAGGTGCTGCGCCAGGGCGGCGCGAAGCGGTGAGAGCACGATCAGCCCTGCGTCCTTGGCAAGTGTGGCCCATGGCGCCAAGAACTGCGCCTCCTCTTCTTCGCTCATGAGTGCTTTGCGTCGACCACCCCACTGGGGAGTTCCCTTCGATGCCTTGGGCTGCACTGAGTCTCGGAAGCGAGCTTGCAGGCGCGGAACGCTTGAGCGTCCAACCCCCAGGATCGCGGCGGTTTGTTCCAGAGTCGCCGCCGTCACTGCGGGTAACAGCACCGCCTGCGCTGCTCGAAGTTGGTTCAAATCGGTGGCGCTCGCGACTACCCGACGCGCTTTCGCCACCAGCCCTTTGTCGATCCGTCGTGGTCTGGCCATGCCGACAATGTGCCACAATTAGTCTCATCTTGAAAGCAAATTTGAATTAGATGCCTCGACATTGGAGTTACAGGTTTATTCGAAAGGGCGTGTGTCCTTACTTTGGCGATCTCTCGTTTCAAAGCCTCGACGTTAGCTGAGCGATCAGCATGGCAATCCTTCGGCAGCGCTGCTGTCTCGCAGTCGAGAAGAGTCAGGAGTTCACGAATCGCCTCAC
>JANNFC010000600.1:0-4021 GCA_031379405.1 Betaproteobacteria bacterium | reverse complement strand
GTGAGGCGATTCGTGAACTCCTGACTCTTCTCGACTGCGAGACAGCAGCGCTGCCGAAGGATTGCCATGCTGATCGCTCAGCTAACGTCGAGGCTTTGAAACGAGAGATCGCCAAAGTAAGGACACACGCCCTTTCGAATAGACCTGTAACTCCAATGTCGAGGCATCTAAGCATCTAAGAGTTAAGGAAAAGCAAGTAACCGAGCACAACGCGGTACTTTCCCCACGTCACCGTTAAGCGCCACAGATGCTTAAAGCGATGACGAAATAGTCCGCGTCTCCGCTAAGCGCGTCCGGTTAGCGCTTTTTGGCTAGCCGCTTCGCATTTCCCGTCACCCGGGACTGAAATGGTTTGAGTCCGCTGTTGATCAGCCGAGCAGCGGAATGCGATAACTGTGATGTAGAGGCGTCTGAATAGGTAATGGTGTCGCGATTGAGTTTGATTTGCCGCGCGACGAATTGTGCCGGCGTTTGGCTGAATACAAGTGACATGTTCGCGAAATTTGCGGTAAGCATTTGCTTGTATGCTTGCACCTGAGCCTTTCCGGTAAGTACCATCATGGTTGTGGCCATCGCTTGCGCCGATTCGGTTACCGCGGCGACTTTCTCCTCTCCCATTAGAGTGAACTCGCGCCGGTCCTTGGTGCTGAGTATAGGTCCCGCGACGACCATACGGTTCAATCGATAACCGATAACTTGCGCCGACGCCAGCGCCGTGACGCCGATTTTACATGCCAAAGACGTCCACACAAAAAAAGGGTGGGTGGGAAAATGTGGGAGGAGGAATCTATTCACTATAGGTCCTTTAAAGAAATTGATGGAAGACTGTCGGAAACATCACGCCGTATAGCGTAACACTCGATTCAACCGACGCATCGACTATTTTTCTCGAACGTGAAGGAATTTATCGATAGGAGGATTGTGTGCGCGGGCGCACAGATTTAGCAGACGCTAGGGTGTGTAATACGTTCGGTAACTACCCGAGCGTGGGTATCGCGCCGTATGCTTCAGAAGACGAGTCTAGCAACGCTTACTATTGAGGAGCCGATCGATGATTATCAAAAGCCTGTGGATGTTTCTTGTTCTTAACGCCGCACTCGTGTCGAACGGTTGCGCGCTTCTCGGTACGGAAAGTGATACCACGCCCAACACGCCCTCTCCATCGCCATCAGTCGGGTCAGAGGTAAGGGGAATGGTGCGGTCCGTGAATGTCGGTGCGCACACCGTGACACTGGATGCCGCCAACACAAGCCAGAGTAACCTGCGCAATAGCAACGGGACGGTCATAACCTACGATCGATCCACTGTGCTCGAGTACCAGGGACGAAAATCCAATAACCCTGAGGATCTTGAAATCGGAGACCAGATAGAAGCCCAGGTGGAACGCAGTGGATCTATCCTAATGGCGCGCAACATCAGGGTGATAACCAGCGTGTCCGATAATCCCGGTTCCAACAATGCTGTCGGCGCGGCATGGAATGCGACGGTGCGTTCCGTGAACTTCGGTGACCGTTCCATTGAGCTTGTGCAGTCCGGAAGGGATCAATTCCCCATTAGGGTCCGCTTTGATGCGAATACTCGCGTTGAGTTTCAGGGCCGAACCTATAGGCCCGAAGACTTGCAACGCGACGATGAGGTTCAGGTTAGGACGCACAACTCCGGCAGTCAGGTCATCGTCGATCAAATTGTTGTGACACGCAACGTCAACGACAGCGTGGGCGCGGCAGGCCAACGTTTGCTTAGCGGGACGGTTCGCAACGTGAATGCTTCCGCTCGCAGCATCGAACTTGACTCAGTCAATGTGGAGCACATACAAGGCTTCGACGTCAATCGAAACGGCAACACCGTCACGGTCTCGTACGACACTAATACGATCGTGGAATACCAAGGTCAACGTTATGGAGTCGTAAATCTTGAGCGCGGTGACGTGGTGAACGTCGACGTCAGCAGGATTGGAAATGGCTACCTTGCTAAGCGCATCATTGTCGCCCAGTCTCGATGAATTGGGGCAACACTTGCTGCAGAATTCTGCGATGAGTGACGCCAGTACTCGTATGTGCGTCGGTACACAGTCAAGTATCACCGTCTTGCGTAACAATTTCTTCAATCGATACTTAGGAGTTTTACTATGCCACCACCAACCGTACTCGCGCCAGGTCAACTCGGACAATTAAGGGACTTGTCTGGTTCCTACTCCGCCAATACACCACTGGAAGTAAGTGCGGTGTCATGGGGCGCGATACTGGCGGGTGCTGCAGTCGCCGCCGTCATGTCACTAGTCTTATTGATCCTGGGAACTGGATTGGGTTTGTCCTCCGTATCCCCCTGGGCGCAGGAAGGGATAAGTGCCAGCACTTTCGGAGTGACAGCGATCATTTGGTTGATCTTAACGCAGCTCGTAGCCTCGGGAATGGGCGGATATATCGCGGGCAGATTGAGGACGAAGTGGGGTACGGCGCAGACGGACGAGGTCTACTTCCGCGACACCGCACGGCTTCATAAGCTTGGGCTATTGCGTCGCTTGCCACCGCCGCGCTGTTAACTTCGATCATTGGATCGATCGTTAGCGGCGGATTCCAGGATGGCGGGTCTGTGGTAGAGGGTGTGGCCAGTGCCACCGCGGTGACAGGATCCTCGATGATAAAGTCCGATGCTAATAGTGGTTCCCTAGGTTATCTGATCGATTCTATGTTTCGTAGAAACGTAAGCCCATCCGCGGGAAGCGCTAAAGGGGAAGCGGTTTTGAATCAGGCGCCGGAGGCTTCCGTAATTACACGCATCTTCATCACCACGTTGCGCGCGGCTTCACTTCCCGCCGAGGACGTCAGATATATTGGAGGGGTTGTCTCATACCGAACCGGACTGACGCAACAGGAGGCGGAGAAGCGAGTGAATGACACCTTTGCCCGCGTACAGACAATGCTGCGTGAAACGGAAACCGCGGCGCGAGAGGCCGCAGATGCAGCTCGAAAGGCCTCTGCATACGCCGCTCTGTGGCTATTCGTCTCCCTGCTTATCGGCGCGTTCGTCGCCAGCTTTGCCGCCACCATCGGCGGCCGTCAACGCGACTTGTAAATTGTAGATCTATACACCTCATACAGGAGGCAGCAATGCGATCAATACTTTTACTATTTTTGGGAATTCCTATTCCTATCATTATATTAATTGCGTTGCTCACCTAAGCGCGGGCAACGAATCCAAACTAAACTCGATACGAATAAACACCATGGAAACGGCAACTAAGAATACGACGAAACTAAGCAAAACTGATACGGTTACTTCGAAGGGTGAAGATGCTACGGCCTTGTTGCGGGCCGATCACACTCGAGTCGCACGTCTTTTTTCTGAGTTCGAGAAAACGCGGGCAAGCACAAAAAAGAATCAGCTCGTTTCCCAGATCTGCAACGAACTGAGCGTGCATGCACAAGTTGAAGAGGAGATCTTTTACCCTGCAGTCAATCAGGCGTTGAAGGACAAAGCGTTAATTGCAGAAGCAACAGTGGAGCACTCGACTTTGAAGGCTTTGATAGATGAGGTTGACGGAAAAGAACCCGATGGCGAGATGTTCGACGCCAAGATCAAGGTGCTGTCCGAGTATGTCAAGCATCACGTTAAGGAAGAGCAGAACGAAATTTTCCCAAAGGCCAAGGCCACGAGCCTGGATATGCGGGAAATCGGCACCCTGCTGGCCGAGCGAAAAGCGGAGATTCTCGCTCGACGCTGATAGCACCTGTGTGGAGGGCCAGCGTGAAGACCTTGTTTCTCGGCGCGGTGGTTCTGGCCGGGAGTGCTTGCGGCGGAGGCTCAAGCCTGCCGACGTCCGCAGGTATCGGGCCGAAGCCAGCCTTGCCACCACCTTCTCGAACTCTGATACCAACGGTGGACATTGCCCCTGCCAAGGGCTGGCCGCCGGGCGTAACGCCTGAGGCCGCGGCGGGAATGAGGGTGAACGCCTTTGCCCGTGATCTGGATCATCCGCGTTGGCTGCATGTATTGCCTAATGGCGATGTGTTGGTGGCGG
>JANNFC010000584.1:0-11562 GCA_031379405.1 Betaproteobacteria bacterium | reverse complement strand
CTGGAACGCCTGCTTTCCAATCGAGTTAGCAAGCTCACCGTTGCGGGGCGAGCGCTTTACAGCTGCATGTTGCGCGACGATGGCGGAGTGCTGGACGACCTTGTGGTGTACTACTTGGCGCCTGGGCAGTACCGACTCGTTGTTAACGCCGGAACGGCGCACAAAGACTTGGCGTGGATCGAATCGCAGTGCGCGGCTTGCGGCCCGAGTCCCATGATTTCGCCTCGGCGCGATCTTGCAATGCTGGCAATCCAGGGGCCGAAGGCGCGCCAGAAAACTTGGGCGGCGTTACCTCAATTGCAGGCTAAATCTGAAGCCTTGCCTAATTTCAGCGCTGCACAGGTAGGTACATGGTTGATCGCCCGCACGGGCTACACCGGAGAGGATGGATTCGAGGTCATGCTTCCCGGAGACCAGGCTGTGGCAACTTGGCGTGCGCTGCTAAAACAAGATATCGCCGCTATCGGCCTGGGCGCTCGCGACACGCTTCGCCTGGAAGCCGGAATGAATCTCTACGGCCAGGACATGGACGAAACGGTTGTCCCGGCCGAAGCGGGATTGGCGTGGACCGCCGATGTTTCCACAACCCGCGACTTTATCGGTCGCGCGGCGCTTATCTCTCGCACACCGCGCTTCAAAATGGTGGGCCTGCTGCTGATGGAAAAAGGAGTATTGCGCGCTCACCAAAAGGTCATGACAGTCAGTGGGACCGCCGGATTGGGCGAGATAACCAGCGGGACTTTCTCGCCAACCCTGGGTCGATCCATCGCGCTGGCGCGCGTTCCCTTGGCGGTAGAGAACGGGGACGTGGTGGAAGTGGAAATTCGTGACCGGCGCCTGCGGGCACGAGTTGTAAAATATCCCTTCGTCAGGCACGGCCGTGCCCTGGTGTCCGCCGATCTTTCCAACCTTACTTCCCCCAACGCGTCCTGAAAGGAATCTGCATGCAAACCCCCGTCAATCTGAAATACGCGGCAACCCACGAATGGGCGCGGGTGGAATCCGATGGCACGGTGAGTGTCGGCATCACGTTCCACGCACAAGAGCAGTTGGGCGATGTGGTATTCGTGGAGAGTCCGGAGGTGGGAAGAAAATTGCAGCAAGGCAAGGAATGCGGCGTGGTGGAGTCGGTAAAAGCGGCATCGGATATCTATGCGCCCATCTCGGGCGAAGTGATCGCGGTAAATGCCGATCTCGGTTCCGCGCCGGAGAAGATCAATGAGGATGCCTATGCCGCCTGGATGTACCGCCTCAAACCGGACGACCTGGCGGAGTTGGAAAAGCTGATGGATGCAACAGGCTACGAGAACCTGGTCGCTGCGGAGTCCCATTAGTATTCTTGAGCGGCACCATGCCCTTCATTCCGCACACGGAACAAGAAGTCAGGCAGATGCTGGCGGCCATTGGCGCCGCATCCATCGAGTCGCTATTCGATGTGATCCCGCGCGAGATTCCGGCCGCGCAATTGACCCGCGTCCCAGAGGGCTTGAGCGAACTGGAGGTGTCGCGCGTGCTGCGCGAGCGCGCTGGTGAAATCGCGCCAATGCTGAGTTTCCTGGGCGCCGGTGCTTACGAGCATCACATTCCCGCAGCCGTATGGCAGATCGCCACGCGCGGTGAGTTTTACTCGGCCTACACGCCTTATCAGGCAGAGGCCAGTCAAGGCACCTTGCAAGTGCTCTACGAGTATCAGAGCATGATGGCTTCGCTGACCGGGATGGATGTCACCAATGCCAGCCTCTACGACGGTGCATCGGGTTTGGCTGAAGCGATCTTGATGGCCGTAAGGCAAGCAAAAGGTTCGCGCCGCATACTCATTCCGAGCACGCTACATCCGACCTATCGCAAGGTAGTTAAGTCCATCGTGACCAGCCAGGATATCGAGGTGGTCGAGCTGATGTACTGCGCCGAGTGTGGCACCACGTTGCCAGAGTCTTTGGCGAAGTTCAACAACGCCGCCTTTGCCGCGCTGGTGATTCCCAATCCGAATTTTTTCGGATGCTTGGAAGAAGTAGATCGCCTCACCGACTGGGCGCACGCACAAGGTGCCCTCGCGATCGCGGTGGTGAATCCCATCTCGTTGGCTGTGCTGAAACCGCCCGGCGATTGGGGCGAGCGCGGCGCCGATATCGCCGTGGGCGAAGGCCAACCGCTTGGTGTGCCGCTCGCCAGCGGTGGTCCCTATTTCGGGTTCATCGCATGTAAGCAGGCCCTGGTGCGCCAGATGCCGGGTCGTATCGTCGGGCGCACGCTGGATTTGGATGGCAAGCCAGGATTCACCTTGACCTTGCAAGCGCGCGAACAACACATTCGCCGTTCCAAGGCCACGTCTAACATATGCACGAATCAAGGTTTGGCAGTGACAGCTGCGACCATCTATCTCGCGATCATGGGTCCGGATGGTCTGCGCAACGCAGCGCTCCTGTGTCATCGCAATGCGCTCGAACTGAATGCGGCGCTCAAGGCGAAGGGAATGCTACGCAAGTTCTCCGCGCCGTGCTTTCATGAAGCAGTGTTCGCACTGAATCGGCCCGCGCGAAGTGTGCTAGAAGCTCTGCTCCAGCAGCACATCATCGGTGGCTTCGATCTCACGGACGACTATCCTGAGTTAGATGAGTCTTTGTTGATCTGCACCACCGAGACCAAATCCCACCAAGACATCGCGCGCTACTGCGAAGCGCTGTCTGCACTTACCACCACAACAGCATAAGGAGTCCTGATGTCCACCGTAACTTTGAAGGGTAATCCCGTGTCAGTCGCCGGCAATATTCCGCAAAAAGGCAGCACCGTCGCGGATTTCAACTTGGTCACTAAGGAACTCAAGAATGTCGGGCTGCGCGACTACGCCGGCAAGCGCAAAGTGCTCAACATCGTCCCCAGCTTGGACACCCCTACCTGTCAGAAGTCCACGCGTGTGTTCAATGAGAAAGCTTCGTCCATGACCAACACCGTGGTACTGGTCGTGGCAGCTGATCTGCCCTTTGCAATGTCGCGCTTTTGCGCTGCCGAAGGGCTGACCAATGTAGTGACCTTGTCTACACTGCGCGATAAAAACTTTCATCGCGGCTACGGCGTGGATATCGTCGACGGCGCATTGGAAGGCTTGACCGCGCGCGCGGTGGTCGTATTGGACGAGAACAATAAAGTGCTGCACTCGGAGTTGGTGGGCGAGATCGGTAACGAGCCAAACTACGATGCGGCCTTGGCTGTTCTTAAGTAACGTGGTAAGTAACGTGTGAGTAGGATGGGATGAACGAAGAGAATCCCATCAGGCGTTGCCACTATCCCTCGGAGTCTAAGAACCGTGCGGGTTATCTTTGAGCAATCTCGCAAGGGCGGTGGGAGCCGGGCGCAAGTAACGGCCTCGCCCGACGGACCCTGCGAGATACCCGCGCAGCTTCTGCGTAGACAAGCCGCGCTGTTGCCGGAGGTGTCGGAGCTGGAGGCCGTGCGGCATTACACCCGACTGTCCCAGCTCAATTTCTCCATCGACACCCATTTCTATCCCCTAGGGTCATGCACCATGAAGTACAACCCGAGGGTGTGCAATGCTTTGGCGGCTTTGCCGGAGTTCCTGGGCCGGCATCCGCTTGCGCCCGAGTCAGTGAGTCAGGGCTATCTTGCCTGTTTGTACGATTTGCAGCAGATCCTTATGGACGTCACCGGGATGGCAGGTGTGAGCTTGGTACCGATGGCTGGGGCGCAGGGCGAATTTGCTGGCGTAGCGATGATCCGCGCCTACCATCGGGCGCGCGCGGATTTCTCCCGTACGCAGATCATCATTCCCGATGCCGCGCATGGCACCAATCCGGCCACCGCCACCATGTGCGGCTTTACGGTGCGCGAGATTTCCACGACCGAGGAGGGAGACGTGAATCTGGCGGCGCTCAAAGCGGTGGTTGGACCGAACACGGCGGGATTAATGTTGACCAACCCGTCTACGCTTGGGGTATTCGAGCGCAATATTCTGCAGATGCGCGACATCGTCCATGCCGCCGGCGGATTGCTCTATTACGACGGCGCCAACCTGAACGCTATTCTCGGTAAGGTGCGTCCTGGTGACATGGGCTTTGATGTCATCCACATCAATTTACACAAGACCTTTTCCACTCCGCATGGAGGAGGAGGTCCCGGCGCCGGTCCGGTCGGCGTGACTCAGCGCCTTCTGCCTTATCTGCCCATTCCCTTGGTGGAGAAGGAAGGCGACAACTATCGTTGGCTGACCGAAAAGGACAGGCCGCAAAGCATCGGCCGCCTATCCGCGCATATGGGGAACGCCGGAGTACTGATGCGCGCGTACATCTATGCGCGCATGCTCGGTCGAGAGGGCATGCGGCGTGTGGCGGACTACGCGTCTCTCAATGCGAACTATCTGATGTGCCGGTTGCGCGATCTCGGATTCGAGGTGGCGTTTGCGGGCCGGCGTGCGAGCCACGAGTTCATAGTGACCCTGCGTGCCTTGAAGGAGGAGACTGGCGTCACCGCCATGGACGTCGCCAAGCGCCTTCTCGATAAGGGCTTTCACGCGCCCACCACTTATTTCCCGCAGCTCATTCCGGAGTGCCTTCTCATTGAGCCCACCGAGACAGAGTCGAAGCAAACGCTGGATGCATTCGTCGAAGCGCTAAGGGAGATCGCGGAGGAGGCACGCCAAAACCCGGACATGGTGAAGTCCGCGCCGCACACCACGCCCGTACGGCGCTTGGATGACGTGAAGGCAGCTCGCGAGCCCGACCTGGCTTGGAGGTTGAAGCCCACCACCTAGTCAGATCATGGTAGGGAAGATCCTTCGTTTCAATAGGATATGCGCTGCTCCTTGGCCCACCGGCGAGACTGGACAGGAGACTGGACAGCCGCGCGCGACGCAATGGGTGGACGAACACTGAGATTTCCTCAATTTCCTCGAAGTTTTGACGATTACGGGGATTGCGACGCCCATATCGTGGTTGGAAGGCGAATGCGGCTGACACGAATGCGCAGACCGCCGCGGATAAATTAGGAGAGGGCTTGACGGTTCGATTACATGCAAGCAGCATTTCCCCAAAGCCCGAACAGGCGAAGGGTGGCAGGACTTCCGAGCAGGACCTGCTGCGGAAGCCCACCGCTGCTCCCGCAGTGCGGCAGAGCGGGCACTACAGACAGGATCGATTTTGGACATTCAAGAGTATGCGCGACCTTAGCCAATCGCTGGAAATCGCTTCCGCGAGCCATACCGGCATGGTGCGTGCGCACAACGAGGATAGCGTCAGTGCGGTGACCGAAATCGGGTTGGCGGTGCTCGCCGACGGCATGGGTGGGTACAACGCGGGTGAAGTGGCAAGCGGGATCGCGGTGACGATGATCACCGATGAGGTTCGCCGGCGTCTTGATCAAACTCCAGCGCATCTGCTCAATGGCGTGAAGTACGGTAAAGGGGAACATGGCACGACGCGGTTACTGAGGGAGGTGATCGCCAAGGCTAACGGCTCGATTTTTCAGGCCGCTAATAGCCAGCCTCAGTACGCGGGTATGGGCACTACTTTGGTGGCCACGCTTCTGCACGACAATCACATAACGGTCGCGCATATCGGGGACTCCCGTTTGTATCGCGTTCGTGGGGTAAAGATCGAGCAAATCACTCGCGACCACTCGCTGTTGCAAGAGCAGATCGACAGCGGCATGCTGACCAAGGAAATGGCGCGGCGCTCCCAGAACAAGAATCTGGTCACGCGCGCCGTGGGCATCGAGGCAAGAGTGGAGGCGGATATCCAGACTTTGGATACCCAGGAAGGGGATATTTACCTTTTATGCTCGGATGGCCTTAACGATATGGTGGAAGATGACGATATTCTCCTGACGGTGAATTCCCTGCGGGTGAATTTACCGCTTGCGGCGAGCCAATTGGTGCAGACCGCCAACGACAATGGCGGACGAGACAACGTATCGGTGGTGCTCATTCGAGTTAAGAAGGCGTTTCCGGCGGTTACGGGCTGGCGGGCGCGCATGATGTCATGGTTTAGCTAGATAACAAGGAAACCGGCAATGGCGAAGCTGATATTGAGCCTAGACGGAATGGTGATCCGCGATTACTCGATCACCAAGGAACGCACGACCGTTGGGCGCAAACCCCACAACGACATTCAGATCGACAATCTTGCCGTCAGTGGCGAGCATGCCATGATCGTCACCATTCTCAATGACTCGTTCCTCGAAGATCTGGGGAGCACAAACGGTACGTTGGTCAATGGTCAGGCGATCAAGAAGCATTTCCTGCAAGGCAACGATGTCGTCGAAATTGGCAAGTACAAGCTCAAATATATCTCGGATCAACCGGCGCAAGGCGCCTTGGCGGACTTCGAGAAGACGGTGGTCATGCGCACGACTGTTAGTGCGGCCAAGGCCCTGGCTTCCGAGAACTCGGGCAGCGGTGCAACCGTTACCGTGATCAAGACGGGGGTGAGGGATACAGTCGTTAATCCAGAATTGATGCGTACTCAAGGCGCCACCGGCCCCATTTCACGAACTTCGGGAATCACCACTCAAGGGTTTATGCGTACGGGCGGCGTTCAAACCGGTGGAGTCACCCCGGCACCGACCGTTGCCGGTGGGCAAAGCATAGGGACGGTGCAGATCCTCTCGGGCGCCAGCGCAGGCAAGGAATTGCCGCTGAACAAACCGTTGACTACGCTGGGCAAACCCGGAGTGCAAGTGGCGGTGATCGCCAAACGGCCGCAGGGCTATTACATTACGCATGTCGAGGGATCGAGCTTTCCGGTGGTCAACGGTCGCGCTCTGGACGCCCAGGCGCACGCGCTGCACGATCATGATGTGATCGAACTGGCCGGGGTGAAGATGGAGTTCTACTTGAAGCCTGGCGTGTAGCCAGATCATCTCACTCGAATGAGTCCGCGCGTGCGTGGACTCAAGGCGCTATAAGTGTGAAGCAGCGCACCCTACGAATCTTCATCGGCCTGCTGCTCGTCACAATCATCGCCGCGCATTCCTCGGGCTATGTCCGGCTGCCCTTGTTGGATCGCCTCGAAGCGATCGCCTACGATGCGCGCGTTCGGTTTGGCGCACAGCCAAGCGTTGATCCAAACATCGTCATCGTCGATGTAGACGAGAAAAGCCTAGCCGTCGAAGGTCGCTGGCCTTGGCCGAGAAGCCGTCTGGCGGATTTGCTCGATAAGCTGTTCGATCACTACAACGTTCGCATTGTCGGGTTCGATATGGTTTTCCCCGAGCCTGACCGAAACAGTGGTCTTAGCCTGCTGCAAGCTTTGATGCGCGAGGAGAAGAATCTCTCCCCGCAAGTGCAGCGCCGGCTGCAAGCCATGACACAGACGCTCGACAGCGATGCGCGTTTCGCACGTTCGCTGCGCGATCGGGCGGTGGTGCTGGGCTACTACTTCAGCATGGGAGATCGCGCCAATCCACATTCCCAGGCTGGTGAACTGCCTGCGCCGGTGCTTTCCGCGGACGACTTCGCCAATACCGACGCACAAGTAGTGGACTGGGCGGGCTATGGGGCCAACCTTGCCCCCCTGGCGCAGGCGGCAGCGACGGCCGGGCACTTCAACTATTTGCCGGATATGGACGGGATTAGCCGCAGAGTTCCGCTGCTGGCGCGATTCGAAGGAAACTACTATGAAGCCCTGTCGCTGGCAGTGGTTCGGCAACTGATCGGGCCAACCGAGGTCGGTATTATTGCCGCGAAAGCAGGCGGAGGCTATGCACGCGTAGAACACATTGCGCTGGGAGAAGCGCTCACGGTGCCGGTGGACAAGGCGCTCAGCGCATTGGTGGCTTTTCGTGGCGGCGCTGGAAGCTACACCTACGCCTCGGCGGTAGATGTACTGACGGGAGCGCTACCCAAGACGGTGCTCGAGGATAAGGTCATCTTGATCGGAACCACCGCGCCAGGCCTGGTTGATTTACGAGCTACCCCAGTCTCTACGCTCCTGCCGGGTGTGGAAGTCCACGCCAACCTCATATCGGGAATGCTTGACGGAGGAATCAAGAGCGAGCCTCCCTACGTCGTTGGAATAGAGCTGGTGGCAATCATAGGTGTCGGCGTGATTCTCGCGCTGCTCCTGCCCCACTTGGCGCCGTGGCGCGCGACCATCCTAACCTGCGTGACCTTAGTGGCGGTGATGGCAGCAAACCTGGTGGCCTGGAACGCGTGGAATCTGGTCATTCCTATATCGTCTGGGGTATTGCTCATTGCGCTCTTATATGTGTTGAATATGTCCTTCGGGTACTTTGAAGAGACTCGGTCCAAGCGACTGATCACGGGGCTCTTCGGTCAGTACGTTCCGCCCGATCTGGTCAAGGAGATGAGCAAGGACCCCGGCCGCTTTAGTTTGCGAGGTGAAAGCCGAGATATGACGGTATTGTTTTCCGATGTGCGTGGATTCACCAACATCTCCGAAGGAATGGAACCTCGCGAATTGGCGCACCTGATGAATGAGTTCCTGACCCCGCTGTCACGCGTGGTCTACGAGCATCGGGGTACCATCGATAAGTACATGGGAGATTGCATCATGGCATTCTGGGGTGCCCCGGTCATCGCCAACGACCACGCCAGTCAGGCAGTGCGCGCGGCGTTGAAGATGATCGAAGCGATGGAAGCGCTGCGGCCGCACCTGCGCACCCGCGGGTGGCCTGAATTGGCCGTTGGCGTGGGGTTGAACAGCGGTCGCATGAGTGTGGGCAACATGGGGTCCGAGATCCGCGTGGCCTACACCGTCATGGGCGACGCCGTGAATCTCGCCTCCCGGCTCGAGGGAATAACCAAACAATACGGCGTGAACATCATCGTAGGGCAAGACACGAGATCTCAAGTGCAAGGAGTGGTGTTCCGCGAGGTGGACCGGGTTCAGGTCAAAGGAAAGAAGCAACCCATTGCCATTTTTGAACCCATAGGATTGGAGGAATCTTTCTGCGCGCGCATGCGTGGGGAATTGGCTATATGGCATGAAGCGCTTGCTGCGTATAGGTCACGCGATTGGCAGGGAACCGAAGCGCTGTTGGTCCACTTGGCGCAGCGCTCGCCTTCGACCAAGCTCTACCAGGTGTATCTCGATCGCATCGCCCGATACCGACTCGATCCGCCCACCGAAGAATGGCAGGGCGTGTACGCCTTCGATGCCAAATGACGATGGAACTCAGAGTCCTGGGGTGCAGTGGCGGCATAGGGGGAGCACTGCGCACCACTTCGCTGCATGTGGACCGGGATATTCTGATCGATGCCGGTACCGGGCTGAGCGACCTCTCGGTGGATGCATTGCAACAAATCGATCATGTGTTCATCACCCATTCCCACCTGGACCACGTTGCCTGCCTGCCCTTCTTGGTGGATACCGTTGGGTCCATTCGCACACAAGCGATCACCGTCTACGCCATACCCGAAGTGCTCGCCATCTTGCAGGCGCACCTGTTCAACTGGAAGCTGTGGCCCGATTTCACCCGCATCCCCAATCGGGAGCAGCCCTATATGCGATTTCAATCTCTTCGCGTCGGTGAGCAGGTCACGCTCGGGGAACGCAGCATTCGTCCAATTCCGGCCAACCATGTAGTCCCCGCCGTTGGCTATCACCTGGACAGTGGGGAGGGCAGTTTGGTGTTCAGCGGCGATACCACCATTAATGATGCGCTCTGGGAAGCCGTTAATCGCATTGATAACCTGCGATACCTGATTATCGAGACCGCCTTCCCCGACCAAGAAGAGGCCTTGGCGCAAGCTTCCAAACATCTTTGTCCGCGATGGTTGTCGGCTGAACTCACCAAGCTCAGGCAACCGGCACAAGTGCTCGTCACGCACTTGAAGCCTAGCGCGAGGACTCGGATCGTCAATGAGGTGGAGAGTTTGCGCAGCGCTCACGCACCGAAAGTGCTGGAGCAAGGCCAACTGTTGCGCTTCTAAGGTCTCCGGTTTTCAGATCTTTCCGACTTCCTAGAGGGTAGTACCCATGAGCACGGTGACCGAGCCGAAACCGCAGCCCGCCGACGCCAATTTGGCCGAGGCAACCATCAAACTCGAGTTCCAGAAGGAACTGCAAGTAGTCACCAATCGCATTCACGCCACCAGCAACATTGACGAAATCATGTTGGAGTTGGGGCAAGATATCTGCGCGCTCCTGGGCGCGGAACGACTCACCATCTACGCCATGTCGAAAGACAAGACCTTCATCGAGTCGAAGGTCAAGACCGGGCTCACGTCCTTCAAGGATCTAAAACTTCCCGTTGGCGGGGGCAGTATTGCCGGCTTCGTGGCGAAGTCTTTGCAGATGGCGAATATAAGAGACGTTTACGACGATGAGGAATTGAAAAGGTTGGGGCCGAACGTTCAGTTTCTCAAGGAAGTGGATAAACGTACCGGGTTTCGCACCAAGCAGATGCTGGTGGCGCCCATACTGGAACCGGGTAGCGGCGAAGTCACCGGAGTGGTGCAGGCCATCAATTCCAAGAGCGGGAAGGCATTCCGGCCGCTCATCGAAGAAGGCTTACTACACCTTTGCGAAACGCTGGCCATCGCCTTCAAACAAAGACGCGATCCAAAGTTGGCACCGCGCGGGAAGTACGATCACTTGGTGACGGACGCCATACTCTCCCAGGAGGAGATGGAAAAAGCCGTACGCTCGGCGCGTAGCCAGAACGTAGATGTCGAGACCGTTCTCGCGAAAGAATTTCAAGTGCCGCTGTCCGCGATCGGTGACGCACTGGCTAAGTACTTTCACGTCCCGTACGAACCGCTTCAGCCCGATCGAGTCAAGCCTATGGATCTGCTCAGGAACCTAAAAAGGGATTTTCTGGAAAGCAGCGGTTGGGCTCCAGTCGAAGACGGTCCCAATGGCTTCATAGTCGTCACCACCGACCCCGAGCGCGTGCGCACCGCACGGCAGGTCACCACAATATTTCCGAAAGGCAAGATTCTCTATCACGTCACCACGATCAAGGAGTTCAAGTCGACCTTGGACCAGTTGTTCGGCGCCGATCTTACTTCCGGCCCCAACATTAGCGAATTGCTCTCCGGGATGGGAGAAGAAAGCGGGTCCGAAGACGAGAGCGGCTCCGGTTCCGATGACATGTCGATGGCAGCTGACAATGAGTTGGTCAAGCTGGTCAACAAGATCATCATCGAAGCCTACCAACAGGGCGCCTCCGACATTCATATCGAACCCTCGCCGGGTAAAGGCAAGACTGAGGTTCGTTTTCGCAAGGACGGGACGCTCTCGAACTACATATCGGTGCCCGCAAGTTACCGAAATGCCATGGCGGCGCGTCTGAAGATCATGTGTGATCTGGACATCTCGGAGAAACGCCGACCGCAGGACGGCAAGATAAAGTTCAGGAAGTTCGCGCCGCTGGACATCGAGCTGCGAGTGGCAACCATCCCATCGCAAGGCGGCGTGGAAGACGTGGTGATGCGTATTCTCGCCGCCGGAGAACCTATTCCACTGGATAAATTGGGAGTGCGTCCACGCAATCTGGACAATCTGAAGAAGACCGTGTCGAAACCCTATGGGCTGTTTTTCGTTTGCGGTCCCACGGGTTCAGGCAAAACCACCACGTTACACTCCG
>JANNFC010000574.1:0-6120 GCA_031379405.1 Betaproteobacteria bacterium | reverse complement strand
AAGCTACCGCCTGTCACTCGAATGAACTTGCGACGATCCATTTGTTGCTCCCTCGGATTTTGCGGACCACTGCCTTGCATGCGTTGAGCGAAATCTAGGCGAGTCTTATCGCGCTCGCAAGAATGGGGATTCCCGGACACCTAGGTTCGATCAGCGCATCGCCCGGTGATGCCAAATCGCAGATGCCCCCTCGCGGGGCCTCTCGGGCGCGCACGCAACTCGCCAGCCTTCCAACGTATCCGCCAGCCTCCAACGCTCGTTCAGTACGTGTTTCTCATTGCCTCTACGACAATTGCCGTCGGACGAACGACGTTGGATTTCCTATCCTTGGTTTTTCTCCTTCTGGTCGTTCTGCCAGCGTGTGAGCTGTTTCTCCGCTTCGTCTTTGGAGATGCCGTACGTTTCCTGAATCTTGCCAGCGAGGTGTTCGCGCTTGCCCGCGATCACGTCAAGCTGATCGTCGGTAAGTTTGCCCCATTGTTCCTTGACGTTTCCTTTGAGTTGCTTCCAATTACCTTCAATGCGATCCCAGTTCATTTGCGTGTCCTTAAAGTTGGTTGTGAAATTGCCGGTCACGGTTGGAAGTCCAGTGCCGAACACCGCCCCGAACTATTCACGTGCGATCAGGTGCCGCTGATTCTGGGAATTTCGTCGGCGCGAATTTGTTGGGGACGCTGACGCGAAATGCCCTGTTCTGGACGCACTCCACCGAGGTGATGATTGTCCGTCTCAGTGAAAATATTCTCTGTTGGCTGGCGTACATAGAGAAAATTACCGGGGTTTGAGCTCGGTGGGGCGAGATCTCGCGGCCGTGTGGCAGGACTTCTCGATTTGCAAAAAGCGACAGACAACCAGACTAAGAGAATCGATGGGGGATTTGCCCACGCAACTCGGATAGTTGCGCCTTGAGCTCGTCAATGCGGTCGAGCAGCATGATCGCCAGAGCCACGGCGTGAGTGTCGAGTTCGAGATCATCGCGCAAGCGACTTGCCTTGCGTACCCGGAACACACAATCCGCAGTGAACGCCCAGTGTTGTTCCTGAGGATTGGTGGGCGTCAGCACCCCGTAGTCCACCAGTTCATGCAATTCGGCTTCGGAAAACCCGGAAGAAACCGCCAGGTCATCGATTGACAACCTTTGCCATTGATCCAGCCAAAGCACGTCGTAAGAGTCAGCCTGCATGGTGGGTGTCCTGTTTGAAATGGGCGCGGGCATCGAACTTGGAGGTATCAGCCAACTCTTGCAAAAGTGCTTCTTGGCGCTCGGTCAATTCGGTCGGCATGGCAATTTGAACAACCGCGAACAGATCGCCTTCGTCGCCATGCGGCTTCGGCAACCCGCGCTTGGCGAGGCGCATTTTGTGACCGGCACTGGTTGCCCGCGGCACCTTGAGGCGGACCGAACCTTCCAGTGTGGGAACTTCGATCGATGCGCCCAACGCGGCTTCCCAAGGCGCCAGCGGCAAGGCGAGGTACAGATCATGGCCGACCACGCGAAACAACGGGTGGGGGCGTAGGGATATGTTCAGATACAGGTCGCCATCGCGTCCTCCGTTGAGGCCTTTGCCGCCTTGAGCGCGCAGGCGCAACCGCTGGCCATCCGTTGCGCCCTTGGGAATCCGCGCCTTGAACGTGCGCTCGACGCGGTACATCCGGCCCTGGTCGTTGTATTCCGGCACAGCCAGGTTCAGGGACACCTGCGTGCCCCGGTACGCATCTTCCAAAGTGATTTCCACAGCCACATCGTAGTCCCGGCCGGCAATGGGCATATCTGCCCGAGCCCGTCCTGCGCGATGACCGCCCCCCGAGATACCGGCGAACAGTTCCGCCAGGTCGATGTCGTCGAATGAAGGTTGACCCGGGCTGGCATGGCCGCCGAAATGCGTCTCCCACTCAGGGGGTGGCTGGAAGTCCTGTCCCGCTTGATGGCTACCCAAGTTGTCGTAGGCGACCCGCTTTTGGGGATCCTTGAGCGTCTGGTAGGCCTCAGCGAGATCCTTGAACTTCGCCTCACCCTGGGGATCCTTGGACACGTCTGGGTGGTACTTATGCGCCAGCTTACGGTACGCGCTTTTGATCGCGCCCTGCGTGGCGTCGTGCTCAACACCCAGGACACTGTAGTAGTCCTTGTATTTCATCGACCCGGACCATTACGTGGTTGCAGTCTTTCAGGCCTTTCCAGGACTTCGATTGCGTCATCCTTGGCGTTGATCACCCGATATTGATCCGTGTGCTCATGCTGTTTCCCATGCTTTGGTGCTTGCTAAAACAGAACGCGCTTGCGCGATTGCTTCGGCTTCGCCGTGCGTGTTAGAGACATATAGGGACGATTCTGCTTTTTCCATGACCTCTCCGAATAAAAACTCTGAATGATTTATTTGTCCAGATAGCGAGAGAGGTCCGAACGCATCGAACCTTGTATCGATTTCAGGATTTCAGTAGACGACGGTTATCTTGTCCACCACGTTGCGCACGCCAGGAGTACCCCAAGCAGACCGCCTCGCCAACTCGCGCGCGGACCAACTGCGAACGGTGCCCGTTAACGTTACCTCCGCGCCTAAGACTTCGACTGAAATCTTTTGCGCGTCAGCCTTGGCACGTCGCTTGAATGCGGTATCGATTTCCGATATGACGGCGATCAAGGACACCTTGGGTTTGACTGCGACATGTTCGCCGCTGCTTGCGATGCCCATGACATAGCGAGCCCCTTTTGCTACGACATGCTTTGATATTCCCAGTAGCGTCCTGGTGCCCGATTTGCCCTGGGCGGCGCCCTCCGGGTCCCATTGCTTTGCATAACGACTGACGTGACCAGTCAAGGTAACGATCACCTCTTTGACGTCGACACCGAATTGCGCAATGTCGGCCGGGCGCTCCCAGTCATTTTCTGCGACAACGTCTTGCGCCACTGGTGAATTAATCCTCATAATCGCCACTTTATCTCAATAAAGGGGCTTAAGTGTGCGCGCGGTATGCAATCTGATCTGTGCGGTAACGCGCTGAGGGCAAACATTGATAGCCAGCCTGTCGGCGCCGGTTGAATTTTGACCAGGGACTTTAGCGGCTTGTCATTGTCGCAACTGTGGATAACTGTAGCGGATTTTCTCGTTTCCCTCCTCAATGGTTGTTCTGTGCGGTGTAGTGCGCGCATTTGACGCAGCGCCAAAGACACTGGCCCATTCCCCGAAGGTGAGATTTGATGCGGCGTGTATTGATTGGGATGCTGTCTTGAAGGTCGAGTACTGATGGCGCCGACGCGCTTCCGCCCACTCAACGCATCCACGGCGGTATTCGTCCTTCTGAGTGCAATGTGTTCGGCCCGCGCGCCGGCGGCGCCATCGCTCCCCGAACCGGGCTTGTACCGTGTGGAGGTTCGGATCGCACTGCCCAACGTGCAGGACGTTGCCGTACCCTTGATTCTGACTCAGTGCGTGACGGATGCCGATCTCGTATCGGGGCACGCCTTTGCTATCCAAAGCGAAAATCCGCTTCGCGCTTGCGGTACCATTGACTATCTTATTGGGGAGGAATTGATCACCTACCGCGTTGCCTGCCCGGGACCCAACATGGGTTATGCACAGGCACGGTTCGAAGCGACTACGAACACCTATCGCGGAAGCATATACATGAACATGGGCGGCAAAAACATGACCATGTCAGAAACGCAGACCGGTAAACGGCTTGGGCCGTGCCCGTAACGCCTTTACGGTGGGCCGCCTAGTCCACGCATGACATATCGTGAATCGTGAGGGCGATCAAATGGCGCCCGCTACTCGTACCATGCTACGGCTTGGTTCAAATCCTCGACGAGAATAACCTTGCGCTGAGAACGAAACTGGAAATGCGCCATCCCGGGCAGTCGAATTTGGCAGCAAGACTCGGAGTGCTTTGCCTGGAAACGACGTCAATAATGGCACCATCGATTCAGGCACACGGAAGGCAGACTGTGAACATGAGCACCAAAGCCGAAATTCTGGCCGCGGCGAAGGTGAGCGCTCCGCGCCAGGTGGTCGGTTTCGTGGAGGCGCCCGGGCTGGGATTGGACCTCCCGCTGGACGTGCGGGGTACGGCCTTCCAGCAGCACGTATGGCAGGCTTTGCGCGACATCTCCCTCGGGCAGACTGCGAGCTACGCCGACATCGCCGGCCGCATCGGCGCGCCGAAGGCCATTCGTGCCGTCGCCCTGGCCGGCGGCGCCAATACACTGGCGGTGGTCATCCCCTGCCACCGCGTAGTGCGAAGCGACGGTGCGCTGTCGGGTTACCGATGGGGCGTCGAGCGCAAGCGCGCCTTGCTCGCGCGCGAGGTGCAGGCGTGAACGTTCGCGACCACGGACTCGGTCCGGACGCGTCCATCCACGGCATCGGCGAGCGCGTCGCAGCCATCGACTGGGCACGGGTGGGCGTCGATTTGGATGCGCAAGGCGCGGCGGTGACCGAACGCCTGATCACTTCGGCTGAATGCGGGGCTATCGCCGCGCTGTACACGCGCGACGACCTGTTTCGTAACCGCGTGGTGATGGCAAGGCACGGCTTCGGGCGCGGCGAATACCGGTACTTTTGCTACCCGCTGCCGGGTCTGATCGGCGGACTTCGCGAGGCCCTCTATGCGCGACTGGTGCCCATCGCAAACCTCTGGCACAAGGCCATGGGCACGGCCGTGCAATTTCCGGATCGGCACGCCGATTTCATCGCGCGCTGTCACGCCGCCGGGCAACAGCGGCCGACCCCGCTGCTGCTGCAGTACGGCACCGACGACTTCAATTGCCTGCACCAGGACCTTTATGGTGAACACGTGTTCCCGCTGCAGGTGGTGGTGCTGTTGTCAGAGCCGGGGCGCGATTTCGAAGGCGGCGAGTTCGTGATGACCGAACAGCGCCCGCGCATGCAGTCACGCCCGCTCGTGCTGCCGCTGCAGCAGGGCGACGCTGCGGTGATCGCGGTCCATCACCGCCCAGTGCAGGGAACACGCGGTGTGTACCGCGTGAACCTGAGGCATGGGGTGAGCCGTGTACGCTCGGGTCATCGCCACACTGCCGGCATCATTTTTCACGACGCGGCCTGACGTACGCATACTAAGCACGCGCTGCAGACGCCGGACTTGTTCTCGGCTTCCGAAGTACATCCGTCGAACGTGCCCGCCCGCGAAGTGCTTTACCCCGGCGCGATGCCGTTGCGCGGTCTGGCCACGCCAGACGCCGCGGCCCTATTGGCCGACCTTCGGGGCGTGCTCGATCGGGCGCCGTTACAGCACATGGTCACGCCGTGGCGGCTTTCGCATGTCGATGGCGTTGCGTAACTGCGGCGCGCTCGACTGGGTCAGCGACAGCGCGAGCGACCGCTGCGCCGCCGTGGACCCCGAGATCGGGCGACGCTGCCCGGCGCTGCCCGCTTCGGTTCTGACTCTCGAAACGTTGGCCGCAGCCCGAGCAAGCGGTTCATCGCCGCGCATGCGGGGAACACCGAATGGTCGCGGCCAGACAATCCAGTTCCGTCGGTTCATCCCCGCGCATGCGAGGAACACGTTTCAAGGTCATAAGCAATCATGGGTTTGGGCGGTTCATCCCCGCGCATGCGGGGAACACTACAACGCCCTCGCAATGAACGTCGATATCCCCGGTTCATCCCCGCGCATGCGGGGAACACTCTCGCGAAAGGAGGGAAGCGCATGACGGGGGCGGTTCATCCCCGCGCATGCGGGGAACACACCACGTTCGCGGTCACCACGCAGTACATTAACGGTTCATCCCCGCGCATGCGGGGAACACCCGCCAGGACCGTCGATGCGTAATCGTTCCAGCGGTTCATCCCCGCGCATGCGGGGAACACGCGCGCCGGGCAAACGCGCCGCATTCGACAGACGGTTCATCCCCGCGCATGCGGGGAACACGGCACACATTGCAGGGACCGTGACGAGACAACCGGTTCATCCCCGCGCATGCGGGGAACACGCAGATCGTGACTATTAGTAGGTAGAGGATTACGGTTCATCCCCGCGCATGCGGGGAACACCTTGTGCGTCGCGACGAGGGTTTTTGCTGCTGCGGTTCATCCCCGCGCATGCGGGGAACACGACAACCCGGTTCATCCCCGCGCATGCGGGGAACACTATCACACTCCT
>JANNFC010000558.1:0-10364 GCA_031379405.1 Betaproteobacteria bacterium | reverse complement strand
TCCGCTTCTGCTCCGGCTGCGACGGCACCCGGATTGCCTACGCCACTTGTGGAGAAGGTCCACGCTGCCGTCGAGTACGACAAGAAGCGGATTTGCTGAGTAGGGTGATTCATGTGCGATCCAGCCTGGGAATGGGAATCGATTCTGGCGTTGGCAATGCTTGTCTTGAACGCAGCCGTAGGGGGCTTTGATGAATGCGCAGTTTGCATTCCGCATGCTGGTGCATGATGGGTACGCTGCGCTTTGCCCATCCTCGGCACTCGAGATTTTGTTCGCAGCTGATGTGCTGCGACCGTTGTGCATTGAATGGTCTGCCTTCGAGATATTGCCGCCGTTCTAGACTGGGTGGTAAAGCGTGAGCGCAGTGCATTCCCTGGAGTTCATTGGCGGCCCGCGCTGTTGGGTTATTCCCGGGGTGCGGTGGTCGCTATGCTGTGCGCTCAGCGATACGCTGCAGTGCTCTCCGGGTTGATCTTACGTGGCTTTCCCTATCGCATGGAGGCGTTGTCTGAAGCCAGGCAGGATCCCGGGGTACCTCAATGAGTCGGTAACACTGAGAAGGACGCAGCCGAGGACTTCATCACCCCAAACTCGATCTCTCAAGCCGGGGTTCAAGTCTACGTTCGAGCTGCCCTGACTGCCGACCCAGTCGCGGCTGACTGGCGGCCGCCTCCACGATCCCTACGCAAGGCGCGCGTCACATGAGAAGCTGTTTTCGGGGATCGCTACCGGTCACCGTTGGTGCATCATGCGGCCCAACTCTGCCACGCTGCGCACATTGAAGAACCACACAACCTGTCTTCGTGCAGCTGAGCCTCATGCGCAAGCTTGCCTACCATCCCGACAGCTTGCCTTCCATCTCCTCAAGAGTTTCGAATGGGATGTGGGGAAGGCTTTGGAAGATTTTGGGTCGCAAAGAGAAACCTTCGACAGGGAATTGTTGACGGTAGTGCAAGCAGAAAATGCCCGCCATGGAGGCGGCCTGCGTCGACCGGCAAGAAACTGCCTGGACCCATGCCGCAATCTCTCACGATAACCCTGGGCAATCTGATCTACTTCGAGAAGACGCAATTGTCGCGACCACTGGTCAATCGTTTGATTCGTCTCGCCGCTTTTCAGAACCCGGAGTTCTACCAAGAATGGGTGGCTGCGTTAGAATATATGGTGTATATATATCGGCAGATAGAGGAACTCTCATGGCGACACTAGAAATTACCCAAGTCTATCTCGACCCTACGCAGAAGAAAGCGCTTCAAGAGCGTGCGAGAAAGCGTGGTAGCAAAATGAGCGAGGAGATTCGTAACGCAATAGAAGCGTACCTGGAGGGCGTGTCAGTAGAGGAGTTGCGAATGTTGGACGCTGCCAGTAGACAGGCCGCACAGGAGTTTAAGGAGATGTCTGTTAGCTTAAAGGCGACTAACAAGAAGCTCGATGCGATGTTCGCCAAAATAGAAAAAATTCGCGGCGGAGGCGAAGCATGAGTCTAGTAGTTGATATCCTAGACCGCCTATCAGGCGTATCGGTTGTGAAGGCCGAGTTGCTGCAAACGGCAAAGCGAATGGATCGCTTAAGCGATCTTGTTCTTAATCACGAAACAAGAATTGCCAGGCTCGAAGGGACGTTGACCGGTATGACTGGCAAGAGCTCGGCAGCACGGTCAGTGACGAAGCGATTACCGAAAGGGGGTTAGCAGTTACGGTACCAGGTCTTTCGTTAACGTAGGACAGTGAATATGAGGGGCTTTGCCGATCGCACTCTGGGGCTGCGGCTACTGGGCTGACGTCGTTTATTCTGTTCGCTCGCCTATGGATTTGATCACGATAAGGTTCTGACCGGTCGCCACCGGCGTACCTTCGTTGCACAGTAGGCGTTGGACCACACCGTCTTCTGACGCCCTCACGCTGATTTCCATTTTCATCGATTCGACGATCAGTAATGGGGTTCCGGCGTAGACGCGCTCGCCAACCGTGACCAGTACTCTCCATACACTTCCCGCCACGGGACTGGTGCTCGCGTGCGTGCCGAGCGCGAGTGCGAGTTCGTCTGCGGTATTTGATTGAGGAGGTTTATCGCTCGCATAGTCTGCTTGCCCCGTAATGCGCCATCGCTTGCGTTCGGTCTCAAACGCAGCCTGTTGCCGTGACTTGAAGCGGGCGATGTCGGACGCGTTCGCCGCAAGGAACGCGTTGTACTCGCGCAGGCTGAACTTTTGTTCATCGATCCTAATGTTGACCTTACCCTGCAAGAAATCCTGGCGCATGTCGAGCAACGCTTCTTCTTCCACGGGATAAAAGCGAATCTGATCGAAGAAGCGCAGCAACCAGGGCTTGCCCTCGCGAAAGGCGGTGGTTTCTCGATAGCGGTTCCACATCTGCAGCGTACGCCCAACGAATTGATATCCTCCCGGCCCTTCCATGCCATAGATGCACAAATAAGCGCCACCGATGCCAACGGCGTTCTCCGGCGTCCAGGTGCGCGCCGGGTTGTACTTCGTCGTCACCAAGCGATGCCGCGGGTCTATGGGCGTTGCGACCGGTGCGCCGAGATAAACGTCCCCTAGTCCCAATACTAGATACGACGCATCAAACACGATTCGTTGCACGTCGTCGATGCCGTCAAGCCCATTGATGCGTCGGATGAACTCAATATTGCTCGGGCACCACGGAGCGTCCTTGCGCACGGATTGGGAGTATTTTTGAATGGCCAGTTGCGTCTGGCTGTCATTCCATGTGAGCGGTAAGTGCACGATGCGCGTGGGCACTTCCATGTCGTGGATCGCAGGTAATGAAATTTCCGCATGCAGCAGGATTTCCATCAACGCCGTCAGCGTCAAGCGCGCACTGTCGTAATGCACTTGCACAGAGCGAATCCCTGGCGTCAGGTCGATAATGCCCGCTATCCGTTGCAGTTGGAGCGCTTCCGTCAATGCATGAACGCGAAAGCGAAGATTAAGATCAAGCACCAAGGGACCATACTCGACCAGGAGATAGTTGTCGCCCGCCATGCGATAGGTCGCCCCAACGTTATCTCCCTTCGGTTCCAGGCGATGGACAATGGCATCGCCCACTACCCGGCTCGGTACATGTGAACGTTCCGTTGGGGAGTTCGCGAGCGTGGCAATCAAGGTCTCCTGATCGGCGGCAAGCGCCAGAGCTTCTTGCAACGCCAGTGGTTCAAAGCGAACCTTGTCTCCCGGTCTGAGTTGGCCGATTTTCCACAACTGCGCCTTGACCACCACGGCAGGACACACGAAGCCCCCTAAACTCGGCCCATCGGGGCCAAGGATCACTGGCATATCCCCAGTGAAATCGATGGCGCCGATGGCGTAGGCATTATCGTGAATGTTTGACGGGTGCAATCCTGCCTCGCCCCCGTCGTGGCGCGCCCACTGCGGTTTGGGGCCAATCAGGCGCACGCCGGTGCGGCTGGAGTTGTAATGAACTTCCCAGTCGGTCGCAAAGAACGTGTCGATATCCGTTTCGGTGAAGAAATCCGGTGCACCGTGGGGGCCGTACAGCACTCCTATGGTCCAATGGGCGTCATAGCGCGGAGTTGCCTTCGATTCTATCGTGGGCGGGTCATTGATCGACGTCACTACGTTGCCGAAGTGCAGCACATCGCCGCTGCGCAGCGTACGTCCACAATGTCCACCCACTTGACCGAGGGTGAACGTCGCTTTGCTGCCGAGATACTCAGGCACTTGAATGGCGCCCGCGATGGCAAGGTAACACCTGGCGCCGAACCCTGTAACGCCCGCGATCTTCAATATGTGCCCAGCCCTCACGGCATGCGATTGCCAGTGTGGCAACGGCTGTCCATTCAACTCGACGCGAAACGGTGCGCCGGCAATAGCAATCACCGCATCACAATTGAACTGCAGCGTCGGCCCTGCAAGAGTGATCTCCAGCGCCGCGGCGCCGTCGGCGTTACCCACCAGTCGGTTGGCCAATCGCATTGCCAAGGCGTCCATGGGGCCGGAGGGCGGCATGCCTACGTGCCAATAGCCCGTCCGCCCAGGATAGTCCTGCACGGTGGTTTGGATGCCGGGCTCCAACACTTCAATGCTGCGTGCGACGTAGGGCAGCTTGGAGAGATAGCGCGTGGTTTGTCGTCCGGCGCAAAACACCGCATCGGCCACAATCTGGCGCAAATAGGAAACGTTGGTTTCAATACCCGCCAGTCGAGTAGCGTCGAGTGCGGTAGCAAGTTGCCGGATCGCGTTGACTCGCGTATCCGCTTTCACGATCAGCTTAGCGAGCATTGGATCGTAATAGGGCGAAACCTCGCTCCCGTTGGTAACCCACGTCTCGGTTCTCGCATTGCCGGGAAAAATTGCTTCGGTCAATAGCCCACTACAGGGTTGAAAATTTTTGCCGGGATCTTCGGCATAGACGCGCACCTGGATCGAATGACCTTCGATTCGTGCTCGAAAATCGGAGAGATCCAGTTCCCCCGCCGCTTGGCGTACCATCCAATTAACCAGATCGATGCCGGTCACTTCCTCCGTCACACCGTGCTCCACTTGCAGCCGCGCATTCACTTCGAGAAAGTAGAACTGGCCGCTGTTGGAATCGAATACGAACTCTACCGTTCCGGCGGATTGATACCCCACTGCCATCCCCAAGCGTTGCGCAGTCGTGGCCAGTTGGCGCCGATGCAGGTCGCTTAGCCCCGGCGCCGGCGCTTCTTCGATTACTTTCTGATTGCGCCGCTGCACCGAGCAATCGCGCTCGCCCAAAGTCGCGACATGGCCACGGCCGTCGCCGAAGATTTGAACTTCGATGTGGCGCGCGGCTTCGACAAACTTTTCCATGAACAAGGCACCGGACTTGAAGGCGCTGCGGGCACGCCGTTCCACCGATTCGAAAGCGGGTAAAAGTTCGTCTTCGCGCCATACCAACTGCATGCCGATGCCACCGCCGCCGGCGGTACTCTTGAGCATTACCGGATAGCCGATCCGTGCCGCCTCGGCCACCGCTTCATCGATACTTTCGAGCAAATCGGAGCCCGGTAACAACGGCACATCGTTCGCCGCCGCCAGCTCACGCGCCGTGTGCTTCAGTCCGAACGCGCGCATTTGCGCCGGTGTCGGGCCGATGAAAATCAGTCCCACATCGGCGCAAGCCTGGGCGAAATCGGCATTTTCCGAGAGAAAGCCATAGCCGGGATGGATTGCCTGCGCGCCTGTGTCGTGCGCGGCGCGCAGGACAGCCTCGACGCAAAGATAGCTCTCGGACGCTAACGGCGGGCCGATGCGAACCGCTTCATCGGCGTCGGCGACATGTCGCGAGTGTCGATCGGCATCGGAGTAGACCGCGACCGACGCGATACTCATGGACTTGAGTGTACGTGCAATGCGGCAGGCGATCGCACCGCGATTGGCGATTAGGACCTTATTGAACATCGTCCCAGATCAATAACTGCACGGGGGTGGGGTTATAGGCGTTACACGGATTATTGAGTTGTGGGCAGTTCGAGATCAGGCAGATCACGTCCATCTCGGCGCGCATCTCCACATACTTGCCTGGCGCGGACACGCCGTCTGCAAACGTAAGTTTTCCCTCGGCCGTGACCGGTACATTCATGAAAAAGTTGATGTTGCTGCTAATGTCCCGTTTTGTGATGTGATGCTGGCCATGCGCGGCGGTATGCAGGAAGATGTCTCGGCAACTGTGCATGTATTTTTTCTCGAAGGCGTAGCGTACGCTGTTGCTCTCCGAGGCGCACGCTCCACCCAAGGTGTCGTGGCGGCCACAGGTATCGGCGACAATCCTCAACAGTACGTCGCCTTCGTTTGACAGCAGGCGGCTGCCCGTAGTGAGATAAAGATTGCGCTGCGCGCGAATGGTATCTTGAGCGCTGTACCGATTGCCGGGGTCCGCCGCGCTGTAGAACAGCGTATCAACGGCTTGGTTACCCTCAAGGTCGTGAATGCGAAAGACTTGACCGCGTTTGATTTCGTGCAACCAGCCTTCGCCGGCTGCAAGCGTAAGTTCATAGATTGCGTGCGCGGGACTGAGCTTGCTTTGTGTAAGTGGGCCGATCATAGGGTTGCTCCCCGAAAGTAGCGCTCGGTATTCTGAAATCCACGGCCGTTCTCCGCGCAGCTCACACGGCACAGGTCATCCATAGTCACGGGGCCGGCACGCCAAGCGGTGAGGCTTATCGCAGCAGGTTGATATTCGCGTGATTCCGTCAACGGATGGGGCGCACAGGAGAGGGCGACCATGCAGTTCATCTCGAAGCGTAGATCGACTCCGGCGCCGGCTTTCGAATGATTTGCGACGAAGTGAAAATCACCGTCCTCGTCGATCCATACTTTACTGAAGAAATTCACTGTCGCCACCAAGTCCCGCGCCCCCAATCCCCATTTGGCCAACTCAACAAGGAGTCCGTCGCGGCCGTTTCGATACATCGCATTGCGTGCTTCCTGGTATCGCCGCTGGCCAAACTTCTCGTCAATGTCGTGAGCGGTGCAAGGTCCGCAAAGTGGATCGTGCCACCCGACGCTATCGGCGGTGATTGAGCACAGCACCCGCCCCATGTCTGAGTAACAGACATGGCCTTGGGTCAGATGCGCGGTATGCTGTGCCTTCAGTGTGTCGGCCATGTTGTAGCGTTCGAGCTTTTCTTCCTGATTGAAGAAAATCGCAGAGCAATTCGCCCCACCATTGAGGTCAGCGAGCCGTAATGTTGTTCCTCGACGTACGATGCCGGACCAATGAAAGCCGCCTGGAATCAAGTCTTGCCACAACAAGGCGTCGGCGGGTATTGCGGGCAAGGTATGGGGCATTCTCAGGTTCCTGAATGATTAAGTGATCCATGCTGCGTGCTGAGTGAGCTTGCGTAGCGTATCGTAATCGGTCTTCATGCCAGAGGTCTCTCGAATGCGTTCAAGGATGGTGCGTTTGAGGGCGATGAAATCAGGCGAGAGCTTCATGTCTTGTGTACGTTCGTCGGGTAACGGCACACCGTGGATGCTGTCGACGCGCCCCGGCCGTGGCGCCATGACGACCACGCGATTGCCAAGGTAAATGGCTTCCTCCACGTCGTGTGTGACAAACACAACCGTGGTGTTTTCGATGGCGCTTAGATAGCGAATCAGATCGTGCATCACGTCCCGCGTTTGCGCGTCCAGGGCCCCAAAAGGTTCGTCCATCAACAGTATCTGCGGTCGCGGCAGTAACGCCCGCGCGATAGCGACGCGCTGCTGCATGCCGCCGGACAACTGATTGGGATAGGCATTGGCCACGTGGGTCAATCCCATAACTTCGAGCAGCGCTTCGGCGCGCCCAGCCGCGGCTTCGACATCGGCAGAGGTGATGTCCCGGCGGTGAATGGCAAGCTGGCGTGAGAACTTGATGTTTTGCACTACCGTAAGCCAGGGGTAGAGGCTGTAGTGTTGGAACACGACAGCGCGGTCAACATCGGGACCGTCGATGGGTGCACCGGCGATACTTACCTGTCCGTGGCTCTTCTGATCCAAGCCGGCAATGATGCGAAGCAAGGTGGATTTGCCGCATCCCGACGCGCCCACCAAAGTGACAAACTCGCTTGCGTCCACAGCGAGGTCTATGCTCTCCAGCGCGACGGTGCTACCTTCCGCGGTCGAGAAGATCTTGCCTAAGCCTGCGGTTGCGATGCACTTCGCCATTCTTACATTCTTATCTTGAATAGAGCCATGGAAACGAACGGCGATGCAGCCAGCGGAAGCTCTGATCCATAGCGAGCCCGATGGCGCCGATCAATAAAATACCGGCGAAGATCTTATCGGTCTGCAAAAAACGTTGCGCCTTGAGAATGGCATAACCAAGGCCCGAGTTGGCGGCGACGAGTTCCGCCACCACCAGGTAAGTCCATGCCCACCCCATGGTGACGCGCAGCGTATCGAGGAGCGCGGGCTTCGCCGATTGAAACACCACCCGAAACATCACCTCGTCGCGGGTCGCCCCCATGGTTTGCGCCGCTTCGATTTGCTGCATGGGGACGCGGCGCACATCCTCGGCCATCATCAGCACCATCTGAAAGAAGGTGCCGATGAAGATGATGGCGATCTTCGAACTCTCATCGATGCCAATCCAGATCATCACCAACGGAATGAACGCGACCGCCGGCATGTAACGGATGAAATCCATCAGCGGTTCCAACAGCGCTTGAATCGGCCGGTAGGTGCCAATGAATAGACCCAGAGGCAGGGCAAGCAGCGCTGAGAGTAACCACCCGGCGGTGACTCGATAAGTGCTAACCCAGATGTCGCGCTGCAGATTGCCCTGGGTGAGCCACGTAGCAATCCTTATCACCACGTCTTGTGGGCTAGGCAGAAACACCTTGTCCATCCAACCGGCGGTGCTGGCGAGCCACCAGGCAGCAATGGGAAATAGCAGCCCGGTGATAGCGAAGGCCCAGTAGCGCCGAGCGCTAAGCGGGCCACGGATTACCCATAGCGCGATACGTGGGCTAGACGCTTGTCGTGCACCGGTGGTCAGGGTGGTCAGAATGGGTTCCACAGGAAGCATTGCCGCAACCAATGTGCTTAGCGCTTGGCAACTTCACGCACCAACGAAGCATCGATCCCCTTGGCGATGTCCGGGGTGCCTTCCATCAACTTATTGTCGAGCAGGAATTTGGTGATGGTTGGCGACACACCGACCAGGGAACTGGCGCTCTTTTCATCCAGCGCGGCAAGCACGTCTTTCTCTGCGAAGAATTTCGTTCCCGGCAAGAAAATTTTGTATTCCTCCGGCTTCAGCTCGACGACCTTGCTCATGATCTGGGCCGCCTCATCGGGCTTGGATTGGATGAAAGCCACCGTGTCATACCAGGCGCGGATCATCCCGAGGAAATCCTTACGCTTTTCTTTGATCGCCTTTTCCTGGGCGACAAGAAGATCGGGGATCAGGCCCGGCATGTCCTTCGAAGTGAACAGCGCCTTACCTTTACCGCTCACTTGAATTTGATTCACCCAAGGATTCCACACCACGGCGGCGTCCACCCGACCGGCGAGGAACGCCGCCGCGGCGTCGCCGGCGCTAAGGTTCGTGACCTTCACATCAGCCAGACTCATACGGTTTTTTGCCAAGGCGCTCACCAGCACGAAATGCGATACGCTGAATTCTTCCAGTGCGACGGTCTTACCTTTGAGGTCCGCGAAGTTCCTGATCTTCGGGCTCACCATCAATGCGTCGTTGCCCGCCGAGTTATCGTTCACCAGAATTGCTCTGATCGGTATGCCTTTGGCCAGCGGTGCGAGGGTGTCACTCCAGGTCTGGCAGTTGGCGTCCAACTGCCCGGCAGACAGCGCGGCAATGGAGTCGGTGTAGTTGGCGAACCACACTAGTTTGACCTCGGCGCTATGCTTTTTGAAGAAGCCCTTTTGCTCGGCGATGTACCACGCCACCCAGCCAGGCCAATCACTCAAGCCGACCTTTACCTCCGCCAGAGCGGAAGGAATCGTGGACAGGGAGAGCACGATGGCGCCGAGCGCGCCGCAGACAATGCGTTTGAATGACATAGAGATTCCTTTTCGGTTTAGTGCCATGAGAGAGGGCGTCAGTGACATCCTGAACGCGACCTCCCGGGCTTTTGTCCCTCCGTGGAATCTCATCAAGGATGAGACCGGACTGCTCTCGGACCAGACGCCTCATCGAAGCCGGAACCCTAGCCGTCCTTAAGACGCGGTCGGACTTGCACCTCGCCTCTCTGAGTGGATGACGGCAGTAACCATGCCACAAGGCCGGAAGCGAGGTTTACCTCCTGCGATCAGTGAGTTAGGGTCACTTCGGAGGGATAGTCGAACACGCAAGCACGCCCCACAACGGGGCCGACAGGAATGTAACCGCACCGCTATTGTGCGGAAAAAATAAAGGGCCTTCGCGGGCGAGGTGTGAACCCCGACCTTGACCAAAGTGATCCAAGTGATCAAAGTGACCAAAGGGAGGCTCCGTACAAATCACTTTGTCTCCTTTGGAATCCCCCGAAGTTCGCTTCGCGCCAAGCGCGCGCGAAAATAGAGTTCATGGGTGATCGACCTGTGGGCGAGTGGCGCTGCCGCACGCCAGGTGTGCATGGTGCATGGAGGTTGACGGGTTCCTTCTCGCGGACCAAAATCGCCCAACACGCTCAACGGACGAGAATAGGGGGAGGAGAGTGCGATGTTGTTGACGCAGACCGAAATGGAGCGGCTCACCATCTATGTGGCCGCGGAGATGGCGCGCAAACGCAAGGGCAAGGGACTCAAGCTCAATCATCCTGAAGCCACGGCTTACATTGCCGACGAAATACTCGAAGGCGCGCGTGAGGGCAAGACCGTCGCACAACTCATCAGCTTCGGCTTACCCTGCTCACTAGCGACGACGTGATGCCCG
>JANNFC010000544.1:0-3859 GCA_031379405.1 Betaproteobacteria bacterium | reverse complement strand
CAAGAGGCTCTGATCATATAGGTATCGGCACAAGTTGATCCAGCGCCCCTCACTTCCACTCCCGCGCAAGTGGCGTGCGGGAACGCTAGGGCGAGATAAAAGGGACGTCGCGGGATGTAGCGTTAACGCAATCCCAATCTCTGCCAAATTGTAGAGGTGGCGCCCGCTTGATTCAGCGTATAGAAATGCAATCCCGGCGCTCCACCGCGCAGGAGTTGATCGCATAGGTTCGTCACCACATCCAAGCCGAAGGAGCGAATCGAGTCGAGATCGTCGCCATAACCTTCCAGCTTGCGACGCACCCAGCGCGGAATTTCCGCGCCGCATGCATCCGAAAAACGGGCGAGCTGTGAGAAGCGCGTGATGGGCATGATGCCCGGTATGATGGGTAGGTTGATTCCAAGGGCCAGGCACTCATCGACGAAGGCAAAGTAGGCGTCGGGGTTGTAGAAGTACTGGGTGATGGCAGTATCCGCCCCAGCATCCAACTTGCGCTTGAAGTTGAGTAGATCATCGCGTGGGCTACGCGCCTGAGGGTGATATTCCGGATAGGCCGCAACTTCGATATGGATCTCTTGACCGTAAGTCTCGCGCAGAAACGCCACCAAATCGCAGGCATAACGAAATTCTCCTGCCTCCACCATGCCGGATGGAAGATCGCCGCGTAGTGCTACCACTCGTTGAATCCCCGCTGCGCGATAGCTATCGAATAGCTCTCGCACTTTTGCCCGGGTGGTTCCAACACAGGACATGTGCGGCGCCACTTCAAGGCCTTCCGACTTAATTTCCAGTACGGTCCCGACGGTGCGCTCTTGTGTAGATCCCCCGGCTCCATAGGTCACCGAGAAAAACGCGGGATTGAGTTGCGCGAGTTGCTTGCGCGTGGCGCGCAGCTTTTTTGTCCCCTCCTCGGTTTGGGGTGGAAAGAATTCGAAACTGAAGGTTCGCGAAGGTGTCATGAGTAGCCCCGTAGGGGTTCGTAGGGTGGGTGCAACCCACCGATGCTGCTTACATGATTGGCGTTGACAGCGGAGGACGGTGGGTTACGATGCTGTCGCATCTAACCCACCCTACATGAAGGTCGCGATGAGGATTAGTACCGATAGTGCTCCGCCTTATAGGGCCCCGCTTTGCTCACGCCAATGTAGCGCGCTTGTGCGTCGGTAAGTTCCGTGAGTTGCGCGCTGAGTTTCTTCAATTGCAAGCGCGCAACTTTCTCATCGAGATGCTTGGGCAGAACGTACACGCCGATTGAATAATTATCGGGGTTGTTGAACAGTTCGATCTGCGCAATGGTTTGGTTGGCAAAGGACGAACTCATCACGTATGACGGGTGGCCGGTCCCACAGCCCAAGTTCACCAACCGGCCCTCAGCCAACAAGATGATGCGCTTGCCGTCGGGGAAGATGATGTGGTCGACCTGCGGCTTGATGTTCTCCCACTGGTATTGCTTGAGGGCAGCGATGTCGATTTCGTTGTCGAAGTGGCCGATGTTGCACACAATGGCCTGGTTCTTCATGTTCTTCATGTGGGCATGCGTGATCACATGGAAGTTGCCGGTGGCGCTGACGAAAATGTCGGCCTTGTCGCAAGCGTAGTCCATGGTCACGACGCGATAACCTTCCATGGCGGCTTGCAAGGCGCAGATGGGATCCACTTCGGTAATCCACACCTGCGCGGAGAGCGCGCGCAACGCCTGCGCCGAACCCTTGCCCACGTCGCCGTAGCCACAAACCAGCGCTACTTTGCCCGCGATCATTACGTCGGTGGCACGCTTGATCCCATCCACCAGGGACTCACGGCAACCGTAGAGGTTGTCGAACTTGCTTTTGGTGACTGAGTCATTGACGTTGATGGCGGGAAATTTCAGCGTACCGTCCTTGGCCATTTGATAGAGACGCTTCACGCCGGTGGTGGTCTCTTCCGTTACACCCCTCACTTTGGCCAGTCGTGTGGAATACCACTTCGGGTCTTTGGCCAGCTTGGCTCCAATGGCCGCGAACAGCACGGTTTCCTCTTCGCCACTGGGATGATTCAGTAGTGAGGCATCCACTTCCGCGCGGGCGCCATGATGCAGCAGCAAGGTGGCATCGCCGCCATCGTCGAGGATCATGTTGGAGAAGCCTCCATCGGGCCACTCGAAAATCTTGTGCGTGTACTCCCAGTATTCGGTCAGCGATTCGCCTTTATAGGCGTACACAGGGGTGCCGCCAGCCGCAATGGCCGCGGCCGCGTGATCTTGTGTCGAGTAGATGTTGCAAGAAGCCCAGCGCACTTCGGCACCCAGGGCTTGCAAGGTTTCGATCAACACCGCGGTTTGAATCGTCATGTGGAGCGAACCGGTAATACGTGCCCCGCGCAGTGGCTGGGTGGCGGCGTACTCGTCGCGGATGGCCATGAGACCTGGCATTTCGGTTTCCGCGATTCGAATTTCCTTGCGGCCCCAGTCGGCCAGGGAAAGATCGGCGACTTTGTAGTCGGTGAACGCGGGACTGGGTTTAAGCACTGCGGACATGGATACGCTCCTTTGGGCAAATGGGCAGGGCGCTCCGCTATCGTCATGCCCACACGAATGGATCAGACGTGAAAACGGCACCCCAACCCGGTTACGGGTAGGCGAGCGCCGTTCTTGAATCGCTGAGCCTGGCCCCCATTGGCGGGGTCGCAACGCTCCTCAGCGGGCGAAATTATAAGCGAGGAGCTAGCCTGATCGAAAAACGTCCCATCGGCGATTCCATGACGGAGGTCTCTCGTGCCAGTGATGCGGTGATCGATAGCGTGCGCGGTGCGTGCAACGCGCCCTACGAGGCAACAAGGTGAAGGTAAATACTTCACACCCAGCCGGGTAATGCTCACGCGATTCGTCGGCCCTGGACGCCGATACTTCTTTCCAACGCAGCACCCATCACAACCAAGGAGGACACATCATGTCGACGCTCAAAGATCTGGATCTCGGAATCGAAGCATTGGTAGTTGCCGCCATCACCACTGTGTTGCTGGTCTTGGTTGCGGTCGGTCCTAAGCCCACCGCGACAGACTTTGCCGCCGCCCGGCCCAATTTCCGGACTCAACTGGACTTTTCGGTCAACTCCGGCGAACACTCTCGGATCAGTGCACTTCGTCCCAAGATCGCACGAAACAGCTAAGCTAACGGGACTTCGCGGGCGAAGTCCCTCTTATTTCACCCCATGACGCAGGAAGCCAACGTGCCGGAGCATCTTGGCGACCTCCTCACCAGCTCCCGTCGCGCGCACTTGCACGCTCGGATATGCCACGACCCATACTCTGAAGAGCTCGTCCGCGAACCCTTGCTCGATTCGATCGACGCTCGCAAAGTCGAACTCCACCTCCGAGAAAGCGTCCAGACCGGAAGCGACTCGTCTGGCTTGCGAGCGTGATACCAACTTGCCGTCAGCCTTCGCCGCCACGGCGAGCGGTACCGTCGTGCGGGAAAAGCGGTTATCCGGTGCGGGACAAAAAGCATCGAACACCTGTAGCAAAGTCTGAATGGGCGCCTTGCGAACATGATAGGTCACCGATGTACCCATGACCGCGCGAGCGCAGTTATCGAACTCAACAAACGCTGGGACATGACCATGCTTGAAACTTAATCCAAAGCGGGCGGTTTCCAAATCAAGGCACTCGCAAACTCGTGCAGAAAAGAACAACCCTTCGCCCGTGTGATGCGCCGGAGCGGAGGTTCTCTTGCCCTTTAGAAGCTCGAAAACCGCGTCTTTCTCCTCTGGTAGCCGAAGCGCCCGGGCCAAATTGGCAAAAACGCCAATTCCATTATCGCCAATCATAAAAACGACGCTCGATCGACCGTCGAGAACTTCGACGTCCACAAACTCTCCGCATG
>JANNFC010000536.1:0-4897 GCA_031379405.1 Betaproteobacteria bacterium | reverse complement strand
GGTGGAACCCAACAACCACATCAAGAGGAAGAAGGCCATCATGGCGGTCACGAAGTCGGCGTATGCAATTTTCCACGCGCCGCCGTGAGCGCCGCCGCCGCCCTTCTTGATGCGCTTGATGACTATCGGTCGTTGAGATTCGTCGCTCATTGCCTTGTTCGGGGATTAGAAGAATCGCGCACCACTACTTCTTGCGGCTCCTGACCTCTTCTTCCAGTTCCTTGAAGGTCATACGCTCGGTGGAGTTCAAGGTCTTGCGGCCGAATTCCACGGCGACCTGCGGTGCATAGCCGTTGATACTAGCCAGCAGCACGACTTTTATGCATTGGTAGATCTTGCCGCCCTCTTCCATCTTTTGCTCCAGTTGGCTGGCAATGGGCGCAACGAAACCATAGGACAGCAAAATCCCAAGAAAGGTACCCACCAGCGCGCCACCAATCATTTTGCCCAGAATGGCAGGCGGCTGCCCCACCGATCCCATCACGTTCACCACACCCATGACCGCCACCACGATCCCGAAGGCCGGCACGCCGTCCGCCACCTTGGACATGACATGAGGCGCGACGTGGGCTTCCTGGTGATGGGTTTCGATTTCGGCGTCCATCAGGGACTCAATCTCCAGGGCATTGAGGTTGCCCCCGACCATGATGCGCAGATAGTCCGTTAGGAACTCCACGGCATGGTGATGGTGAAGAAAGTTGGGATACTTGGAGAAGATCGGGCTCGCTTCCGGGTTCTCGATGTCGCCTTCGATGGACATCAAGCCCTCTTTGCGTACTTTGGTGAGCAGCTCATACATCATAGACAGAAGGTCCATATAGAACGCCTTGCTGTAGACGGACCCTTTAAACACAGAAGGCAAGGCGCCCACGGTGGCCTTGATAGCCTTGATGCCATTACCAGCAATCAACCCCCCGACCATGAGGCCGAAGATCGCCACATACTCCACCGGAACCCAAAGCGCACGCAGATCGCCGTGCAATGCGTAGGTTCCCACCGATGCCGCCAGGATAATTACGTAACCGATAATCAGAAACATCTATTCGTCGCGTCCCTTGAGATTCGAGGCCCCTGTGCGTGGAAGGCGTGGCCCGTACCGATCGATCATTTCACCGTGATCCGCGATGTCCGGATCCCGTTTGCCGCACGGCACCCACTGCATAGTGGGCGATGCATTTAACGGTGAAAGACGATTGAGACTTTAGGAAAAGACGTTGGCGGCGAGACTGGTCGACGCGCAAGGGATATTTCGCGGGGGGGGTAATAAAGGGGACTTCACGGGCGGGGTATTGACCCCGCCCTTGACCAACGGGGGCTACGTGAAAATCACTTCGCCCCCTTTGGAAACCCCCGAAGCTTGCCCCCGCGCCAAGAGCGCGGGGAATACGAGTTCAAGCGTGAAGCTACGCCGCGGCTTCCTCTAAGCGGGATGCGCGTTTGCGCTCATGCTCTTTCAGATGGCGCTTGCGGATGCGGATGGACTTGGGTGTGACTTCGGCCAGCTCATCGTCCGCGATGAACTCCACGGCGTATTCCAAACTCACCTGAATCGGTGGCGTGAGGACGATGTGTTCATCCTTGCCGGCGGCCCGGATGTTGGTGAGCTGCTTCTCCCGCACAGGGTTGACCACCAGATCATTGTCACGTGCATGGATACCAACCACCATGCCCTCGTAGACAGGATCATTGGGTTTGACGAACATGCGTCCGCGCGGATCGAGCTTCCACAGGGCGTAGGCCACGGCCACACCATCGTCCTGGGAGATCAATACGCCGTTGCGGCGCTGAGGCATTTCGGGCTTGAGCAGACCGTATTCGTCAAACACGTGACTCATCAGACCGGTGCCGCGCGTTAGGTTAAGAAATTCGTTCTGGAACCCAATCAGTCCACGCGCGGGAATGATGTACTCCAAGCGAACGCGTCCCTTGCCATCGGGCTGCATGTCCTGCAGATCGCCGCGACGTGTGCCCAGCGCTTCCATCACCGCGCCTTGGTGGGTTTCTTCCACGTCCACCGTCAGCATTTCATAAGGTTCGCAGCGCTGGCCGTCGATTTCCTTGTACAGTACCTGCGGGCGCGACACGGCCAACTCGTAGCCTTCGCGGCGCATGTTTTCGATCAGGATGGTGAGATGCAATTCACCCCGACCCGAAACGCGAAACACATCCGCGTCTGCGGTCTCTTCCACGCGCAGCGCCATGTTGGAAAGGGTCTCACGCAGAAGGCGTTCGCGAATCTGGCGGCTAGTGACAAATTTCCCTTCGCGGCCGGCTAACGGCGAGGTGTTTACTTGGAAGTTCATGGTGAGTGTGGGCTCGTCCACCGTCAGCATCGGCAGTGCTTCGGGTTGCTCGATATCCGCAACGGTACAGCCCAAGGTCAAATCCTCTACCCCCTGAATGAGTACGATGTCACCTGCCACGGCTTGCGCGACCGGCACGCGTTCCAACCCCGAGAATCCGAACAACTGTGTGATGCGCACTTTCTTAGGCGTAGCGTTGCCTGTCAGGAGCAGAACATCCTGCGGTGAACGCAGAGTTCCACGCTCCACCCGGCCTACGCCGATACGACCAATGTAGGTTGAGTAGTCCAGCGCACTGATCTGCAATTGCAGCGGCGCGCCAGCATCGCCATCGGCAGGCGGAACATGCTTGATGATCGTATCGAACAATGGACGCAGATCGTCGTTCTTCTGGTTCAGATCCAGAGTCGCCCATCCCTGTAACGCGGAGGCGTACACCACCGGAAAGTCCAATTGATCTTCCGTAGCCCCCAGTCGATCGAACAGATCGAAGGTCTGGTTGACCACCCAATCGGCGCGCGCACCGTGACGGTCCAATTTATTCACTACGACGATGGGCTTAAGTCCACGTGCCAGGGCTTTGCGCGTCACGAAACGCGTCTGCGGCATGGGACCTTCGACGGCATCCACCAAGACCAGCACGCTATCCACCATGGACAATGCGCGCTCCACTTCGCCGCCGAAATCGCGGTGACCGGGGGTGTCTACTATGTTGATGTGTACGTTGCCATAGTCCACGGCGGCATTTTTCGCAAGGATGGTGATGCCACGTTCGCGCTCGATGTCATTGCTGTCCATGACGCGCTCTGCCACGTGCTGGTGTGCGGCAAAAACTCCGGCTAGGCGGAGCATCTTGTCGACAAGCGTGGTCTTGCCGTGGTCGACATGGGCGATGATGGCGATATTGCGAACGGATCGGAACATTGAGAGAGTCTTCAGGGACCGGGCGAAAGGGCGCGGATTCTAGCACGCGATGAATGACAGTCGCGTGACCTCAGAGCAGCTATCGGGCCAAGTGGAGTTCACTGCGCTATCGCGGTCGGTTCAGGGACGTCGTCGCGATTGCCGAGCGCGATCTTCATTGCGCTCGGCGTACCGCCTTTTGCCCGCAACAAGCTCGCCGCCGGAGCCCGTCCCGTTTTCCCAGGATACCCGTCAACGACCGCCGGGCGATCCTTGTGCGCTGGCAACTGTGCAAGCATATTTGCGATACTTCGCGCTTCCGGGGAAACGTAGCGACTTGGCAACTTGCCCTATAAAGCGTTCATTTCCTATAGTCACGCCGCCGACGGCAAGCTCGCGCCGGCGTTACAGGGCGCGCTGCGCCAGTTTGCGCGCCCATGGAATCGCTTGCGCGCCCTGCGCGTGTTTCGAGACGCCACCGACCTGTCCATAAATCCGAATCTGTGGGAATCGGTGTGTGGCGCACTTTCCGAGTCGGAATTCTTCATTCTGCTGGCATCGCCACAAGCGGCGGACTCTTCCTGGGTGCGCAAGGAAGTCGATCATTGGCTTTCGCATCGTTCCCTGGACTCGCTCCTCATCGTTCTGACCGACGGGGAACCCCACTGGGGTCCGAAGGACAGAACAGCAACCAGCGCTTTGCCGCCCAATCTTATGGCGGCGATCAAAGACGAACCACTCTATGTCGATATGCGCTGGGCCCGAACGGCGGATCGCCTATCACTGAACAATCCGGCCTTTCGCGACCAGATTGCGACCATCGCCGCCGCCCTTCGAGGCCTGTCAAAAGATGAATTGATCGGCGAGGATGTGACACAGCACCGCAAGTTCAAACGCTTCGTGGTCGCCGTAATGACGGGGCTTACGGTAACGACTGTGACGGCGATCACCGGAGGATGGATCGCATGGACACAGCGTTCGGTTGCGATTGCCCGCGGGGTTTCGACTTCCGCGTTGGTTCAAGTCCCCACCAGTCCGGAGTTGGGGGTGCTGCTTGCGCTTGAGGCATGCAAGCGAACCGATGCCAGTGACGCGGTCGAGGTGCTGCGTGAGGTGCTCATCAAAGCCCGCGTGCGTCACGAATTCGAATCCATCATAGGTCAAGCCTTGATCGAACAGGCGCAGCTGCAGACTCAACCCTTTCATGACATTCTGCCTAGCCCGGATCGCAAACTCGAGTTGCGAACAGGCGACGCCCAGTCCCTGCACATCATGGAAGCGGGGACGGGAAGGCAGATCACCGAGTTTCGGCAACACTCAGCCGAAATTAGTAGCGCAGCCTTTAGCCCGGACGCAAGACGCATCATCTCCGTGGATTTGGACGGAGCCGGCTACGCATGGGACACCGCAAGCGGGGAAAGAATCGCGAGCATTGTCGTGGACGCGGTGCAACACGGCCTACGCGCCGTCGTGTGGAGCGCAGACGGTAGTATGGTTGTCACGGGAACAGGAGACGGTAGCGCTCAAGTCTGGGACGCCGTTACTTTTCGGCGTATCGCCAACTTGGAGAATATGAAAGGAGCGATCACTCGTCTGGCGATCAGCCCAGATTCTCGCCTGATCGTAACCGCCAGTACGGACGAGCGCTTTCACATAGCTCTGGAGCGCGATGCCAATGTATGGGATGCCCG
>JANNFC010000533.1:0-13483 GCA_031379405.1 Betaproteobacteria bacterium | reverse complement strand
GGTCCTAATGCAAGTCATGCTGGGAACGCCTGCGTTTGCCCACAAATCCAAACAAGAAGCACGTCTGCCTCACATCGGCCCGGCGCCCGCCTTCGTGTTGACCACGCAGGCCGAGAAACGACTGGCCCTGCGGGACTTGCGCGGAAAGGCGGTGGTGCTCACCTTCATCTTCACCAGTTGCCGCGACACCTGCCCCGTGCTGACGGCGAAGCTGGTGCACATCCGCAAGAGTCTCGATCCCAAACTGCGCAAGCGTGTCGTGTTTGCCGCCGTCACGGTCGATCCGGAAAAGGACACTCCCGCAATCCTGGCTAAGTACGCCGACGCGCTGGGCGCCACGGACGAGGGCTGGGTGTTCTTGTCCGGTCGGCCCGAGGAGGTGCACGAGGTCACCCGCCGCTATGCGATATTCGCCAAGAAACAGGACTCGGGGGACGTGGACCATACCTTTCTCACCTCCCTCATCGATCCGCAGGGCGTCATTCGGGTACAGTATCTGGGTGTCAGGTTCTCCCCCAAGGAATTTATGCAAGACCTGCGATCCCTGATCACCGAGAAGCCCGGGCCATGATGCAATGGCTGCCCGACCTGATCGCGCGCGTGCGCGCCACCATTCACGCCAAGCTGCTGGCGGCTTTCGGCGCCGTGGTGCTTTTGCTCATGGTCGCCAGTGCGCTGGGATTGAGTGCGTTGGCGGACGTGAACCGGCGCGTGGATGAGATGGTCGGGCTGCAGCGCAAGATCGCGGCCTATCGTCAGCTCAATCACGACACCATCAGTCAACTCTACAGCGTGGCCACCGCGCTGATGAAGCCGGAGAGTTCCAAACTCGATACCACCTTGCGCCAGCTCAATCAGTTTGGCTACGATCTGGACCGTCTGCAATATGTGGCGGGCGATGAGAAGGAATTGCTCGAGCGCGTGCGCAAAGACTATGAAGAATTTATCCGCGTCGTATCCTCCGCCATCGAGCGGATCAGCGCGGGCCAGGTCAATCAGGGCATCAATTTGCAACTTGCGCGGGCCACCCCGTTGGCCGATCGCCTGGAGCGCCTGACCAACGAGCTGGTCAACAAGGCCGAATCCGAAATGGTGGCCAGTATCGAAACCAGTCAAGCGGCCTTTCTCGCCTCGCGCAAGGCGGTGCTGGCGTTCGCGGTGGCGAGCGTCGTGCTCGCCCTGGTGCTGGGGTATGCGATCTCCTGGTCCATCATCGGTCCGGTCAAACAGATGGAAGCGCGTACCAAGGAGATCGCCGCCGGCGATTTCTCTCATCGCGTGGCGGTGAACAATCGCGATGAATTGGGCACCTTGGCCGGCGACTTGAATGGCATGAGCGAGCAACTGGGCCAACTCTACGGCCAGCTCGAGGCCGCCAACAGGCAGCTGGAAGCGGCGAGCCGTCACAAATCGCAATTCCTTGCGAACATGAGCCACGAGTTGCGCACGCCGTTAAACGCCATCCTGGGATACACGGAGTTAATCCAGGACAAAATCTACGGCGAAGTCCCTCAGCCTATCGAAGAGGTGATGGACCGAGTGGGAAAAAGCGGCCGCCACCTGTTGGGACTCATCAACGATGTGCTCGACCTGTCCAAGATAGAGGCGGGCCAGCTCAAGCTCTCGCTCCAGGACTATGCCGTGGGCGACGTGGTCGCCACGGTGATCTCGGCGGTGGCGTCCCTGGCCTCTTCGAAGGGATTGGCGTTGAAGGTCGACGTGGCGCAAGACCTGCCCCCGGCCTTGGGCGATGGACAGCGTATGTCTCAGGTGCTGCTCAACTTGGTGGGCAACGCCATCAAGTTCACGGACAAGGGCGAAGTGGCCATTCGTGTCACCAACTCCAACGGCGAATTCAACTTCGCTGTGGTGGACACCGGCCCCGGCGTTCCGGCGGATCAGCGTGACAAGATCTTCGAGGAATTTCAGCAGGTCGACAGTTCTTCCACGCGCAGCAAGGGAGGCACGGGCCTCGGCCTGACCATTTCGCGCAAGATCGTCGAGATGCACGGAGGCAGGATAGGTGTCGACTCGGTGGAGGGACAAGGCTCGACGTTTTGGTTCCGCGTTCCGGTGAAGGCAAAGGCATGAAAAGGTACTCGGAATGAGCAAACGCATATTGGTGATCGAAGATCAGGAAGACAACCGGCGCATATTGCGCGACCTGCTGGGTGCCGCGAGTTACACCGTCAGCGAGGCCACCACCGGCGAGGAGGGTGTAGATGCCGCCAAGGCGCAGGTGCCCGATCTTATCCTGATGGATATTCAACTGCCCGTGATGGATGGTTACGAGGCTACGCGGCGTATCCGGGCGGAGGCCGCGTTGAAGCACATTCCCATCATCGCGGTAACCTCCTATGCGTTGAGCGGCGATGATGAGAAGGCTTTCGAGGCGGGGTGCGATGCCTATGTGACCAAGCCTTTCAGTCCGCGGGCCTTGTTGGCGAAGATTAAGGAGTATTTGGGGTAGGGTGGGGGCAAGGAGGCACCCAAGTGCGACCAGTCGTGCCATGGATCACAGCATCGGTCAGATGGCTCCCTGCGTGCATTGCGCGGGTGCGTGCATCCATTCACACCAAACTCCTCGTCGCCTTCGCGCTGGTGGTTGCCTTGATGCTGACAGCCGGCTGGGTCGGCATGCGCGCCCTCACCGAAGTCAACGATCGGGCCGAAGACATGGCGCGAATGCAACGCAAGATCACCGCCTATCGCCAGCTCAACCACGACACCGTCAGCCAGCTCTACAGCGTCTCATCCGCCCTGCTCGAACCCGAGGAACCAACCCTGGACGCGACGCTGCGGCAGCTCAATCAGTTCGGCTACGACCTGGATAGATTGCAGTTCGTCTCGAAGGACGAAGCCGAGTTGTATGCGCGTGTGCGGCGCGACTACGAAGCCTTCATCCAGGTTGTCACCCAGATGGTGGAGTACATGCGCAGCGGCAGGATCAAGGAAGGGCGCGAGTTGCAACTCGCGCGCGCCAATCCGCTGGCGGCACGACTCGAGCGCGCCAGCAACGAATTGGTCAACAAGGCCGAGGAGGGACTGGTCGACAGCGCCCAGGCCAACCGCCGGGCCTACGCAGAATCCAGACAACTGGTCCTGATCTTTCTCGCAGCGAGCATCGGGCTGGCCCTACTGTTGGGATACGGCATATCCTGGTCCTTGATCGCGCCCGTGCGCGCCATGGAGGACCGCATGGGCGAAATCGCGGCGGGCGATTTCTCGCGCCAGGCTAATGTAGAGAATCGCGATGAACTGGGTGCGCTCGCCTCCGATCTGAATCACATGAGCGAGCGCCTTGGCAAACTCTACGGTGCCCTGGAAACGGCGAGCCGGCACAAGTCGGAGTTCCTGGCCAACATGTCCCATGAACTGCGCACGCCACTGAACGCCATCATCGGGTGCTCGGAGGTACTCCAGGCCAAAATCGCCGGAGATCTGAACGAGCGGCAGCTCGTCCATCTGCGCGACATCCACAGCGCCGGGCGTCACCTGCTGAGCTTGATCAACGACCTTCTGGATCTAGCCAAGATCGAAGCCGGCAAGACCGAACTGGAACTCTCCCGCTTCGATCTCACCGGCACTATCGAAAATGCGTTGGCGGTCGTACGCGCCCAAGCCGCCAGTCATGCGCACGAGATCGTGTTGAGCGTCGATCCGGACCTGGGCGCCTTCGTCGCCGATGAGCGCAAGGTTCGTCAGATTCTGCTCAACCTGCTGTCCAACGCCGTCAAGTTTACGCCCGACGGCGGGCGTATCGAAATCCACGCCACGCAGGTGGATGGCATGGCGCAGTTTCGCGTGTGCGACAGCGGCGCGGGCATCGCACCTGAGCATCACCAGGCCATCTTCGAGCAGTTCCGCCAAGTGGGCGGCGATCCGCTGCGTAAGCTGGCGGGAACTGGGCTGGGTCTCACGCTTGCGCGCAAATTCGTCGAGTTGCATGGTGGCAGGATCTGGGTCGAGAGCGACATCGGACGCGGCGCCTTGTTCACCTTTACCCTGCCCATGCGTACCTAGCCCATGCACGAACAAGCCGTCATCCTGATCGTCGACGACATCGCGGCCAATCGCAACTTCCTCGGCGATATCCTCATGTCACAGGGGTATCGGGTGAAGGCCGCGAGCGGGGGCGAGGAGGCGCTTCGCATGCTTGGCAACGAGCGACCGGATCTGGTGCTGCTCGATGTACTGATGCCCGATTTGAATGGCTATGAGGTCTGCAAACAGGTGCGTTCCGATCCGGCCACCGGCTTGCTGCCCATCATCATGGTGACCGCGCTCGATGCCTCGCAGGAGCGTGTCAGGGGCCTCGAAGCCGGCGCCGACGACTTCGTGACCAAGCCCATCAACCAGGCCGAACTGCTGGCCAGGGTTCGATCTCTGCTGCGCATAAAGAGTCTTTATGACACGGTGCAGACCCAGGCCGGTGAACTCGCCAAACTCAACACGAATCTGGCGCAGCGTGTCGCACAACAAGTCAGCGAGCTGCAGCGCCTGGAACAACTCAAGCGTTTCTTCTCGCCGACACTTGCGCAACACATCCTGGAAGGCGACGTGGACGATCCCATGCGCACGCGCCGGTGCGAGGTGACGGTGGTACTGCTCGACCTGCGCGGTTTCACCGCCTTCGCCGATATCGCCGAGCCCGAGGAGGTCATGACCTTGCTTCGCACTTATCGGGCGGAGATGGGCAAGCTCATCGATGCACATGAAGGCACGCTCGAGCGCTTCACCGGGGATGCCATGATGGTGATCTTCAATGACCCCGTGCTCATGGAGGAATCCGCCAGTCACGCGGTGCGCATGGCGCTCGCCATGCAAGCGCGCGCCGGGGAGATCCTGCAATCCTATCGCAGGCAAGGCATCGATCTCGATCTGGGGATCGGCATCGCGCATGGCTACGCCACCATCGGTAACATCGGCCACGGCTCGCATCTGACCTATGGCGTGGTGGGCCGCGTGACCAACCTCGCCTCCCGTCTGAGTCGAGAGGCCGAGCCCGGTGAAGTGTTGGTAAGCGCCTCCGCCTTCACGCAGTGCGAGCGCAGCGTCACCGCCCTAGAAACCCGACAGGTCAACCTCGAAGGATTCGTGCGACCGATTGCCGTCTTTCGAGTTTTAGGTTTGCGCAAGACGGCGATCCAGGAACAGCGTTGGCCCGTGCGAATCTTCACCCTCGGCCAGTTCAAGCTGACGGTGCAGGATCAAGCGCTGGTGTTCAGCCGCAAAACCCAGCGCAAACCCCTGGATCTACTGCGTATGCTCATCGCCCATGGTGGCGTGCGGGTGGAAGCGGCGGCGCTCATCCACGACCTGTGGCCCGATTCGGAGGGCGATGCGGCGAAGGTGACCTTCGACAGTACCTTGTACCGGCTGCGCAAGTTGGTCGGTGTCGAGGACTGCCTGATTCTCGCGGAAGGAAAACTGTCTCTGAACCAAACGCAATGCTGGATCGATGCGTGGGCGCTCGACGCGCTCATCGCAAAGATCGAACGCCTGAACGAAGCAGGCGACGCGGGAAGATCTATATCCAATGAACTCTGCCGAGACCTCCTGAAGCTCTATGCGGGTCACTTCCTCGCACCCGAGTCCAACGAGTCCTCCGTCATCACTGCCCGCGACAAACTGAAGGCAAAATTCATCCGCGCCATCTCCATTCTGGGCGCCCGGATGGAAGCGCACAGGCAATGGGATCAGGCTGCCTCCCTCTACGCGCGCGCCCTCGAACTAGACAATCTGGCCGAAGGCCTCTACCGCCGACTCATGATCGCGTACCGAGAGCAAGGCGAACCGGCGCAGGCGCTGAACGTTTATCGACGATGCCGCGACATGCTGTCCGTGGTGCTGGGTGCGAAGCCATCGCCTGAGACTGAAATGGTGAGGGCTTCGGTTGAATAGCGCACCTCGCCGCGGTGCGCGATGCGTGAACTCGAATTCCCCGCGCCCTTAGCGCGTGGCAAACTTCAGGGGATGCCATAGGGGGCAATGTGAATCGGGGGAGATCGGCACTCACATCGGCCTGATTTCAGAGCGTGAGATTGCACCGGATTTGTGGTTCACTCTCGGGATGAATACTCGAACGGATGTTGTAGATAAACCATTCGCCGAAGACCTTGGCATCGAAGTAGAGAAACCACCGCCCTCGCGTTCGCGCCACTCGGTGGCGGTCATTTTCTTTACCAACGGATTCGTGTTCGCCAGTTGGGTGCCGCATATTCCCGCCGTCAAGGATCGGCATGCATTGAGCGATGCGATGCTAGGTGGCGTGCTATTGGCGATGGCGGTGGGCGCGCTGTTGGCGTTGCCCGTCGCGGGCGGGCTGGTCGGTCGCTTTGGTAGCCGCCTTGTGACCCGCGTTGCCGCCATTGGTTTTTGCCTCGCTTTGCCACTTCCTGTGATGAGTCCAAGCGTGATGCCATTATTGGCATCACTCGTCCTATTTGGCGCTCTCAATGCGACACTGGATGTGGCCATGAACGCACAGGCCGTGGAGATCGAAAAGCGTTACGCACGCGCCATCATGTCCTCGTTTCATGGTTTGTTCAGTCTGGGGGGGCTGGTGGGGGCGGCGACGGCAGGGCTGAGTTTCGCGGCGGGATTGAGTGATGCGCAGCATGTGATCGTGGTTGCGGCGTGTTTTGTCGTGCTGGTCATAGCCATGTTGCCCGCTTTGATGCCCGTTGGCTCACTCGGTTCGAGCTCGAACCCTGTCTTTGTCAAGCCGACAGGAGTCCTTTTGGGACTGGGTGTGCTGGCGTTTTTTGGGTTGCTAGTGGAGGGTGCCATGGCGGATTGGTCCGCCGTATATCTGCGCGATAGTCTTGGTGCGACGCCGGCGCTTGCTTCCGCAGGATTCGCCGCATTTTCGCTCACTATGGCGGCAGGGCGATTTACCGGAGACCGTTTGGTCAGCAAGATGGGGCCAGAGAATTTAATGCGGCTCTCAGGGTGGATAGCCGCGGTGGGATTAAGTGGCGCGGTGGTGTTGCGCGACCCCTGGGTGGCAATAGTGGGTTTTGGTTTGGTCGGATTAGGTGCTTCGAACATTATTCCCATTCTTTTCAGTGCGGCGGGAAGGGTCCCGGGTGCCTCTACCGGGACTGCCTTGGCCGCTGTCGCCACCACCGGCTATCTCGGTTTTCTCGCCGGGCCTCCCTTGATTGGATTCGTGGCAGAACTCTCGAGCATGTCCATGGCGCTTGGCATGGTGGCCTTGTTTTGCGCCGTAATGGCGTTGCGAGCAAGTGCACTGCCCCGGCCCTAGCCACTCGTTTCATCCCTTGATGGAAGGCACCGACATGAGCTGATGTGGAATTCTTCTTTTACGCGACCAATGTGCACAACGTCCTCGGGTACCGGCGGGAAATACTGGACAAGTCCGCGGGTACCCGCGGGAAGTAATGGACTTTTGAGCCCTTACCGAGTCCGGTGCTAGACTCTATGGCGCCAGGGAGGCAAACGGTTACCAACAGAAGGGGAAGTGCATGAAGACGGTGCAGCAGATCCTAGAAGGTAAGGCGCATAAGATATTGTCGATTAGTCCGGACGCCTCAGTCTACGACGCGTTACAGTTGATGGCCCAGAAGGATGTGGGGGCTTTGGTCGTTCTGGAGAACAATCAATTAGTTGGGATCTTTTCCGAGCGGGACTATGCACGCAAAGTGATACTGCAGGGCAAGGCGTCCAAGGACACGCCGGTACGCGAAGTCATGACCGCCAAAGTGGTCTGCGTTAATCCGCCGCAGACAGTGGATCAATGCATGGCCCTCATGACCGACAAGCGAATTCGACATTTGCCGGTGATTGATCAAAACCAAGTTGTTGGGGTTATTTCAATTGGGGATGTGGTCAAGGAAGTGATCGCGGATCAACAATTTCAAATACATCAGCTTGAGCAGTACATTCGCAGCTAAGGATTGATTTTGCGCTTCGGTTCGGTTGTCCTGGTTCTGGTTCTAACGGTTTGCGTCCTGGGATGTACCAGCAGAGGGCAAATGACGGCGAAAGCGGTAGGCTGTAGTGTGGTCAGCGTCGATATCATTCCTAACGAATCGTCGCGTCGAGGATCTACCACGGATTGGTGTGCCAAATGCAAAGGCAGCCTTTACCGATGCATTGGTAACGCCTCTCGAGATAAGGTGGAATGCCGACCGGCGAAAATGGAAGACCACTGCGGCTGATCGGACATTCGCCATAGTCTTTCGTCGCAGTTTTTCCCCATTCCCCATTCCTCGCGTGCCGATTTATCGCGCGCCGGGGCCTCGATTAATTGAGGAGTCCGTTATCCAAGCAGTAGCGCGTTAACTCTGCGTTCGTTCTCATGGCGAGCTTTTCAAGCAACCGCGTCCGATAGGTGCTAATGGTTTTCACACTAAGGGTGAGCTGTTCGGAGATTTCGCTTACGGTATGGCCCGCAGCTAGGAGTGTGAGGACCTTGAGTTCTCGCGGCGAGAGTCTGGTGTGCGGGGGCGCGTTGCCCGCTTCTGAAGCGGTCCTGGTAATCGATTCGGCTAACGTGTCACTCACCCATACGCCGCCCGCAAGCGTTTTTCTGATGGCCGCGAGTAGCTGATCGGGGGCTTGGTCCTTGGTGACATAGGCATGGGCGCCTGAGCGCAAGGCTCGCATGGCAAACTGACGTTCAGCGTGCATGCTGTAGATAGCGACTCGGATTCCTGACTTTTGCGATTGCAGCAGGTGCAGGGCTTCGAGGCCGGATTGGCGCGGCAGAGATAGGTCGAGCACGACCAGATCATATTCCGTCGTGCGCAAGCAACGGACGGCGGTTTCCGCGCAGTCTGCCTCGTCGATGGTTGCCCTGATATAGGTTTCTTCGATGAGCTGTTTGATTCCTCGTCGTACCAGGGGGTGATCCTCCACGATCAGAAATCGCGGACTTTCAGCGGAGATGGGTGGAGCCAACTTTGGCTCTCGACGTAAAAATCGGGAAACGCCCATCGAACTACCCGCTGGGCGCAGTGGGCGCCTGAGTTTCATTTTCTCGTCTGACATCTGATTCCCTAGGGAAGTCTTCAGCTATTCGGGCAACTGGTTGGATGCAACCGGTGCCTTGATGGCATCCAAGTTCTTGTGTCGTACCCTACAGTCAGGAGCCTAACCAAATACTCCAAATTTCTGTATCAGACAGATAACCGGTCGTAAGTAGGGCAAATGACGACACCCAAGACCGCACCATTGTCTGGGCGGGTTATCGCAGGAGTTGGTTGTCCAGACAATATCTCGTGAGTTCGGCGTTTGACTGGAGCTGAAGCTTCTCCAGAACGCGTGCTCGGTAGGTGCTGATGGTCTTCACGCTCAGGTGAAGTTGGTTGGCGATCTCGGTGACGCAGTTGCCGCTGGCGATAGATACCAACACTTTTAACTCTCTCGGTGAGAGCAATTGGTGTGACGGATCGCGATCCGTTCGGTCAGCCCGGGCCACCAGCGTTTCGGCGAACGACTCGCTCACCCATCGTCCCCCCGCAATGACCCTCTTGACCGCATGCAGGAGTTCATTGTTGGCCGTGTCCTTCATGACATATCCGCGCGCTCCGGCTCGAACGGCGTGTAACCCGAACTGGGTTTCGCTGTGCATGGTGAGAATGAGGACCGGCAGTTGCGTTCCGGCGCGGCGAATGCGGTCAAGCAGCTCCAGACCGCCCATGCGCGGCAAGGAGAGATCCAGAATAAGTAGATCCCAGCGCCCTGAGTTGATTTGCGCCAGTCCGGCCTCACCGCTGGGCTCGTCCCGAATAGTGCACCCGGGGTATGCCTCCTGGAGGATCTCGCGAACACCACGGCGAATCAGGGGATGGTCATCAATGACGAGGAAGTGCATTTCATTCTCCTTAAGAGTCAAAATCAGTGATTTGTCCGTTTGGATCATTGGATTATTGGATCATCGGAACCGTGTAGCGACACTCGAAGGAAAATTAGCGTGCCGCCTTGATCTGGACGCAATATCTGAAGCTGGGCACCCATGAGTTGAGCGCGCTCTTGCATGCCCATCAAGCCGGAACCGTGGTTTCCGAAATCGAACGCATTCGACGCAGTGCCGCGGCCGTCGTCTCGGATGCGCAACTCGACGTGATCGTTTAATTCGGTCAGAGAGATCCATACCGCGCTGGCGGCGGCATGGCGCACGATATTGGTCAGCGCTTCTTGCGCGATGCGGAATAAACCGATGGCGTGCTCGTCAGTGAGATCAACATCCGGGTTGATGTCCGCAAACACCTTCAGGCCAGCGCGTGCCGCCAGTTGGCGAGTGTGTGTTTCGAGGGCGATACCTATGGCGATGGCGTCGAGCTCAGGTGGTCGAAGCTCTTGTGAAACTCTTCGCATTTTGTCGATGGTGTCATCGATAAAGCCGGACATTTCGGCCAATCGTTGCGCGATGGCGGGATTCTCCTCGCGTGCTTCGTGTTGCCGGCGTGTTAACCACGCAACGTCCATCTTGAGTCCTGTGAGTGCTTGTCCCAAGTCGTCATGCAGTTCTCGCGCGATCCTGAAGCGTTCATGTTCAACGCCCTTGGTAAACGACGCCCTGTCGTATTGCGTGGGATTTCGAGACTTGGGATAAGTGGTTTCTGAGTGTTGGCGCTCGGTAAGGTCCATGAAGCGCCGGCGGTGTGTGGCGTTGCGAGCGCTGTCGCGCCGGCATGTGAGATGAAGTCCTGGAATATGAGGAAGCATTCTGCGTATGGAGGCTATGATGCCGCTGGAGGCGCAGGACGCTTTTGTTTTGCGTCTTCCCGTGGACGACAGTGTTGCGGGTGTTGCGGGTTGCCACGGGCGTCTGTAATGGTCAATACTGGTTGGCATGGTCTTCATTCCTTCTGTTGCATGGGGTTCACGGCAATTTTCTCCGCACGTTTGCGTTATAGTTGCGACTTTTCAAATCTGCCACGCACCGCTTAGTTGTACGATCCGGTGCCGATCAATGAAAGGACGTCGTGTGTCTCTGAGGAAATTCTGTGTTCTAGCCGCCATGACCTTGTATATCTGTATACCCATACAAGGCATTACTCAAAATCAAGACAGCGTAGAAAGTAGTATTCAGAAGAAACTGGACCCCACGGACTTCCGCTCGCGACTGGAATTCCGAAACGAGTATCAGAGAACGCACGTTGACGGCAGTCGGAATCTGATACTGCCCCGATTCGACTACGCCATGAGCAAGGAACTGGCGTTTCGCGTGGAGTTGCCGTTTGTTTCCGAAACGGCGATGGGGACGACCGCCAGTTCCGGTATTGGGGATTTATTGGGCCGCGTGGTGTATAGGGCGGCACGCGGTCCGGGTTACGCGTGGGTTGTTGGCTCGGAGCTAACACTGGATACGGCCGATCGCGCGCTTGGAGCCGGCACCAATGTGGGTACATTGTTGACGTTCATGTCCATCGACCTGCCGGACTACAAGTCGGTACTGTTCCCAAACTATCAGTATGGATTCAACATCGGTGGCGGTCGCCGCATCAGTTTGTCCACGCTGCGTTCCAGTGTCTTGACCCGATGGCCGGAGCGCTTCTATTCCTTTGTTGAACCGACGCTTTATGTCGATCACGAACGCGGTTCGCGTGCCGCAGGCACGCTGGAAGTGGAGATCGGGCGCTTTATATCGTCAGAAGTGGCGATCTGGGCCCGTCCGGGAATCGGGATAAGTAGGGGGGTGCTGCCGCAGGTCTACGATTGGAATTTCGAAGTGGGATTCCGCTACTTCTTAAAGTGACAGGCAAACCCCATTCTCCTGGGACGCGCGCTTATAGGAGCGTACACAATCCCAGGAGATACGCCATGCTGTTTCGCGGAATGCTCGTTTTCGCATTGCTTTGCTCAGGTCAATCCGTTTTTGCAGCGGGAGGGCTGGCTGATTTGGCGCTGTACGATCGGACCACTGGGGCGCTGTTGCCTTCTCACTACCACCAGGGGCGCCACTATGTCGTTGGGCAACCGGATAACGAATATGAAATTCGAATTCGAAACAACACCCGCGCAGACGTGCTCGCGGTGGTCTCGGTAGACGGCATCAATGTGATCACAGGTCAGACAGCGTCACCGTCGCAGTCTGGCTACGTGGTCTTTGCCTATGGGTCGACGCGGATCTCCGGTTGGCGCAAGAGTTTGTCGGCGGCGGCGAGTTTTTACTTCACGCCGCTGTCGGACTCCTACGCGGCGCGCACACATAGACCGGAAAACGTCGGCGTGATCGGCGTGGCATTGTTCCAACGACACCACTTTGAGGAAGAGCTTGGGCAAGTGCCTGGCGTGACCGCATCCCCCAGAGCCAAGCAGGAAGCCCAGAGTAGGGCGCAGGACGGCGCACAGGACAGGGCAGAGCCGAAGCTGGGCACCGGTCATGGACAGATCCATGGATCCGCAGCCCGCCATGCGCAGTTCGAGCGCTCGACATCGCGACCGGTGGAGGTCATCACCTTGTACTACGATAGCCATGAAAATCTGGTGGCACGCGGGATCCTGCAATCCCGCCCAGGTGAGCCCGATCCGTTTCCTTTATCCTTTACGCCCGATCCGCCCGTACACCCACGCTAACCCAGCCGTCAACGATGCCAGTTTGCGCAGCGATCGCCGAAGTTCTCCATGCGCCGGATACGCAGCGTGTCTTCGATCCCGTGGACGAGGCGCTCATGCAGGGGTTCGCGGCGGGGGACGCGTCGGCTTTCGATCAGCTCTACGAGCGGCATCGTGGCCCCCTCTTTCGATTCCTGCAGCGCCAGTGTGGCGATCGGGCGCAAGCCGAGGAGTTGTTCCAGGATGTGTGGATGGCATTGATAAGTGCTCGGGAACGCTATCGTGTGGAGGCCAAGTTCACCACCTATCTCTACACCCTGGCGCGTCATCGCATGATCGATCACTTCCGGCGCCAAGGTGTGCGTTCGCAGATCTACACCGATACCGACGAGGAAAGTATCGAGTCACATCCTGCGACCAATCCCAATCCGGAGCAACAGTTGGAGGCAAGCCGCAACGTGAATCAACTGTTGACCCTCGTGAAGGGATTGCCGAGCGCGCAGCGCGAGGTCATTCTATTGAGAGCTGAAGCCGGTCTCAGTATCGAGGAGATCGCGCAAGTGACATCGTCCGAGCGCGAGACGGTGAAGAGCCGACTGCGCTACGCCTTGGACAAACTCAGTCGTGGCATGGAGGGATGGTTATGAGCACCCACCACGAATCCGAGGACACGCTGTTGCCCGCAGAAGATCAGCACCTCATAGCCGCTTACCGAGGTGCGTCCATGCATACGCCCAGTGCAGAAATCGATGCAGCCATTCGTGCCGCGGCGCGGCGCGCCGTGGGCGCACGACCGCAACCTCTTGGTAAATTTCGATGGAGTACTTGGCGCACGCCGCTGGCGGCGGCGGCTACAGTGGTGTTGAGTGCGACCGTGGTGTACTGGAGCGTGCGCGATGCGGGAATCGAGAAGCTGTCCGCTCCTGCACCAGCGGAGCGTCCGAGCGTCCTG
>JANNFC010000523.1:0-11050 GCA_031379405.1 Betaproteobacteria bacterium | reverse complement strand
GAGCCAGCGTCGCGCGCCCGATCGGTAAGCGATTTGTGTGTAGTTGGCCGCTTCATAAGCGCGCTCCAGTTTGGGTTGCAAAGTAGTCCTCAACGATCCCCCGTGCACCCTCACCAAAACTTATGGCTCTTCTCCTCTGCGTCACAATCGGCTGATTTGTAGGTCAGTTGTGTGGATGGCCAGCGTAACGTATTCCCTCGCTAACGGGATCGAAATGGACCGACCGGAATACTTCATCGTGCGCGTGTATCGTCGCGCGCCGGGCGACTCTCCGGAAGTCGAGGGTGTGGTCGAGGTGGTTGCCACGCTTAAGTGGCAAGCCTTCGCGAGTGCTCAGGACCTCTGGGCCGTCCTGCTCGATCCGTCGTTGGCACAACAGCGGTCGCGCGCGCCAGGAAGGGCGAACGACCGGACTCTGAAGTGAACTGACGGAGGGTTGAACAATGATCAAGTGTCTTCAACGGCTCGCCCGGCTCGGCGTGGGACGACAGCTACATGATGCAAAGCGATCCGCAGGCGGGTATGGCTTCGGCGTCGCGGCTATGATGGGTTACTGGGTCTTGGCTTTCGTGTGCAGCACTACCGTGCATGCCCAGTCCTGGAACATCAAAGACGGCCGCAACACCGGCATGGTCCTGCCCAGCGAGACTCGAAAGCTTCCGGACGGCGGCACCTACCTGACCGGGGGTTCCAGGTTACACGTGGCTACCGAGGATTCCACCTATCCCGTCACCGGTTGCAGCATGGACTGCCGCTGGAGCTGCAAGATCGCGGCGAGCGGATCAGAAGGTGCATGCGTGAGCCTTTGTGCCGGCGTCGACAAGGATGGAGACCTATTCAGTTTTCGGGCGCTGGCCTTTGGTGCCGGCAAGTACGAAGTTGGACCGGGAACAGGCAAGTACGCCAATGCCAGCGGTGGCGGCACCTTTGAAACCGTACCAACCGACGATTCGGGGCTGGCTTATGTTCGCTGGCGTGGGACGCTACAGCTTCGAAAGTAGAGTGTGAGTGGATAGCGGCGGCGCCGATTAGCCATAGGGCAGAGTCCGTGTCACAGCGTAGGGTGAATTCCCGAGTAAGCGCAATCCACCATCCGTCCCTCACCCGAGGGGCACACGCGACGCCGCCACTCCTTCAAAACGCCAACTCACTCAACCCCGGATGGTCATCGGTCCTTCGACCAAGGCGGGACGGTAATATTCGACGGTGAGGTTATTCCGGGGCTGCCAGCGGAACTTATCGCGCGCCTGGGCGTGGGTATCGTGCCGCATGGGCGCCGGCCGCATTAGCCGATTCATGAATACATACTTCCTTCTCATGAATTCCTCACCGGCCAGGGGATATCGAAATGGCGAACCTCCAGATCAAAGGCATCGACGACGCACCGTGTTCGCAAATCAAGGAACTTGCGGCTTCTGAACACAGATCGGTAAGCCAGCAGATATTGTTCTTGGTCACGCGCTATATCGCCAACAAGACGCAGTTCCAAAAAACCAAATCGCCGGCTCAGGTGCTACTTGAACTCTCAGGGTCTTGGGAGGATAGCCGAAGCGCGCGATCGCCTCGAAGATCAAGAGCGCCCGCAAGAACTCTTCAAGACTCAAGGCGGGTTCCGATGGTCTTGCTTGATACGGACACGATCATCTACAGCATGAAGGGAAACACCAATGTTCAGAAACACCTGAAGCAACATAGAGGCGCGCCCCTGAACATCAGTGTAATCACCCTCATGGAGTTGTTCTACGGTGAGTACGGTCAGTGATTTTGATGTTGTTGTGCGTTTGATTGATCACGCAGCGTGATGTTGGGTAGGTAACCCCCCTCGGGGTACTTGAACAAAAGCACCCTTTGGGGGAGTCTCGCGTTTTCGACAACATGAGACCTTGCCAGTGTGCCACGCTCTTTTGAGTAATCCCAATTTTTTCCTTCTGCTGTTGCGAATCGATGAGGAGCTTGCCGAGCAAACGCGTGTAGCGGGATGTTCGTGCGGCGGAGCGTTGCACCGTGCGAACTATCCGCGCAAGCCGCGCGGGTGCTTGGACGAGGTTCGGGAATCGTTCTCGTCGCGCTTGAGTTTTTGCTGCGCGCGGTGCCGACGGCGCACGACCTCGAGTTCGGTTCGGTTTCTGGGCCGGCGCGTGTACGTGGCGATGGCGATGGTGCTGGTGTCGGCCCGGCATGCCGGGCCGACACCAGCGCGCGGGCGGCTTGTGGCGTGGCTCGTTGTGCCGGCGCGCACGCTGGGTCGCTGGTGCGCGTGGTGGCGCGATCGATTTCCCCGCACGCGGTTTTGGCACGGCGTGCGCGGACGGTTCATGCCTGCGGTGGAGGAGGCGTGTTTGCCCTTGAGCGCGCTGGAGCGCTTTGGCGAGGCGAGCGCGCAGGCCTCGGATCGCATGCGCGGCTTTTTGAATTTCTTGTCGCCGCTCAGCGTGGGTCCGATCGGGCTGCGCGAGGGAGGTTGAGCCTCACGCAGAGGATGCGCATGGTCAAGCCTGACGAGGCCGCCTAGCCTTATTTCCTGCGATGCGATGCCGCCGGTATCGCCGTCATGGGAGAGGCTGATGAGTACGATCACACAGGTGCCCAAGCGCGATCGCTGGGCGCGGCTGCGCTTTATGATCATCGGGGCGTTGCTGGCCGATCCGCCGGGAGCGGGTCAACTGCAAGAGGCATTTCGCGCCTTGGCGAGCAAGACCTGGCGTCATCCGATCACGGATTTGCCGCTGCGCTTTGGGGTCTCGAGCTTGCAGCGCTGGTACTACGCCGCGCGCCGTGCCCCCGATCCGGTGGCCGCGCTTCGCCAACGGCTGCGCGCCGATGTGGGGGCGTTCCCCAGTTTGAGCCCGACCCTGATCGCGTTGTTGCAGGCGCAGTACCGCAGCCATCCGGGCTGGAGCATGCAGTTGCACCTGGACAACGTGCGCGCCGCCTTGGCCAGCACCGAAGAGGTGCTGCCTTCCTATCCGACGCTGCGCCGTTTCCTCAAGGCCCGTGGCATGGTGCGCCAGCGCGCGCTGCCCCGCAACAGTCCCGGGGCGCTGGCCGCCCGCGAGCACCTGCAGGCCTTTGAGGTGCGCAGCTTCGAGGTCGATCACGTGGGCGCGCTTTGGCACTTGGACTTCCACCACGGTTCGCGCAAAGTGTTGAGCGCCGCGGGCACCTGGGTCAAGCCGATCTTGTTCGGCGCCATGGATGATCGATCGCGCTTGGCGTGTCACCTGCAGTGGTACCTCGATGAGAGCGCTCAGACCCTGGTGCACGGCCTCACGCAAGCGTTCATGAAACGCGCGCTGCCGCGCGCCTTGATGACCGACAATGGCGCGGCGATGCTGGCCGAGGAAACCACCACCGGCTTGGCCTGCCTGGGCGTCGTGCACCGCACCACGTTGCCGTATTCGGCCTACCAAAACGCTAAGCAGGAATCCTTCTGGGGCCGCGTGGAAGGCCGCCTGATGGCCATGCTCGAAGGCGAGGCTACCTTGACCCTGGACCTGCTCAACGCCGCCACCCAAGCCTGGGTCGAGCAGGAGTATCACCGCACGGTGCATTCGGAGATCCACGCCACGCCCCTGGCGCGCTTCCTGGCCGGGCCCAACGTGCACCGGCCCTGTCCGGATAGCGCCACGCTGGCCAACGCCTTTCGCATCGAAATCGCGCGCCGCGTGCGCCGCTCGGATGCCACCGTGAGCTTGGCCGGCCAGCGCTTCGAGATCCCGGCGCGCTACCGCCACTTCGGTGAGGTCCATCTGCGCTACGCCCGCTGGGATCTGTCGCGCGTGGATCTCATCGATGCGCGCACCGGCACGATCCTGTGCGCGGTGTATCCCTTGGATAAATCCGCCAACGCCGATGCCCAGCGCCGGCGCCTGGACCCCGCCGCCCTGGACTTGCGCCCGGTTGCACCCACCGGCATGGCGCCCCTGCTGCGTCAGTTGCTCGCGGACTACGCCGCCACCGGATTGCCCCCGGCGTATCTGCCCAGCCAAGATCGCACAGCCGGTGAATCCGACAGTGCCGCCCCCGCCGGCTGCGCCACCCCACCCACCACCCCCACCACCCCCACCACCTCTACCCAGGAGTATCCGCGATGAATCAGACCCTGCTCGCCCTGTACGGCTTGAAGTGGAATCCCTTCTCCCCAGAATTGCCCACCGAGGCACTGTATATCCCACCGGCGCTGGAGAATTTCTGCTGGCGCATCGAACACGCTCAGATCCGCGAGGGCGGCTTCGCCATGATTCACGGTGAGCCCGGTACGGGAAAGAGCGTGGCGCTGCGCCTGCTCGCCCAGCGCCTGTCGCGCCTGCCCGATATCACCGTGGGCGCCATCAATCATCCGCAGAGCAACTTAGCCGACTTCTACCGCGAGATGGGCGACATCTTCGCCGTCCCCCTTCGCCCCCACAATCGCTGGGGCGGGTTCAAGGCCCTGCGCGAGCTCTGGCTCGCCCACCTGCAATCCACCCGCCGACGCGCCGTCCTCCTGGTCGACGAGGCCCAGGAGATGAGCCCCAGCGCCTTGTGTGAGTTGCGCCTGCTCGCCAGCGCCCAGTTCGACTCCCAGCCCCTGCTATGCGTCATCCTCGCAGGCGACGCCCGCCTGACCGAGAAGCTGCGCCTGGAGGCCCTGATCCCCCTGGGCTCGCGCATCCGCACTCGACTGTCCACCGCGCCCGCCTCGCGCGAGGAATTGCTCGCCTGCCTCACCCACCTGCTCGCCGGCGCCGGCAACTCAAGCCTCATGAGCGCTCAGCTGTGCGCCACCTTGTGCGATCACGCCGCCGGCAACTACCGCATCCTCACCTCCTTGGCCGCCGAACTGCTCGCCGTCGCCGCTCAGCGGGAACTCCCCGCCCTGGATGAAAAACTCTATCTCGAGGTCTTCGCACAGCCCGTCTCTCCCGCCGTGCGAAAAACCAACCCCCGACGCTGATCATCACCCAAAACCTTACATCATGCCAACCCTTCCAAATCCCTTCGACAATCTCAGCGCCCCGCGCCTAAACGATGAAGCCGTGGTCGAACTCCACGAGTTCCTCATCGGCGTCCTCAATCGCTTCGATTCCCTCTACGGTGCCCAGATCTATCGCTACTACGAACAGCGCTCACATCACAATCTCCTCCTGACCGAAAACCCACAACTCGATCTACCTTTCGACGATCCGCCGTTCTAAAACCCCTCTCTCCTTAACCACCCCACTCGCCATTCCCGTTCCCTCCTCGGGCATTCCACGATGCTGTCTGTATCTCCACCACCGTGCGTGAACATCTTCACCTCAAATCGCGTGATCACACTCAGCGGGGTGACACTTACCTCCGACTTGCCGCGTTCAAACAACCGGACACTAAGTTCACCTTCCAGCTTTTGGATGGCGATACTCAACGCTGGTTGTGTTACGAAACATTTCTCCGCCGCACGTCGAAAGTTTTTTTCTTGGGCTACCGCCACGACATAGCGCAGTTCACTGAGGGTCATTTGGATTAAGATCGGTCTTTGATGCAATTAGCATAGCTAATAGCAACGAACAACACAATGAATTGGCCTGATTGAAAGCTCGCGCCTAAACTTTCTCTCGTCAACTTGTATTCCCTGCGCTCTTGGCGCGGGGAATACGAGTTCATAGGAGGCAATTATGAGTATCAAAATTGGCATCAGCGAAAGTAACCGAAAAGCCGTGGTGGACCTGCTCAACAAACTCCTTGCGGACGAGTTCGTGTTGTACGTGAAATCACGCAATTTTCATTGGAATGTGGAAACGCCCAATTTTAGCGAGCTGCACAAGTTCTTCGAGGCACAGTACGAAGCGCTCGACTAAGTCATCGATGAGGTGGCGGAGCGTGCGCGTGCGTTGGACGGTAAGGCTGTGGAGAGCATCGGCGAGTACGCCAAGCTCACGCGACTCTCCGAAATCGCGGTGAACACCCAGAGTCAGTCGGCGATGCTTGCCGCTTTGCTTGCGGATCACGAGACGATCATCAGGACGCTTCGATCCGATTCCGCAGTCTGCGACGAAAAGTACGGTGACGCCGGCACCGGAGATTTCTTGGTGGGGCTGATGGAACAACACGAAAAGACGGCGTGGATGATTCGTGCGCATTTGAAGGGCGCGCAGTAGAGGCACATCATCCGCCCTACAACTCCACACTCACAACAGGCCGCGACGCAGTTCCTTGAGATACGCCAAGCCTTGGATCGCCCGGCTGCCGTACCAGGAGGTCATGGCACCGTCGATCAGGGCGCATCGTGTCTTCTGGCCCAGTGGCATAGTGTCGAGCAGATCCACCAGGTGGCGTTCGCTGAAGGAGTAAGGCTCGGTGGAGAACAGAACGAAATTTACGCTGCGCAATTGTTCCGGCGTAAGTTCGATGGTGGGATAGCGTGCGTCGCTGCGCACTTCATAGGTGTCCCAACCGACCGCAGCCAGGGTGCGTGAGATGTAGGTATCCCGCGAGACCGTCATCCAAGGGGATTTCCAAATCAGATAGATGACCTGCTGGCGACCCCATGTCGCACTGGTCGCGCGCAAATCCGTCAACGCGGATTCGAACTTCTCACACAACGCTTCGGCTTCTTCTTCCCGGGAAAAGATTCCGCCCATTAACCGATAGAGTTTGAGGTTGTCCTCGGGCGCGATGGGGTGGGTAACAATGATATTCGGGACGAACTTCGCGAGGTCTCCCACCACGCCCCGCGGGTTCTCATCGATGTTGACGATGAGATGTGTGGGCGCGAGTTTGCGGATCTTGGCCACATCGATGGATTTTGTGCCGCCAACCTTCGGCAGCTTTTTAAGCGCGTCGTGCGGGTGAATACAAAAGCCGGTCCTTCCTACCAGGTGCTTGGATAGACCGAGGTCCACCACCAATTCCGTGATGCTCGGCACCAGGGATACGATGCGCGCAGTCGATGACGCCACCTCGTGCTGGGTGCCCGAGGCGTCGATCAGTAGGCGTTCGTTTGTAGGTGTAAGGGACATGACGCGGAAATATACCGCTTCGCGCCGTTGAACGCATCGTCTTCGGTGTTATCCCGGCTGATGTTGCAACGCAGCGAAAGACGCGCACTGGTTTTCCGTAAGGGGCCGCGCCCGGCGCACGACCGACCGCCAGCGTGGAAGTACTACTTCGGATGTATTTCCATGGGCGCTTGGTAGCGGTAGCTTAAACCCGGGATCGTGATAAAGGGGACTTCGCGGGCGGGGAATACGCGTTCAGGTGGAACAAATCTGTCCGATGTAAGACCTAACGCGAGTGCGCATGCTGCTCGCGCAACAGTTCTGCCCCGATAGGGAATGGCGCGAGGTCATCCTTCGCAAGCAACCGGGCCGGCGTCCCATTAGGACACGCCGCGCCCGCGGGGCCGACCCGGAATTACCCATCTGGGAGTGGTATCTATGTACTTTGAATCTCTCGCCGAGTCCCGCCATGCGGGATCCTCGCGACGGGCAGTCGCGTCGCTGGAGGACAAATTTACGCTGCCGGCCGGCAGCGTCTATATGACCGGCATCCAGGCGTTGGTGCGTCTGTGCATCAATCAGCGTCTGCGGGATCGCCGCGCAGGTTTGAATGCCGCGGGATACGTCACCGGCTATCGCGGCTCGCCACTCGGCCCTCTAGACAAAGAATTCTGGAAGGCTCGTTCGCACCTCGAACAAGCGCACGTACGTTTTCAGCCGGCGGTCAATGAAGAACTAGCGGCAACTGCTGTTCTTGGCACGCAACAAGTAGACATGTTCCCCAACCCCCTGTACGAGGGTGTGTTCACGCTGTGGTACGGCAAGGGTCCGGGCGTAGACCGTGCCGCGGATGCTTTTAAGCATGGCAATTTCGCCGGCTCGCACCGACACGGCGGTGTGCTGGTGCTGGCGGGTGACGATCACGGCGCCCATTCGTCGTCCGTTGCGCATCAGAGCGATCAGTTGCTGATGTCGTGTTCGATCCCGGTGATTCACCCCGCCGGTGTGCAGGAATACTTGGATCTGGGCGTGCACGGCTGGGCCTTGTCGCGCTATTCCGGGTTGTGGATCGGAATGAAAGCGGTGGCCGACACGGTGGAGAGTTCCGCCGTGGTCGATGTCGATCCAAACCGCATCCAGATCGTGTTCCCGAGCGATTTTTCTATGCCCGCCGGTGGACTCAATATTCGCTGGCCGGACACGCGCTTCGATCAAGAGGCTCGCCTAATCGACTATCGCCTCGATGCAGTGCGCGCTTATGTGCGCGCCAACCAACTCAATCGGGTCGCTCTTCAGAGCCAGCGAGGGCGTCTGGGCATTGTCGCCAGCGGCAAATCCTATCTCGATGTAATGAAGGCGCTGGAGGATCTTGGCATCTCGGATTTTGAGGCGCAGGCCATCGGGTTGCGTTTATTTAAGGTCGCCGTACCCTGGCCGCTCGAAGCGGAGACTTTACTTTCCTTCGCCCGCGGGTTGGAGGAAATCATCGTGGTCGAGGAAAAGCGTTCCTTGATCGAAGCCCAGGTTCGCGAGCAGCTTTACCATCTGCGCGACGGTGAGCGTCCGCGCATTATCGGTAAGGACATCACTCCCAGCGAAGCAGGCTTCGATCGCAGTCTTCTGCTCACCGCCAAGCTGGATTTCTCTCCTGCAGAAGTGGCACTGCTGCTTGCGGCGCGTCTGGGGCGCTTTCACCAGTCCGAAGCCATGCGTCAGCGCGTGGCCTTGATCGAGCAACGCCGGCGGATGTGTGCCGCCATCGACCAAAAGCGAACGCCCTACTACTGCTCAGGCTGTCCGCATAACTCTTCGACCAAAGTGCCAGAGGGCAGTCATGCGTTGGCCGGCGTGGGGTGTCATTGGATGGCCACCGATATCACGCCGGAATCCACCTTGACCTATTCCCAGATGGGCGGCGAGGGAATCAGTTGGATGGGGGTGGCGCCCTTCAGCGGCACCAGGCATGTTTTCGCGAATTTGGGCGACGGCACCTACTTCCATTCGGGAATACTCGCCATACGCCAGGCGTTGGCGGCGAAAATCAATATCACTTACAAGCTGCTGTACAACGATGCTGTGGCCATGACGGGCGGGCAACCGGTGGACGGTACGCTTTCGGTGCCGATGATGGTGGACCAGCTGCGCGCGGAAGGAGTGGAGCGTATCGAGATTCTTTGCGAGGATCCGGCGCGCTACGCGCACCAGGGTTTTAGCGGTGGTGTGCTTCCAATTCATCATCGCGATCGGCTGGATGCGGTGCAGCGCACGCTTCGCGAAACTCAAGGCGTATCGGTACTGATCTACGAGCAAACCTGCGCCACGGAAAAGCTAAGGCGGCGCAAACGCGGTAAGTATCCTGATCCGGCGATTCGCACGATCATCAATGAAGAAGTCTGCGAAGGCTGCGGAGATTGCGGTGAGCAATCCAACTGCACCGCAATCGTGCCGGTTGAAACCGAACTCGGCCGCAAGCGCGCCATCAACCAGACGCTGTGCAACAAGGATTTCTCCTGCGTAAAAGGGTTCTGCCCAAGCTTCGTAACGGTTGAGGGCGGGCAGTTGAAGCGCGGAAACGGCAAGCAATCGACCGTTAATCTCCCTACCCATCTGGAGTCACTCCCGGATCCCGTTTTTCCCGTCCTGCAGCGCCCCTATCGATTACTGCTCACAGGAATCGGGGGTACGGGTGTGCTAACTACCAGCGCCATACTCGGCACCGCCAGCCAGCTTGATGGCAAGGGCGTTCTGGTGCTGGATATGACCGGCATGTCGCAAAAGAACGGTGGCGTCACTTCTCATCTACATATTGCGCCTTCCCAAGCCGCACTCACCGCCGCACGCATGACCGTGGGAGATGCGGATCTTCTGTTGGCCTTTGACTTGTTGGTGGCCGGCAGCGCCGAATCGCTGTCGAAACTGGCGCCAGGACGCAGTTTCGCCATCGGCAATAGCGCGCGAGTGATGCCGGGTCAGTTCACCAAACAGCCCGACATGGAGCTTCCCTTGGAGCGGATTCAAGAAACACTGGATCGCGACCTGGGATCCGACCACACTCATTGGCTGGATGCGACGGCCCTGTGTCAACGAGTGTTCGGCAGTGCGATGCCGGTGAATTTGTTGATGCTGGGATTCGCCTATCAGAAAGGATTGCTGCCACTGTCACGCCCGGCGCTGGAACATGCCATCGAACTGAACGGCGTTTCGGTGGAGATCAATCTCGCCGCCTTCATGTGGGGAAGACGTGCAGCGCAGGATCTCGCCGCGGTACTGAACGCCATCGAACCCAAGCAGGTCATTCAGTTCACTCCCAGGCGCACTACTTCTTTGGACGACGTCGTGGAGGATCGCTGCAAGCGCCTGATGCAGTACCAGGACGCCGGGTACGCCCAACGCTACCGCTCGCTGGTTGATAAGGTGCGGGTTACCGAACAAGTGCGCGCGCCAGGAAAACATGGGTTGGCGCTTGCCGTAGCGCGTGGCTACTTCAAGTTTCTGGCCTATAAGGACGAGTACGAAGTGGCGCGGTTGTATGTTGAAAGCGGGTTCTTCGACAAGATTTCGGCGCAGTTCGAAGGCAGCTACAAGATCGGATTTCATCTGGCGCCACCGCTGTTTGCAGCAAAGGACCCCGATACGGGTCTCCCCATTAAGCGGCGCTATGGGCCGTGGATCATCCCGGCGTTTCGCGTGCTTACCCGTATGAAACGGTTGCGTGGATCGGTCTGGGATCCCTTCGCGCATACCGCCGATCGCCGGATCGAACGCCAACTCATCGCCGAGTTCGAGAGTCTAATCGAAGAAGTCTTGTGTGGTATGACACCCGAAAACCACCGTAGCGCGATCGCCCTGGCAGCGCTAGCAGAAAGAGTGCGCGGCTACGGTCACGTCAAGGCAAAGAGCATCGAGGCTATGCAGATAGAAAAGGACAAACTGTTGGAGGCATTCCGCAATGCGCGGCCGGTGCCGCTGCCCTCGGCTGCTTGAGGGTCGCCAGCGGTCCGGTAGACCATCGCGATCAAACGTGCGTGCAAACGAGGTCACGTGTGCAAACGGGTAGAGTAGAGGACAGGCTCGCGCCTGCCCTCCCTCAT
>JANNFC010000517.1:0-26599 GCA_031379405.1 Betaproteobacteria bacterium | reverse complement strand
TCGCCTCGTCGGGGTCGTTGGCGATCATGACTTGACACCGCGCTATATCTCACAGAATATAGCGCTCCGCACCCGAGCGGACTTTAACAAGCTCGGAGACCCTTCGAGACCTCCAGCGGCAAGTGACCCTTGCCGCGTTTTTTTTAAACCCACACCTTGGCGATGTTATGGCGACGGTGGCTGGTCTGCGTTATATACCAATGCATACAACGACGTTTCAGCTTGCAATCAACAGCATAGGTGTGAGGCGTAGATCGCGCGGGAGAATCCGTCCGCAGACGCTGCCGTTAGTTGTGGCGATTTGTGCCGCGCTCACGGGCGGCAACTCCTGCGCTGTGTGGGCGGATGAGCCCGACGAGCGGATACAACGACTGGAAGGCAAACTCCAGGAAGTGACCGAGGAACTCAAAGCGTTGCGCGACGAAGTCGCGAAGCGGCAGATGGGCGAAGCAGACAAGCCTTTGGCCCAAGGTACCAGGGAACGTGAGCATCCGGAGAACAGTGACGAGTTGGCGCGTGCGGCGTTGGAGCATGCCATTGAAGCCAAGGAGAAAGCGAAAGCGCTGGAGCAACGCCTGGATCAACAGGGTATCCAAGCCCGCTTCAATGAAGGCATCCTATTCGAAGACCCTCGCGGCAACTGGTCACTCAAGGTGGGCGGCAGGGTGCAACTCGACTATCGCGTTTTTTCGCCCAGGCAGGCCATAGCGGATACCTTCAGCCTTCGGCGTGCACGTGCGGGCGTGGACGCAACGCTCTACAAGGACTATCGAATCGTCGTCGAGGCGGAGTATGCGAACGGCAACGCAGCGGGGACAACGACACAGAATGTCGCGTTGACCCTGGGCTATTTCGATATCGGAGTGTTCGCGCCGGGTGCTCGCGTTCGCTTGGGACAATTCAAACCCGCTTACGGCTACGAGCAGACTATTCTCGATCTGTATAGCGATTACATGGAGCGTGGTTTCGGACAAAGCCTGCTGCAAAATCTCAACTACGATCGCGGCGTGATGATCTATGGGGCGCCGACCCCTGGGCTCTGCTATGGTTTGACCTATGGCAACGGTGTGGGCCAGAATCTGGAAGAGAAGCAAGCCAATGCACAGGAAGTCGATGCGGCTAAACCCGAGTTAACGGCGCGCTTGACCGGCAACTTTGCCGAATTTCTCGAATTGCGTGACAAGATCGTTCAGCTGGGAGCGTCCCATAAGAGTGGCGCCGTGGCCAACAGCAGTGCCAGTCCCTACACCGCGGCCTCCGCTCAAACGGAGGGGCGGGGGGCAACGTTCTTCACTCCGAGTGCATTCAACGCAACCGGCGCAAGTGTTAGCAACATCGATCGCCAGTTTTCGGCGTACGAGTATCTGTTTGCATGGGGCCCGGTCAAACTGCAGGGCGAGGTCTTCGAAGTGCAATACGCGGGAACCCGCGTATCACCCGCACCTGAAGTGGCATTCAAAAGAAAACTGAAGGCGGAATACGTGACGCTCATGTGGCTCGTAACGGGGGAGAGCTATGCTGATTTTTTTCGCGATTCCACCATTGCTAAGATCAGGCCGAGGAACCGATTCAGTCGACAAGCCGAGGGTGGATGGGGCGCGTTGGAATTAGGCGTGCGCTATAGCAAGTTCGATGGGTCCGAGTTCTCCAACAGTAACCCGTTGCATACGGGCCGCTTGGGTGCCACGTCGCCGGTGACCAGTTCCACGTCTAAAGCGCAGGCCATGACTTACCAAGTGAAGTGGATTCCGAATATCCATACGCGATTTTCGCTCGACTACGTGAACACCACATTCGATACGCCAATCGTGGTGAACGGTGTGACGGAATCGTCCGAAAGCGCCCTGACCCTGCGTGCTCAAATTGACTTTTGAACAAAAGCGAACAGCCATGAAACTTCCTACGTTGGCTATTTGGATTCTTTCCGGTGCCACAGCCTTAGTTGTACCTCCCGCATGTGGCGCCGACATCGTGGTATCGGCGGCATCCAGTCTTACCAACGCGTTCAGCGAGATCGGAAAAGCCTTCGAGAAAACAAAACCCGAGCATAAGGTGCTGTTTAGTTTTGGGGCGTCGGGCTCTTTGCTTCAGCAGATTTCGCGCGGCGCCCCCGTCGATGTTTTCGCCAGTGCCGATCAGGAGACCATGGACCGCGCACAGAAGCAAAATCTTATCGTGGTGGAAACACGTCGTAATTTCGCTTCCAACAAATTGGTGGTGGTTGTGCCCGCCGGCGCCAAGGCGAATCTGGTTGAATTGAATGAATTGGCCAGTACTTCGATCCAGCGCATCGCGATCGGTAACCCTGAGAGCGTACCGGTCGGCCGCTATGCCAAGGCGGCGCTCGAAGCCATCAATGCCTGGGAACGGTTGCTTCCCAAGATGATCTTCACACAAAACGTGAGGCAAGGCCTGGACTACGTGGCGCGAGGCGAAGTGGACGCGGGCTTTGTTTATCTGAGCGATGTGTCCGCTGGTAACCCAAAGGTGAAGACGGCACTGCAAGTTCCGACGGCCAAGCCGATTCTCTATCCGATGGCGGTAGTGAAAGGCAATGGGCAAGAGAATTTGGCGCGCACTTTTGTACAGTTTGTCTATTCCGAAACCGGGCAGAAGATTTTGGCAAACCATGGCTTTCTATCGCCTTGAACCGCAAGCTCCATGCTGGCTGAAGCGCTGCTCCCCTTACTCTTAACCTTGAAGGTAGCCGCCTGGGCTACGCTCGCGGCGATGCTGGTAGGCGTGGCGCTCGCCCTGTGGATGGCGCGATGCCGTTTTCGAGGGCGGGAGATCCTCGACGCGGTCTTGACTCTGCCGATGGTCATGCCCCCAACGGTACTCGGATACTACTTGATCGTCGTGATCGGGCGTAACGGGTGGATGGGTCATTGGTTGTGGGAGTCTTTCGGCGTCAATCTGATGTTTACCTGGCAAGGTGCGGTATTCGCAGCGGCCATTGTGGCACTGCCGCTGGTGTTCAAAGGCACGCGCGCCGCATTCGAAGCGGTCGACAGTCAAACGGAGAATGCCGCAAGAACGCTCGGCGTGTCCGAAGTAGGGGTATTCTTCCGAGTGACTTTGCCGCTGGCGTGGCGAGGGATACTCGCCGGGGGCATGTTGGCATTCGCTCGCGCCATGGGCGAATTCGGTGCCACACTCATGGTCGCCGGCAACCTTCCTGGTCGCACACAAACGCTGTCGCTGGCGGTGTACGACGCCGTGCAGGCAGGGCAGGACGACCTGGCCAATTTTCTGGTCGTGCTGACCTCCGTAGTATGCGTCGTAATTCTAGTGGCCTCGGGACGCTTGCTGAAACCCAAGTACTGAATAGTCGTGAAGATTCGAGTTGATATTAAGAAGACCCTGCGTACCGATCACAGCGAATTTCAACTGGCGGTCAGCTTCGTTGCGGACGATGAACGCTTAGTGATTTTTGGGCCCTCCGGGTCGGGCAAGAGTTTGACGATGCAATGCATGGCCGGACTCTTGACGCCTGACGAAGGCGTGATTCAGGTCAACGGGCGCATACTGTTCGACGCCGGCAGTGGCGTGAATGTGCGCACACGAGATCGACGGATCGGATTCGTGTTCCAGGACTACGCCTTGTTTCCGCATTTGAACGTCGAATGCAATGTCGGTTTCGGTCTGCGGGACGGATTGCGTAATGGGCTCAACACAAAGACTCTAGCTCGCGTTCGCGAACAGTTGGCGATGTTCGAGATTGCGCATCTTGGAAGGAGTTATCCACGACAGCTCTCCGGAGGACAGCGCCAACGGGTGGCTCTGGCGCGAGCGCTAATGAGCCGGCCCGACGTTTTGCTGTTGGACGAACCCTTGTCCGCCCTGGATCCGATGCTGCGGGATCGCGTGCGCAAGGAACTCCTCGCGCTGCAAGCCAAGTTTTCCGTCCCCATGATCGTTATTACCCATGACCCCTCCGATGTCGAGTCATTGGCGCAGAGTCTGGTGCTTTTCGATCACGGTACAGTTTCGGCGGTGATGCGTGTGGATCGATGGAGTGAAATGCACGTTGGCGTGGAATCGCAAACACGACGGGCGATGTCAACGCTTTATGAGCGAGGGAGTGATCACGCTCGTTCCACTAGCTGAAACAATACTCCGGCGACGGGAAGGATCCGTCCTTGACTTCCTTCACGTAATTCTGCATCGCGTGTTGAATCGATGTGGCGCCGGCCATGAAATTCTTCACGAACTTCGCTTTCTTGCCGGGGAAGACATCGAGCATATCGTGCAGGATCAAGACTTGTCCGGAGCAGTGTGGTCCGCCACCGATGCCGATGGTGAAGATGGTGAGATCGTCGGTGATCTGCTTGCCCAAGGCGGTAGGGACGCACTCGAGCACCAAACCACAAGCACCGGATTGTTCCAACAGCTTTGCATCAGCGCGAATGCGCTCGGCGCCGGCTTCGGTCTTGCCCTGTACTTTGTATCCGCCCAGTGTATGCACGGATTGCGGCGTGAGGCCCAGATGGCCGAATACGGGGATGCCGCGCGCGGTTAGGAAATTCACGGTATCCGCCATGATGGCGCCGCCTTCGAGCTTCACCGCTTGCGCGCCGGCAGCCATGAGTTTGGCGGCGTTCTCGAACGCTTGCTGAGGACTGATCTGATAGCTGCCGAAGGGCATATCGCCCAGCACGAAGGACTTCTGGCTGCCGCGTACCACGCAGCGCGTGTGATACACCATCTCGTCGATGCTGACGGGTAGCGTGGAGTCATGGCCTTGCACCACCATGCCCAACGAATCACCCACCAGGAAAATTTCCACACCGGCGTTCTCGCACAATGCGGCGAAGCTGGCGTCGTAGCAGGAAATCATGGCGATTTTCTGCTCTTCGGTTTTCATCTTCTGTAGCGAGCTGATGGAAATTCTCATGTCGTTTGGCCTTTCTTACCTTGGTTAGATAGCGCAGAACTGCGGAAGAATGCGAGCAGTTGTGCCGCCGTCTCTTCCGGTTTTTCCTCCGCCAGATAGTGACCGCAGTCAAGCGCGCGGCCTGTTACGTTGTCGGCCCACTCGCGCCAGATCGCGAGGGGGTCGTACCACGATTCCAATTTTGCTCTGGCTCCCCACAGGGCTAGCACAGGGCAGGTGATGCGACGGCCGGCCTGCTTGTCGGCGGCGTCGACCTCGCAATCGATGCCGGCTCCCGCACGATAGTCTTCGCACATGCCTCGCACTGTTTCTGGGTTGCGGAAGCATGCAAGATAATCCTCTAGCGCTGCTTGCGTAAACACGTTACGCGGCCCTCTCGCGGTGTGCCAGCGCCAGAACCACTCGGGGTCGGCGTTGATCAGCCGCTCGGGCAGGGGTGCGGGTTGCGCGAAAAAAAACCAGTGGTAATAACCCAGCGCGAAATCCTTGCCGCCACGATCGAAAGATTCGCCCGTGGGGATGATGTCGAGTACCGCCAGTTTCGTCACGGCATCGGGGTGGTCGAGCGCCATGCGGTAGGCCACTCTTGCGCCACGGTCATGTCCCGCCACGCTAAAACGTTCATATCCAAGCTGCCGCATGACCGCGACCTGGGTGCGCGCCATTGCCCGCTTGGAGTAAGGCGCGTGATCGGACGTGGAGGGCGGCTTGCTGCTCATGCCGTAGCCGGTGATGTCGGTGGCGACAAGCGTAAAGTGTCGCGCCAACGTCGGCGCCACCAGATGCCACATCACGTGCGTTTGGGGATTCCCGTGCAGCAGCAACAGCGGCGGTCCCGAGCCGCCGATACGGGCACGCACTGAAACCGGGCCGGTATCGATTTGCGTGAGCTTGAATCGGTCAAACATGCGGCGGCATTACGATGGACGAATCACCCCTTTACCGGCACTTTGCTGGTCGAAGAGTTTGTAGGCTTCCTCGGCTTGCTCAAGTTTCCAGTGATGCGTGAATAGCTTGTCCAAGTTGATTTCGCGATCGGCCACGAAGCGCGCGCAATCGGCTTGTCCCACGGTGGAGAAGGTCCACGATCCAATCAATGTCACTTGCCGGCGCAGCAGATCAGTGCTGACGTCCAAAGTCACGCTATCGCCTTCGCCCACGAAACAGGCCTTGCCCCAAGTGCGAACGCACTGGACGGCCTGTGCGCGCGCTTGCGGTGATGAAGAGGCATCGATAGAGGCGTGCGAACCTCGGCCATGCGTTGCATCGCGAATCGCTTGTACGACGTCTTCAGTCTTGGCGGGATTAATGAGCACGTCGGCACCGAACTCCTTGGCGCGAGCCAGCCGCTCTTCGCTGGTGTCAAGCGCGATCACGCGCGCGCCCAACTCGGCAGCGAGTAGGGTCGCGGACAGCCCTACCGGGCCTTGACCGAACACGGCGATGGTCTGATCGCCTTGCAACCCCAATCGATGCAACGCACCCCAAGCGGTGCCGGTGCCGCAGGAAATGGCAGCGCCCGCATCGAAGGATAGTTCATCGGGAAGAGGCACCAGCGTGCGCGCGGGACACTTCATGTACTTCGCGTGCGCGCCATGGCCGGTGGCGCCGTAGACTTCGGCCACGCCCTCGACGCACAACTGCATCCAGCCGGTGTTGCAGTGCTCGCACACGCCGCATCCCCGATAGTGATGCTGCATGACGCGCCTGCCGACCTTGGCTTGTTTCTCCGAAACCCCTGGGCCCACTGCTGCGACTACGCCGCAAGGTTCGTGTCCGCCGATGAGCGGACCGCTGATCTTTCCCAGTCCCAGCGCCGATGCGCCACCGACCGCGCGGTAGAACTTCAGATCGCTGCCGCACATGCCGGAGGCTTTGATCTCCAATACCACTTCTCCGGGTCCCGGTGTGGGATCGGGGAAGTCCAAAATCTGTAACTGGCGATTACCAGGGAATACGACGCCTTTCATTGCACGCTCCTATTTCTTATCGAAGGACGAAGGGGTTGCCCGTCGCCGCGCCCGTGTTGATCCACACACTCTTTACCTGCAGATATTCGCGAATGGCCTCCTGCCCGTTTTCGCGTCCGAGTCCTGAATCCTTGTAGCCGCCGAAGGGCGACAGATAACTCACCGCGCGATAGGTATTCACCCACACGGTACCGGCCTGGATGCGTTCGGACATGCGAATGGCGCGACCGATATCGTTGGTCCATACGCCGGCACCCAGGCCAAACCGCACGTCGTTGGCGATGGCGGTGGCTTCGTCTTCATCCTTGAATTTGATGACGGAGAGCACCGGTCCGAATACTTCTTCCTGCGCGATGCGCATGGCGTTCTTCACGCCGGTGAATACAGTGGGCTCGACGAACCAGCCATCGCCGCACTCCGGGCGTCTGGCGGGGCCGCCGCCTAGCGCCAATTGCGCGCCTTCGTTCTTGGCTACGTCGATGTAGCTCAGGATTTTTTCGTATTGAGGACGTGTGGTGATGGGGCCCACTTGAGTGTCCGCGCTCATGGGATCGCCCATGCGGGCAGTCTTGGCGAGGGCAATCAATTTTTCCACGAACTGATCGTGTACGCTTTCTTGCAGCAACAAGCGTGAACCGGCAATGCAGGTTTGTCCGGTGGCGGCGAAAATGCCTGAGACCGCACCGTTCACCGCGTCCTCGAGTTTGGCATCGGCGAACACGATGTTGGGTGACTTGCCGCCCAGTTCCAAAGTGACGCGCTTGAAGGTTTTGGCGGCGGCTTCGTTGATGGCGCGGCCGGTGGCGTCCGATCCGGTGAAGGCAACCTTGCGCACCAGCGGATGGGTGGTAAGACTGCTCACGTCTTTGCCGAATCCCGTCACCACGTTGACCACGCCCTGCGGAAAACCTGCTTCTTCCGCTAGTTTTATGAACTCCAACGTCGAGGCGGAGGTGAACTCCGAAGGCTTGATCACCACAGTGTTGCCGGCCGCGAGCGCCGGAGCGAGTTTCCACGCAAGCAAAAGCAAAGGCGAATTCCACGCGGTGATAGCGGCCACCACTCCCAATGGCTCATGCCGGGTGAAGTTGAAGTAGCCCTTCTTATCCAGCGGAATCACCGCGCCTTGGACCTTGTCCGCCAAGCCGCCGAAGTAGTAATACCACTGCGGAATGTAATTAACTTGGCCTTGCATCTCGGCAATGAGCTTGCCGTTGTCGCGTACTTCGAGTTCAGCGAGTTTTCTCGCATCGCGCGCGATCAAATCACCAAGTTTGTGCAGCAACATGCCGCGCTGACTAGCGCTGAGTTGCGGCCACGCACCTTGGGTAAACGCGCGGTGCGCTGCCTGCACGGCGCGATCTACATCATCCGCATTGCCTTGCGCGACTTGCGCCCACACTTTGCCCGTGTACGGGTTGTAGCTGTCGAACCACTTGCCCGAGGCTGAGTCGATGAACTTGCCGTCGATGTACATCTGAAGCTGTTGCATAACCTTCTCCTGGTGGTTCCAAACAGATTACTTGCGCACGCCCATCTTGCGTTCTTTCGCTCGCACCAACGTGCTGACCACCGTATTGAACGGTGTAGCAACACCTAGGGCTGCGCCGGCGAGCGGAATGGCACCGTTGATGAAGTCGATTTCCGACATTCGGCCCGCCATATGATCCAGCAGCATGGACGGCCGTGCGTTGGGGATTTTGCTGCCGAAGTTGTGCACGTAGCGCACGGGGTCGTCGAAGTCCACGCGGATGCTGCGCGCCTTGGCAACGTTGTACGCTTCGGTGGCGCAGTTCGACGCGCAGGCCCACGCGTCGGCGTTTTCCATCACCTGGTTGATGGTCATCTCGGTAAGCGTACAAGTACCCGAGAAGCAGACGTTGCAGATCAATTTTTCCCAGATGAGCTGATCGATATCGTCGAAGCACTTCACGCGAAATCCGCCTGAGGCCCACACTTCGGCGACGCTCTCCAACCTGGCCGAGACGGGCCCGCTCATTTCGCCAAGGCGCACGAGTTCCCAACCGTTGTGATGCGCGTGGCCTGGTCCGCGCATGGAAGCACCAAACCCGCCCACAACGCCCACCATCACTTTGTCGCGGCCCAACACGCGCGCGGCGGTATCGGGCCCGCCCAATCCATTCTGGATGGAAAGCACCATCGTGTTTGGACCGAGTAACGCGCGCGAAGCTTCCGCTGCTTGCTCCACGTGCATCGCCTTGGTGGCGATGATGACCAGGTCGCAATGACCGGCGTCCTTCGCGTTGGTGCTGGCATTGACTCGTACGGTGTGATCACCGGAGGCGCCTTCCAAGTGCAGACCTTTGTTACGCATGGCATCGACGTGCTCCTGCCACGAGTCGATGGCCCAAATTTCGTGGCCCGCATTGCCAAGCAAAGCGGCATACACACTGCCCATGGACCCACAGCCAACGACGGCAATTTTCATAGCGACCTAGCCATCAGCCTTGCAATAAAGCTCCACGCAGTTACCTTCCGGGTCGAAGGTGCGGAAGGCGTTGTATTCCTCCCCATTGTTGATTTTTGCGTTGAACTTGCTGGCCCATTCGTTCAATTCCGTCATGGACGAAAGCCGGAGGCCGAAGTGAAGTTCGGGCGCACGGCTCACTGGTTCGCCGGTTTGAAACACGATCAGAACCCCGGGGCCGCGTACCTTGTGGGAGTCGGCCTGCAGCCCGAAAGTATCGGCGTACCAACGCGCGAGTCCTTCCGGGTCGCGTGCAGGGAGATTGAGGTGTTCAAGCTGAAAAGTAGGTGTAGACATGGCCAATTTCCGAGGATTCAGAAGATGAATAAAGGGGACTTCGCGGGCGGGGTATTGACCCCGCCCTTGACCGAAGGGGGCTACGTGAAAATCACTTCGCCCCTTTTGGAAACCCCCGAAGTTTGCCCCCGCGCCAAGAGCGCGGGGAATACGAGTTGAAAGATTAGCGCAGACAGAGGAATCAGTGACCCACCACCTCATCCACGACGCGACCGGTGAGGCATGTTTCGCAAGACACCCCGTCTCAATATTACCCCGCATTTCTCGCCTGCGAGAAATGCGGGGAGGTGCGGGGAGGTGCTTCACTCTCCCGGAAGGTCCGTTACCGCGCCTTTCGAAGCATCCGACACCAGTCGCGCATATTTCGCGAACACGCCACTGGTGTAGCGCGGTTGAGGGGCTTTCCAACTGGCAAGGCGCCGATTCAATTCTTCCTCGGTGAGGTTCACGTCCAGGCGACGTTTATCCACGTCAATGGTGATGGTGTCGCCATCTCTCACCGCCGCGATAGGGCCGCGCTGGGCGGCCTCGGGCACGATGTGGCCGATGACGAAGCCGCGCGTAGCGCCGGAGAAGCGGCCGTCCGTCATGAGTGCCACTGTCTCGCCTAATCCGGCACCTTGCAGCGCCCCCGTTACAAGCTGCATTTCGCGCATGCCTGGTCCGCCCCTCGGACCTTCGTAGCGAATCACCATCACATCGTTGGGCTGGATGCGGCCTTCCTTGATGGCGCGGAAAGCGTCCTCCTCGCGCTCGAAAACCTTTGCCGGCCCTTGGTGATAGCGCTTGTTCTGTCCGGAAATCTTGATCACGCTGCCCTGGGGCGCGAGACTACCGCGAAGAATGGCCAGTCCACCTTCTGGCTTGAGCGCGTCCGCCAGGGGTTTGATGACTTGCTGGCCCTTGGTTTCAGGGCTTTCCTCGATGACCTGCCCGAGCGTACGACCGCTGATGGTTTTCTCGTCGGGATGCAGAAGCCCGGCTTGTAGAAGGCGTTTGCCCACGACTGCCATTCCGCCTGCGTCGTACATCTCGGGCGCAGTGTAGGTGCCCCAGGGCCGCATGTCGGCCACTACAGGTGTTTTGCGCGAGATACGATCGAAGTCGTCCAGGGAAAGCTCGATGCCGAAGTCGTGCGCCATGGCCAGTAAATGCAGTACGGCGTTGGTGGATCCGCCGGTGGACATGACGCCCGTGATGGCATTTTCGAAACTCTTGCGCGTCACCAGTGAGCGCGGCGTGATTCCCTTGCGCAGCAGATCCATGACCAACTTGCCGCATTCCACTGCCACATCCATCTTGCCCGGATGCAATGCAGGCACGCTGTTCCCTCCCATGGGGGCTATGCCCAGCATCTCGCACGCCGTGGCCATGGTGTTGGCGGTGAACTGGCCGCCGCAAGCTCCTGCGCCTGGGCAGGCGTGGTCCTCGATGTCTTTGAATTCCTCTTTGGAGATTTTTCCGGCGTTGAAAGCGCCTAATGCTTCGTAGATGTCCTGAATCGTCAGCTTGCGCCCGCTGAACATCGCGGTTGGCAGTGTCGCCCGGCCGGACATGATGGAGCCGCCGTAGAGCGTGAGGCTCGGGATATCCAAGCGCCCCAGCACCATGGCCATGGCGGGAATGGTCTTGTCGCAACCTGAGATGGTGACCAGGGCGTCGAGCATGTGTCCGCGCGCCACCAGTTCCACGGAGTCCGCGATGAGTTCGCGGCTGATGAGGGAAGTTTTCATTCCTTCCACACCAGTGGTGATACCGTCGTTGATGGCGACGGTGTTGATCTCTAAGGGTGTTCCGCCCGCGGCGCGAATACCTTCAGACACCTTCGTGGCTAACTCCCGGTGGTTCAGGTTGCACGGCATGGTGCCGATCCAGCAGTGGGCGACGCCGATCTGTGGCCGCGCCAATTCCTCATCGTTGAATCCTGCCGCCTTCATCATGCCGCGCGCGATGGTACGCTCCGGCCCGTCCAGAATGGTGCGGCTCTTGTGTCTTGGATCGAACGCCATTTCAGTTCCTGATAGTTTGTCTTGCTAGAATTCTAGCTCGATCAAAGGAATCATCTCAATGAAACGACTCGCCGCAGCCGTATTGGCCACAATCTTCCTTTTGCCAGTGACCGTTTACGCGGACGCCAACAGAGGGGCACAGTACACCGCGTCCTGCGCCCACTGTCATGGCGTAGAAGGCAATTCAAGTGCCGATCAGTACCCCAACATTGCCAGCCAACAGAAGGAATACCTGTTTCGCCAACTGAAAGCCTTCAAGGACGGCACGCGCGCCGACCCGATGATGTCGCCAATGGTGGGGGTGCTCGACGAACAAGCCATGCGCGACGTGGCGGACTTCTACAACGCCAAGGACTCGGTAAAGCAGAGGACCGTCCCCGATCCGGCGAAAGTGGCGCTGGGAAAGCAAGTGGCCGCGGACCGGATATGCGCGAGTTGCCACCTTCCCACCTATAAGGGACAGAACGAATTCCCCAAGTTGACACGCCAGAAGCTGCCCTACCTGGTCAAACAACTCCAGGCCTTTCGTGATGGCATGCGCAACAACGATGGCGGCGTGATGGCGGCGTCCGTGAAAGGTCTCACGGACGAGCAGATCGAGGCACTTGCTCACTTCCTGTCGAGTCGCTAACCCCGAGCCGACGGAGCGGGAACCAAAAGACTAGGTGATCGCCGTGGCGAGCATCGTCAGCCCGGCGATCAACAATACCGCATCCATCAGCAACTGGAACTGAGCGATTTCCAGCCGCTGCACGATGCGCTTGCCCAAGTATGACCCGAGCATCACGCTGCTGCCCACGATCAGTCCCTTGACCAATGTGCCCAAAGGTAGCGCGCCCATGGTAAAGAAGACGGCGGCCTTGGTCAGATACACCGCTATGGACCCCACGGCCTCAGTGGAGAGAAAACTACCCTTGACCAAGCCATAGGCCAGGAAGAATGGCGTGTTGATGGGGCCTGTGGACGCCACGATGCCGGTGAGAAATCCGATCACGGCGCCCACCACGGCAAGCTGCCACAACTGCACGGTAAACCCTGCGCGCAATAGCGCACGCCTCACGGGGATCATCGCCAAGAAGAACACGCCAAGAGTGACTTCGATGACACCTCCCGGAAGCGTGAGAAGCGTCCTCGCACCCAGGGCCGCCGCCGGCGCGGCGGTGATGCTATAGACCCCGCTCGCCTTCCAATCGATCTCGCGCCACCACACTGCCACTCTCGATAGATTGGCGAGAAGCGCGGTGATCGCCATGATCGGAACCGCTTCGTAGGGACCAAATACGATAACCAAAGGCGGCAGCAAGATGATGGACGTTCCAAAGCCCACCACGCCACCGATAGTTCCGCCCACTAGTCCGACCGAAAGTACGAAGAGCCAGCTCATGGACGGATAGTCGCTCAGTTGCGACCGCGATCGCAACAAACACCGTACGACCCTAACGCGTACGGTCGGTGAAACCCACTATAGACAGCCGGCACTGCTCGAAGTGTCGAAGATAAACTCGACTATACCCGGCGCGGGTGCCGAAAGGATAGAGAATTGGCCGAGCACCCGCCCACCCGGCGGCTACCTGTGGATTCCCGAATGCTAAACTTGGCGCGTTCTGTCGATCTATGCGCCGTAAGTACTCATGAGCACTATTCCTCCCCCTTTGACTGCAGACACCTCGGCCGGCGTAATTGCCCGTTTCCTGAAAGCACGCGGCGTGGATCGCATATTTGCATTATGTGGCGGTCACATCATGCCCCTATGGATGCGCTTCGACGCCGAAGGCATCCGGATAGTCGATGTTCGTGACGAGCGTGCCGCCGTCTACATGGCGCATGCGCATAGCGATTTGACCGGTGCTTTAGGCGTTGCACTGGTCACCGCCGGGCCGGGCGTTACCAACGCCATGACCGGAATCGCGAACGCGCATGTCGCCCGCGCCCCCATATTGGTGTTGTCCGGCTTGCCACCGCAACCGCAGGAGAATCGCGGCGCGTTGCAAGATATCGTGCATACGGATCTGGTTCGCTCATTGACGCGTTACGCGCGTACCGTGCGCGAGCCCGCGTTGGTGTTGCAGGAGTTGGATGAAGCCCTCGCGCGCGCCTTCGGCCAGGGCGGAGATCCTGGGCCCGTTTACCTCGATTTCCCCACCGATACGCTGCGCGCGCTGGTGCCCAAACCAGTGCAACTCGAAGAACATTTTCGTCCGAAGACCAAGTCCGTACTACTGCCCAACGCAAGCGACGTGGCGGCAGCCGTGGATCTGCTCTGGTGCGCGAAGCGGCCGCTGGTGATTAGCGGTCGCGGCGCGCGCGGTGCGCATGCGGAGCTGAAAGCCTTTCTCGACAAGCTGGGTGCCGTCTACCTCGACACGGGAGAAAGTCGCGGCCTCGTCCCGGACGATCATCCTTCAGTGGTGGCCGCCATGCGTGGAGTGGTCATGACCGAAGCCGACGTGGTGCTAACCTTAGGCCGTCGTCTGGATTTTCAGTTGGCGTACGGTTCGCCAGCGGTGTTCGGTGGCGCACGCTTTGTCCGCATCGCCGATGCGCCTTCCGAACTGCGTGATAACCGGCGTGGAGAGGTTGAGCTGTTTGCGCAACCGGCTGCGGCGCTCGCTGCCATTACCCAACAGGCGGGCCATCGCGCCTCCAATGTCGATCGTGCCTGGGCGAGTAAGTTGCGTCAAAAGCATGCGGAGCGGGCGGAGAGATTACGCGCGTCCTTGATCAGCGCGGCACCTGGGAGCGATGGGCGCATCCATCCAAATCGTGTGCTGGGCGAATTGCAGCAACAACTCTTACCCGATGCCATTCTGGTCGCCGACGGCGGTGATTTCCTTAGTTTCGCCCGCGTGGGGCTGTCCACCACAACCTATCTCGACCCCGGATCTTTGGGTTGCATCGGCATCGGAACGCCTTTCGGGGTGGCGGCGAGCTTGGCTTTCCCGGAGCGACAAGTAGTTGTCGCCACCGGTGATGGCGCCTTCGGCTTTAACGCCATGGAGATCGACACCGCCGTGCGCCATAAAGCACCGGTACTGATCGTTGTGGCCAACAACGGGGCCTGGCAGATCGAAGTACACGACCAGGCGGATACGCACGGAAAAGTAGTGGGCACCCGCTTGCAGTACTCAGACTACGCTAGCATGGCGCGCGCCTTTGGCATGTACGCCGAGCGTGTGGAAAAGAGCGAGGACTTGCCAGGTGCCATCGAGCGCGCCATGCAGAACCGGCCGGCGTTGCTCGATGTGGTAGTGACCCCGGAGGCGAAATCCTCCGACGGCAAGACAGGATTGGCCTGGGTGCCGGACCTGCAAGCGCTAGCGGCCTGGGACCAGGCCGAGCGCGAATGGCGGCAAGGGGCGGTACATCGGTAGTCGTCTAACTCAACAGTTTTGGTTCCGGCCCAGCCGGTTTTGGAGAAGAGGATCATGAATCTAAGGAAAACATCAGTTCTGATGGCGAGGGCTGGAATCATATCGGGGCTGTTGGTTTCGGTGCTAAGTGCAGACGATGGGGAGAAGGCTCTACTCGAACGCGCGCAGGCGCAATTCAAACCATTACCCGCCGATGCCAGCACTGCGCAATATCCCCTCCCGCCTGCGCGCGTGGAATTGGGTCGCGCATTGTTCTACGAAACGCGCGTCTCTTCCGATGGCAAGCAAAGCTGTGCGGAATGTCACCAGCCACAGTACTACGGCACGGACGCGCTGCCGAGGTCCATCGGCAACTCCGGCAAATTGATCCCACGCAATGTGCCCACCGTGTTCAACACCGCGCTGCAATTCGCGCAACACTACGGCGGCAATCGGGTAGATGTTGAAGAACAAGCGCTCAAGGCGCTAGTGAGCCCGCTGGCCTACGGTAACAAAGACTACCCGGCTGCCGAAGCGAGGCTGCGCGCGATTCCTGGCTATCGTCCGCTATTTGAAAAGGCGTTCCCCGGCGAAGCCGAGCCGATCACGGCAGCGAACTGGAGCAAGGCCATCGGTGCGTACGAACGTACGCTGCTCACGCCGGCGCCCTTCGATAGTTATCTCAAGGGCGACAGTAACGCACTCGATGCCAAGGCCAAGCGCGGACTGGACAAATTCATGGCGGTGGGTTGCTCTGGCTGCCACAGCGGCGTGGTGGTGGGCGGGCAGATGTACCAGAAGTTCGGCCTCACGGCGGATTACTGGACCTTGACCGGAAGCCAAGAGATCGACCTGTTCAAGGGTCGCGACAAGGGCCGCTTCCAAGACACCAAGAACGAAGCCGATGCCTTCATGTTCAAGGTGCAGCAACTGCGCAATGTTGCGGTGACACCGCCGTACTTCCACGATGGTTCGGTGGCGAAGCTCGAAGATGCGGTACGCATTATGGGTAAGCTGCAACTCGGTCAGGATTTGAATGACGTGGAGGTTTCCGACATCGTGGCGTTTCTGGAAAGTCTCACCGGCCAGCCGCCTGCTCACTTCGCGGGCGTGCCTTCCTTACCGGTAGCGGCGTACAAAAACTAAGGCGGCCCCGCCACTGCGTTCCCTCCCTTGCGCGCGTAGCGCGCGGGGGGGTTAGGGAGGGGGCTAGATCGCCGCATCGAAAATCGGTTTCGGCGTCAGGATTGGAATACTATGCGCACTTCGCCGGGCCGGCCAGACTGGCTGTCACCATTTCGGGTGTCAGCAATTTCTGGACAAGTTCAAATACGTCCGTGCGCGATGCGATCACGCAGCACCCACATCAGGAGACCAAAATGAAGCAAGCATTAGCGTTAATAGCGGTTATGGCACTAGTCGCCGGCTGCGCCACCCAGGGCACCAATCAAGTGCAAGCCGATCTTCCCGTCGAGAAGGGAAGCGCCAAGGCGGGCGCTGGTAACACCATCAAACTCAAAGGCGACGCGGTTCCTCTTGCGGGAACAGGTGTCGTGGAAGTTGGCAAGCCGCTCCCGGCTGCCATGCTTTCCGCCACCAACTTGAAGCCTATCAACCTCTCGGATACGACCGGCAAGGTTCGCATCATCAGCGTCGTGCCGTCGCTCGACACACCCACCTGCGACAAGCAAACCCATGAGCTGTCCGAAAAGAACGGCGGACTGGACAAGAGCGTCGAACTTGTCACCGTCAGCATGGATTTACCCTTTGCGCAGTCGCGTTTCGCCAAGGACGCCAAGATCAATAACATCACCTTCCTGTCCGACTACAAGGGCCGCGAATTCGGCAATAACAATGGATTGCTGGTCGAGCCATTGGGTCTGCTGGCGCGCGCCGTGATCGTGACGGATAAGGACAATATAGTGCGTTACATCCAAGTGGTTCCTGAACTCACCGCATTGCCCGATATGCAAGCGGCCATCGCGTTCGCGCGCGGTTTGTTGTAGTAATCGCAACTCAACAGCGAGGCGGAGCGGAGTCACCGCTCCGCCTTTGTACTTTTAAGCACTGGAAAGAAACCTAGCCATGAAGAGAATCGCAGTCATCGCCGGTGATGGTATCGGCAAAGAAGTCATGCCAGAAGGCGTTCGCGTGTTGGACGCCGCTGCACGCAAATTCGGTGTGCCACTGTCCTTCGATCATTTCGATTGGAGTTGCGACAACTACGACAAGCATGGCTGGTGGATGCCGCCCGAGTGGCGTGAGAGTATCGGCGCGCATGACTGCGTCTACTTCGGCGCCACGGGTTGGCCCGCCAAGGTGCCCGATCACGTCTCGTTGTGGGATTCGCTGATGAAATTCCGCAAGGGATTCGATCAGTACGTGAACCTGCGCCCCGTGCGCTTGATGCCAGGCATTGCCTGTCCGCTCGCGAATCGCAAGGTGGGCGATATCGACTACTACGTCGTGCGTGAGAATACGGAAGGTGAATACTCTTCCGTGGGTGGGCGCATGTTCGAGGGTACGGAGCGTGAGATGGCGCTGCAGCAGTCCATCTTCACACGCAAGGGCGTGGACCGCATCATGAAATTCGCCTTCGATCTGGCGATGCAACGCGCACGCAAGAAAGTGACCTCGGCCACCAAGTCAAACGGCATCTCCATCACTATGCCTTACTGGGACGAGCGTTTCAAAGCCATGTCGGCCAACTATCCCAGTGTGAGCACGGACCAGTATCACATCGACGGCCTCACCATTCAGTTGGTGCTCAATCCGCAGCGCTTCGATGTCATCGTCGCTTCAAACCTTTTCGGCGACATCATCTCCGACATCGGGCCAGCGACCGCGGGCACCATTGGCATCGCGCCTTCGGCCAACATCAATCCGGAAAGCAGCGCGCCGTCTTTGTTCGAGCCGGTGCACGGCTCAGCTCCCGACATCTATGGCAAGAAGATCGCCAATCCCATCGGCCAGATCTGGTCGGGGGCAATGATGTTGGAGCACCTTGGTTTCGCACCGGCTGCCAACGCCATCATGAGTGCGGTGGAGAAGTGCCTGCAGGATGGACCTCGCACCCCGGACATCGGAGGGAATGCGAATACGGAGGATGTCGGGAGGGCGATCGCGGGAGCGATCTAGCCGGAATTGCGCGACACAGCGCCTTCCGCCGTAGTGTCTGCACCAAACAATACGGCACGGAAAAGGTGACCTAGCCCATCAAAGCCCGCCGAAATTGTTCCGCCAATCGCGCCCCGGTGGTGCGATTCCAAGTCTCGTTCACGTACATGTTGAACGCAGCGCCATCAGCGCTGCGCGCTGGCTTGGTTAAAACGATGTGCTGCGCCAACAGACGGTTACCGAGCGCTTGAGCCTTCGATTCGGGCACCACCAGTCTGAAGATATTTGTGCCGTTCGTTATGCGCTCGATTCTGACGGGCTTTCCCTGCACCGCGGTGATGAAATCATTCGACACAGCGATGGCGGACTGCAAGCGATCGACGAAACCTTCGGCATAGTGTCGGGCCAACATGGCGAAGGGCCAGGCGCTAAAAAGAGCACCGCCAAACATGCGCCGCGTGTGATACATGCCCTCCAGCAAGGAGGCCGGTCCCGCGAGAATCGCGCCGTTGAGGGAGTTGAAATACTTCCATAGGGAAACATAAACCGTATCGAAGGACGCAGCGTAATCGGCGGGCGCTATTCCTGTGTACGCGCATGCGATGAAAAGCCGAGCGCCGTCGAGGTGTATCCCGATGCCACGCTGCCTGGCCTCGCGGCAAACGCGGGTCATTTCCGCATGCTCGAATAGCTCGCCAAAGCGGCGGCGAACCGGCGATTCGATCGAGATCGCGCCCACCGATGACAACACGCGCCCTGACGCAGTCTGGTTTAGCACGCGCTCCATATCCGTCCAGCTGAAAGTGGCGTGATCCGGGGCCAAGGGAAGTAGATTCAGGCCACTCAGGATCTGACTGGAGTCGCCGGTGTCGTTGTAGATATGACTCACATCCTGGACTACCACGCGCCGCTTGTTACCCGCCAGCGCGCGCAGGGCAAGCTGATTGGCCAGAGTGCCGGTAGGCATGAACAACGCACGCTCCTTACCCAGAACGCGCGCGAAGTACTGCTCCACTTCTTCGACCACCCCGCCCAAGCTGTAGCTATCCGTCGTCGGCTCGCGCCGTGCGCACAAACGTGCCAACTGCGCGCTCGTCTCCGAGGGACTAAGTCCCAATCCATCCTGATCCATGTACACGTTCATGGAGCTAGCCGGCGATGTTGGTTGCGCGGCACTCATGGCAGGTAGCGGCATACCGATAGTCGCGGCGGCTGCGCCCAGTTCGAGGAATTGTCGACGCGAAGGATCATGCATGCCACCTCCGGGTTAGAAGTCATCCAGTGTCGCATCGCGTGTCAGGTGCGAGATGTCGCCCCATTGAATGACGGACCAGGCGCCGTTCTCGCACCCAATGCGATTGATACTGGCGTTGTAGACGGGAAAATCGCGCGCTTGGGCGAGCGCGATGGACCGCACAAATCGATGCAAAACGTCGAGCACGCCGCCATGGGTAATGATCACAATGGTCGCATCATGATGGCGCGCGGCCAATTCTTGAATAAACGTGCTGGCTCGATCGTAAAGCTGACGAATGCTCTCGCCTTGTGGCACTACGTGCTCGGGGTCACGCTCGTGAAAGCGGCGGTAGTCCTGCGGAAACTTGGCTCGGCATTCAACGCCTGTCAGGCCCTGGAAAACACCGAGTTGGCGCTCACGCAATTGGGCGGTGAGGGTTGGGCGCTTGCCGCTGCGATCGGCCAATGGCTGCGCGGTTTGCTGCGCGCGGCCTAAGTCGCTGCAGTAAATCGCGTCGAACGGTTCGCGTCCCAAGTGCTCGCCCAGGAGGATCGCTTGCGCCAATCCCTCTTCGTTGAGTGGACTGTCGAGGTGACCTTGGATAATGCCGGCGGCGTTCCAGGCGGTTTCCCCGTGACGCACGACGATGAATTGCGTTTTGCTCATCATTAGTTGACTGTGCAGACGAGACCTTTCAGGTACTCGCCTTCGGGAACGTGGAGGGCGACGGGATGATCCGGTGCGGCGCTAAGCCGATGCACGATCTTGGCATCCGCCTGTGCGTCGAGCGCCGCGCCAGCGACGATCTTTTGAAACAAATCCGGCGAGATGCCTCCGGAGCAAGAGAACGTGAAGAGTAAACCACCGGGCCGCAGAAGTTTGAAGGCGAGCAGGTTGATGTCCTTGTAACCACGCGCCGCACGTTCCGCGAAGGAGGCGCGCGGTGCGAACTTGGGCGGGTCAAGCACGATGAGATCGAAACTTTTCGCCGCATCTCGATAGCGTCGTAGAAGCTGGAACACGTCGTCGCATACGAAGGTCGCGCGCGACATGTCCAGGCCGTTGCACTGAAGGTTGTCTCCTGCCAGCTTGAGCGCCGGTTGTGATGCGTCTATCGATGTAACCGAGCGTGCCCCGCCCGCCAACGCGTAAACACTGAAGCCGCCGGTGTAGCAAAAACAATCGAGTACGTCACGGTCTCGCGAATGCGCTTGCACGGCGGCACGGTTAAGACGCTGGTCGAGGTAGAAGCCGGTCTTGTGGCCTGCTCGCACGTCCGCTAAAAAGGTGAGACCGGATTCCTTAAAGAGGACGGGTTGTAGGAGTTCGCGCCCTCGTATAGTGCCGCTGGATTGCGGCAGCCCTTCTTGCTCCAGCACGTCGGAGTCGGAGCGCTCATGTAGATTTCCGATTCCGGTCAATTCGATGAGCGTATCGGCGATGCACTCGCGCCAGACGTAGGCGCCCGCGCTATTGATTTGAAGTACCAGTTGATCGGCGAATCGATCGACGATCAGCCCAGGCATTCCGTCAGACTCAGCATGGATGAGGCGCTCGCCTCCTTGCGCGTTGTCGATGCCCAAGCGCGCTCGCAGGGACAGGGCTTGCTGAATGCGTGCGCGAACCAAATCCGGGCCGATGGTCTTGTCTGGATCAAAGCTCCAAACTCTCGCCAGGATTTGAGAATCGGGGCTATAAGCCGCCCACCCGAGAAATTCGCGTTTTGCGCTTAGGACTTCGAGGGTTGCGCCCCGTGGAGGGTTGCCAGTGACTCGCTCCGCCGCTCCGGAGAAAATCCACGGGTGTTTTCGTAGCAGGGATTTTTCTCGGCCGGGCTTTAGTATTAGCGTTGCCATCGGGCTGTCTTATCTCCGTGCAGCGGCGAGCAATGGATTGTGCCGCTCATCCCTTACTTGCCGCTTTTTTCTTCGCCCTCGGATGCGCGGCGTCGTAGACTTTGGCCAGATGCTGGAAGTCCAAGTGCGTATAAACCTGCGTCGTTGAGATACTGGCGTGGCCAAGCATCTCTTGCACGGCGCGCAAGTCCCCGCTCGATTGCAGAACGTGCGAAGCGAAGGAGTGACGCAACATGTGTGGGTGCACATGACGCCCCAACGCCGTTTGTTTCGACCAATAGGCCAGGCGCGATTGCACTGTACTGGGACTGATGCCTTTGCCACGCACGCCGAGAAAAACGCAGGTGGATTCAGACTTCAAGAAGCGATGACGAATGGCTAGCCATGCGTGAAGCGCACGGCGCGCTTGCGTACCGACGGGCACGATACGGGTCTTGTTGCCCTTGCCGGTGACGCGCACCACACCCTCATCCAAACTCAATTGGTCGAGCGCCAGCGAAGTCAATTCGGATAGACGCAGCCCCGAGGAATAGAACAGCTCAAGAATGGCGTGGTCGCGGATAGCCAAGTCATTCCCGACCGTGATGTCCATCAATCGGCTGGCTTCGTCGGGCGAGAGGGATTTCGGCAATTGCTTACCTGCTTTGGGCGCACGCGAGCCCTGGCATGGGTTGCGTTTGTAGCCGTAGTCGCGAATCAGATAGCGAAAGAACGTGCGCCATGCCGACAGCGCGCGCGCCAGACTGCGCGGCGCCAACTGTTGCGCGCGCAGTTTGCCAAGGAAGTGACGAATGTGGTGAGCGTCGAGTTCATTCAACGCCGATTCGCCAGCCAGTGCCAAGAGCTTTTCCACATCGCGGCCGTAACTTTCCGTGGTGTGCGGGCTCAGACCTCGCTCATGCGCGAGGTGCGTCAAGAACGCCTGGTGAAGTGCTTGGTGTGGTGAAGTGCTCAAATGCGGGCTAGAACTCCAAGAACCTTCGCAACGCCATGCTCACTAGCTCGCCAAGTCGTTGGATGTAGCGTATTCCCATGTTCGGCGTGAAGCGCGCGGGGTCCTGGCTGGCAAACACCAAAAGGCCAAACGGCTTCTCAGCTCGTAAAGGGACATAGGCGTAGGAAGCCAGATTTGCCGCTTTGTCGCCGAACCAAGCGCTCGATTCGAACAGGGCTTGCGCACTCAAGTGCGGTGTGGACAAGCCTTCGCCAAAGGCTTTGGCTGCATCGCTCGCGCTGTCGAACTCCGTCACGACGGACCCTTCGTCGCCACCCCACAATCGTACCGCGCTGGCGTCCAAGCCGAAGTCGTCTTGCAGGTGAGAGTCGATGGTTTGCAGAAGCGCGAACATGTTCGGGGCCGCGAGCATGTCTAGGGTCATGCGATGCATGCGCTCCGAAGTGAGGTCGTTCTGCTCGCCGAAGCCGACTAGTTCGCGCAAGTTTCCCTCGAGCTTGCGGCTCTTTTCGCGCAAATTCAGGAGCTGTCTTTCTGCGATCGGAATGGCGTGATTGCCATGCGGATGTTTGACCTTGATGCGAGAAAGCAGATCAAGATGCTCTTCGAAGAATTCGGGATGCTCGTTCAGGTACCGCGCGACGTCGGTTGCGTTCATGGAAGGAGGGTGTCGTGATTGATCTAGAGATTGATTTCGCCTTCGAATACGGTTTCGGCGGGGCCGGTCATCATCACCGAGGTGCCGCTTCCGTCCCACGCGATGCTAAGTTTTCCGCCGCGAGTTTGCACGCTGACGGGTGAATCGAGCAACCCACGGTGGATGCCCGCGACCACGGCCGCACAGGCGCCGGTGCCACAGGCCAAGGTCTCGCCAGCGCCTCTTTCGTATACCCGCAGCCGCACCTGATGGCGATCCAGGACTTGCATGAAGCCGGCATTCACCTTGCGTGGAAACTGCACATGGTTTTCGATCAGCGGGCCTTGTGTTGTGACGGGGACAGTATCCACATCGGCCACGACTTGCACAGCGTGGGGATTACCCATGGACAGGGCGCTAATCTGCACTGCCGTACCCGCGACATCGAGCGTATAGGTTAGAGAAACACGCCCGGCAACGAATGGAATTTGGCTGGGCTCGAAGATCGGAGCGCCCATATCCACCGTCACCTCGTTGTTGGCGGCGAGTCTGAGCGTGATGATGCCGTTGATGGTCTCGACTTTGATCTCGCTCTTGTCCGTCAAACCCTGCTCACGTACAAAGCGCAGGAAACAGCGTGCGCCGTTGCCACAATGCTCGACCTCTTCGCCGGAGGCGTTGTAGATGCGATAGAAGAAGTCCGTCTCCGGCGATCGCGGCCGTTCGATGACGAGCATCTGGTCACAGCCCACGCCGAAATGCCGGTCGGAAATGCGTCGCACGCTCTGGGCATCGAGCGTTATCTTCTGTCGCACGGCGTCGAGCACGACGAAGTCATTGCCTACGCCTTGCATCTTGGTGAAGCGAAGTTTCATGAAGGCTTGCTTCCCGGGGGACTATCAGCGCGCCTGCGCAATGTCAGTGCGGATGGAAACAACAGCACATCTGCAGTGGGTTTCACCAGTGTTGCGCACTTTGAATTGGGTCGCAAATGACATCGGGCCGATAGCGTTTGTCGAGCACGTATTCTATCTGTTCGACCGTAATGATAGTGGGATAGTGCACGTACCAGATGGCTCGGGCAAGGCGCACTAGCTCGGCGATGTCTTGTTCGCGTACTGGGCGAATTTGCAAGCGCATCAGTAGATCCTGGGTTCCCCGGGAGGACGTGTCTTGAAGCGCTTGTGCATCCACAAATACTGTTCGGGGATTTCCCGGGTGCGTTCTTCGATGAAAGCGTTCATGCGCTGTGTGTCGGCGTGCACGTCGTGCGTGGGGTAGTTCTCCCAGGCTGGATAGATCCGTACGCAATACCCCTGGCCCTTGGGCAGTTGCGAGACTTCGGCCGGTACGATGCGTGCGCCGGTGAGTTTGGCAAGGCGCGGCAATATGGTTACGGTTGCGCAGGGCACACCGAAGAACGGGACGAATATCGAATCCTTGGGGCCTAAATCCATGTCGGGCGAGAGTTGCAAAAACATACCCTCTCGCAATGCTCGGATCATGGGCTTGACACCCTCCTGCCTCGAGATCATTTGTGTGCCGGCGAATCGCGTACGCTTGCGACGGAGAAACGCATCGAACGTGCGATTCTTTTGCCGCACGTAAATAGCCATGCCCGGACTCTCCATGCTCACACGCAATCCCGCGTGCTCGATACCCGCAAAATGAGGGGCCAGCAAAATGTAAGGCTTACCCCCCAGTGCGAGGATATGTTCGTAGCCTTCCATCCTGACCAGTTTGCGGATCCGCTGTTCCGATCCCCACCAGACGATACCGGCTTCCAGCACCGCCCTGCCAAATGCGCGGAAGTGCCCACCCAGGATCTTGTCGCGTTGGTCGTCGCTCAAGGCAGGGAAACACAATCGCAGGTTCGTGCGCGTCACTTCACGACGCTCCTTGCCCAGCATGAGGAACAGCAGCCCCACGCCTTGACCGATTGGATTCAGAATCCGCAGCGGGAGAAGGTGGAGCAGCCAAGCAATACCGATGGCAAGGCGAGTTAGCATGCGCAAAAGAACGAGATGACGGGACCGGGAACCGGCGCGAGAACAGGCAGGTTGGGCGCCGAATTCTACTCGGGAGGCAACGGGCGACCTGGGGAAATGCCGGCCAAAGCCGTCAATTCGCATCATTTAGGCGTCATAATCGCTTTTCGAAGCTCGGATCTCGCATCGGAGTTCCGCGCTTATTTTCTTGTGGGCAGGGTAATTTGATATCCTCGCCCCCTTTTCTCAGTTTCCAACAGGGCAAACTAGTCATGAGCGAGTACTTGTTTACGTCGGAGTCGGTATCGGAAGGGCATCCGGACAAAGTGGCGGACCAGATTTCGGATGCAGTCCTGGACGCGATCCTGGCCCAAGACCGTCACTCACGCGTCGCTGCAGAGACCCTGGTCAACACCGGTTTGGTGGTGATGGCAGGAGAAATCACCACCAATGCGGTGGTCGATTTCCAGCAGGTGGCACGCGACACCATCAAGCGCATCGGATACGACAATACGGACTATGGCATCGACTACAAGGGATGCGCCGTCTTGGTGGCCTATGACAAGCAGTCGCCCGACATCTCCCAGGGCGTAACCGAAGGTCAGGGGCTCAACCTGGAGCAAGGCGCCGGCGATCAAGGTCTGATGTTTGGCTACGCTTGTGACGAGACGCTGGTTTATATGCCCATGGCCATCTATTTGGCCCATCGTCTGGTCGAGCGCCAGTCCGAATTGCGGCGTGATGGCAGGCTGCCCTGGTTGCGCCCCGACGCCAAGTCCCAAGTCACGCTGCGCTATGTCAACGGCAAACCGGAGTCCGTGGATACGGTGGTGCTTTCCACCCAGCACGCCCCTGAGATGGAGCACAAACAGATCGAAGAGGCGGTAATCGAGCAAATCATCAAGCCGGTACTTCCCAAGCATTTGGTGAAGGGTACTGTGCGCTATCTGGTCAATCCCACGGGGCGCTTCGTCATTGGCGGACCCCAGGGCGATTGTGGCTTGACCGGTCGCAAGATCATTGTCGACACCTACGGCGGGGCAGCACCTCACGGCGGTGGCGCGTTTTCGGGAAAAGATCCCTCCAAGGTGGATCGATCAGCGGCCTACGCCGCCCGCTACGTTGCCAAAAATATCGTGGCGGCCGGACTTGCCACTCGGTGCCAGATTCAGGTCTCCTATGCCATCGGGGTAGCCAAGCCCACTAGCGTAATGGTTACCACCTTCGGTACCGGCAAGATCCCCGACGAGAAGATCGCTCAGTTGGTCGACAAACACTTCGACCTTCGGCCCAAGGGTATCGTGCAAATGCTCGATTTGCTGCACCCCATCTACTTGAAGACCGCCGCCTACGGCCATTTCGGCCGCGACGAGCCGGAGTTTTCCTGGGAGGCGCTGGACAAGGTGGAGGCGCTCAGGGCCGATGCGGGGATAAAGCTGGTGGTGCCGGCCTGAGTGGCGCAAGTCGGCCTGTGAAGTGAAGCACAATGTCCGTTTTTGAGCACAGGCTGAGCATCCCATTTGACGAGTATCGAGAGTGGTCGCGCAGCATTAAGCCGCTCATTGCTGGCCTCGGCGTCAATCAAGCCGGCATGGATATCGCGGAGTATGTCACCACCGAGTTGCTCAACAACGCAGTCGAGCATTCAAGTGGAGAGTTCGTGGACGTCGAAGTTCTCGACGGTCCATCGAGCGTCGTTTTTAAGATTGGCGCTAATGGAATTGGAATTTTTGCCAATTTGGCGCGGGCGCTTCGGCTACCAGAGGAGAAAGAAGCGGTTTTCGAGCTTCTAATGGGC
>JANNFC010000485.1:0-9881 GCA_031379405.1 Betaproteobacteria bacterium | reverse complement strand
GGGGCATCGGCTTATTCAGCGGGGATGTTCCACCTTGTGACGCACGCCTTCCTCAAGGCGCTGCTGTTCCTCGGCGCCGGATCGGTCATCATGGGTATGCACCACGAACAAGACATGCGCAAGATGGGCGGACTGAAGAAGTACATGCCCATTACCTATCTCACCATGTTGATCGGCGCACTGGCCAGCGCTGGTGTTCCGGGGCTGGCGGGTTTCTTCTCCAAAGACGCCATCATCGAGGCCGTGCATTTCTCCAAGACACCCGGCGCGGGCTTCGCCTACTTCTGCGTGCTGTCGTGCGTGTTTGTGACCGCGCTCTATACGTTCCGTCTGATCTTCATGGTCTTCAATGATCGGCACGACAATGCGCACGCTCGTCATAACGAAGATCCTGGGCAACACGCGACCCCGCACGAGTCGCCGGCGGTGGTGACCCTACCACTGATCTTGTTGGCGATACCGAGCGTATGCGCGGGGTGGGTCATCGGGGATGTACTGTTCGGCGATTATTTCAAGGGTGCGATCTTCGTGGCGCCCGGACATGGCGTGATCGAGGAGATGGCGCATCACTACCAAGGCGTCGTGGGCATGATGACGCATGCCTTGGGGACGCTGCCGTTTTGGCTGGCCATGGCGGGCATCGCAAGCGCGGTCTATCTCTACCTGATCAATCCCGCCGTGCCTGCCGTACTGCAGCGTAAGTTCGCTTGGCTGCACACGATCCTGGATCGCAAGTACTGGTTCGACGAAGCCTATAGCCTCGTCTTCGCCGGCGGTGCGCGTGCATTGGGTTCATTGTTCTGGAATATCGGCGATGTAAAAATCATCGACGGTCTGTTCGTCAACGGCTCGGCGCGCTTGGTGGGATGGTTCTCCGCCGTCATTCGCCGCTTCCAAAGCGGATTCGTCTATCACTACGCCTTCATGATGATACTCGGAGTGCTGCTGTTCCTTTCCCTCTGGTTCGCGAGGGCCTGACGCGATGAATATGCCCTTGCTCAGTGTCGTGGTGTGGGTGCCTATCCTGGTGGGCCTGTTGGTATTGGCCGTGACTTCTGATCGCAATCCCGCCATGGCGCGTGGTCTGTCTCTGATGGGTGCGATTGCGGGACTCGTGGTGGCTATTCCGCTGTGGACGGGGTTCGATAACGCCGCCCATGGCATGCAGTTCGTCGAGCGCAGCAGGTGGATCGAGAGTTTTAATATCCACTATCACCTCGGCATTGACGGCATATCGCTGCTGTTGATTCTGCTCAATAGCTTTACCACGGTGCTGGTGGTGATCGCCGGTTGGCAGGTGATCCAGAACAAGGTGTCGCAGTACCTGGCGGCCTTCCTCATTCTTTCAGGGCTGATGAATGGCGTGTTCTGCGCGCTCGACGGGGTGCTGTTCTACGTCTTCTTCGAAGCCACTCTGATCCCGATGTTCATCGTGGTCGGCGTATGGGGCGGCCCCAACCGCGTTTACGCGGCAATGAAGTTCTTCCTCTACACGTTGATGGGGTCGCTCCTGACGCTGGTCGCCTTGATCTATCTGTATAACGCGTCCAACGGCAGCTTCGACATTCTGACGTGGCACCAACTCAAGATCGGGTTGACGGCGCAGATTCTGATATTCATCGCCTTCTTCGTCGCTTTCGCAGTGAAGATTCCCATGTGGCCGGTGCATACCTGGTTGCCCGATGCGCACGTGGAAGCACCCACCGGGGGTTCGGTGGTGTTGGCGGCCGTCATGTTGAAGCTGGGGGGCTATGCCTTTTTGCGGATTGCGCTGCCCATCGCACCCGATGCCAGTCATGAGTTAAGCGGTTTCATTATTACCCTCAGCTTGATCGCGGTGGTCTACATCGGTCTGGTTGCCATGGTGCAGACCGACATGAAGAAGCTGATCGCCTACTCTTCCATTTCGCACATGGGTTTCGTCACGCTGGGGATTTTCATCTTCAATGCTCAAGGTGTGGAAGGTGCCGTGTTGCAGATGATTTCGCACGGCTTCATCTCCGGCGCTTTGTTTCTTTGCGTGGGCGTGCTCTACGAGCGCATGCATTCGCGCCAGATTGCCGACTACGGTGGAGTGGTCAACACCATGCCGGTGTTCGCGGCATTCTTCATGTTGTTCGCCTTGGCCAATTCGGGATTGCCCGGCACCAGCGGCTTTGTCGGCGAGTTCCTGGTGGTGATGGGCTCCATGAAGGTCAACTTCTGGTATGCCGCCTTGGCATCGACGACGCTGATTTTCGGGGCGGCCTACACGCTGTGGATGTACAAGCGCGTGGTATTCGGCGCGGTGGCGAATCCTCAGGTGGCCGACCTGCAGGACATCAATGGGCGCGAAATTTTGATCCTGGCGTTGCTTGCCGTGACCGTCCTTGGCATGGGCATCTTCCCTCAACCCTTCAGTGCGGTGCTGCATACGTCCGTGAACGATTTGCTGGCACACGTCGCGCAATCCAAGCTATGACCGCCCTCGACAGTTTTGCCCCTGCGATGCCTGAGATTTTTCTCACGGCCATGATCTGCCTGGTGCTGCTGGTGGATTTGTTTCTCACCGACGAGCAGCGCGGCATCAGTCTGGGGCTGGCCATCGCAGGCTTGCTGGCCACGGCGGGATTGCTCCTCGACCAGGATGCGCGCACGGCCCAGTTTGCCTTCAACGGAATGTATGTGGCAGACGGCATGTCCAACGTGCTCAAGCTGTTCATCTGCGTCGCGGTGGCCATGGTGCTGATTTATTCTCGCGCCTACGTCAAGGAGCGTGAGCTGTACCGCGGCGAGTTCTTTGTGCTCGCCATGTTCGCTGCGCTAGGAATGATGGTGATGGCTTCCGGCGCCCATATGCTCTCGCTCTACCTGGGACTGGAATTGCTCAGCCTGAGCTTGTACAGCATGATCGCCATGCAGCGCGATTCGGCAAAAGCCACCGAAGCCGCCATGAAGTATTTTGTACTGGGCGCCTTGGCGTCAGGCATGTTGCTGTATGGCATGTCCATGATCTACGGCGCGACGGGTTCGTTGCACCTCGCGGAGATCGCTCGCAAGATCGGGGAAGGACAGGCGCACAGTACGCTGCTGGTGTTCGGTCTCGTATTCATCGTGGCGGGCCTCGGGTTCAAGCTGGGAGCCGTGCCGTTCCACATGTGGGTGCCGGATGTCTATCAGGGCGCGCCCACGTCGATCACGTTGATGATCGGATCCGCGCCCAAGCTCGCCGCCTTCGCGTTCGTCATGCGATTGCTGGTGGAAGCCCTAGGCGCGAAATCCCTGGCGGTAGAATGGCAAAGCATGCTGATCATCCTGGCCGTGTTGTCGATGGCCATTGGAAATATCACGGCCATTGCGCAGACCAACTTGAAACGCATGCTGGCGTACTCAACCATCTCGCACATGGGATTTCTTTTGTTGGGCGTGTTGAGCGATTCCAACGAAGGGTTTGGCGCCTCCATGTTCTATGTGGTGGTCTATACCCTCACCGCATTGGGTGGATTCGGCATGATTCTGCTGCTCTCACGCAAGGGCTTCGAAGCGGAGAATCTGGAAGATTTCAAAGGGCTCAACCGACGCGATCCCTGGTACGCGTTCCTGATGTTGCTGATCATGTTTTCCATGGCGGGCGTACCGCCGACGGTGGGCTTCTACGCCAAGCTGTCGGTGTTGCAGGCGGTGGTCGACGCCGGCATGATCAAGCTGGCAGTGGTAGCGGTGTTGCTATCGCTCATCGGCGCCTTCTACTATCTGCGCCTGATCAAGATCATGTACTTCGAAGAGCCGGTGGACGGCGCGGCCATTGTCGCGGGTGCCGATGCGCGCTTTCTGATCTCCGCCAACGGTTTGGCCATTCTGGTGCTCGGGATTGTTCCAGGCGCTTTGATGGCGCTGTGCCAGCACGCGGTGCTGATACCGCGCTAACGCTTCTCCTGGCAAACTCGTGCGTAAGAACTTTACCGAGTCGACACTGACGACGCACACAGCCTACCGTGGCCGCATGCTGACGGTCAAGGAAGACCAGGTTCGACTTCCGGACGGAGGCAAGGCCACGCGCGAGTACATCGAGCATCCCGGCGCGGTGATGATCCTGCCCTTGTTCGAGGATTTCAGCCTAGTGTTGGAGCACCAGTACCGCTATCCCATGCGGGCGCACATACTGGAGTTGCCGGCGGGGAAAATCGAGCCGGGCGAGGACTCGCTCAACACGGCCAAACGGGAGTTACTGGAAGAGACCGGCTACGTGGCGCAGGAATGGCGCCACATGACCACGCTGTATCCGTGCGTGGGTTATGCCAATGAGAAGATCGAATTGTTCCTCGCGCGCAATTTGCGGCTACAAGGGCACCCGGGGGAAGAGGGCGAATTCATCGAGACAATCAAAGTGTCGTTGGATGATGCACTGGGGATGGTCGAGCGCGGCGAAATCAACGAGATGAAAACGATTCTTGGGTTGCTGTGGGCCGAGAAGATTCGGCGGGGGGAGTGGGGTTGAGGGGGCAAACTTCGGGGGTTTCCAAAGGGGGCGAAGTGATATTCACGTAGCCCCCTTTGGTCAAGAGCGGGGTCAATACCCCGCCCGCGAAGTCCCTTTTATTTCCCCCCAATCGCGATCCGCTCAGGCACATCCTCCCACAGCGGCGCCGGTTTCTTGAACAAATAGCCCTGACCAAACAGGGTGCCCATCTCATTGAGGATGTTCATCACATCCTCGGTCTCCACCCACTCTGCGATGACTTGCTTGTTCAGTCCTTCGGCGACATCGCACAGAGCGCGTACGAAGATGCGGTTGGCCTCGTCGGTGGCAAGACCACGCACGAAGTTGCCGTCGATCTTCAGATAATCAACGTCGAAGCGCTTCAAGTAGTAGAACGAGCTGAAGCCCGCACCGAAGTCGTCCAACGCGAAACGGCAACCCATGCCTTTCAATTCGCGAATGAACTGCTCGGTAACATCCACGTCCTGCATGGCCGCGGTTTCCGTGATCTCGAACACCAACTGAGTGTGATCGATGGCGGATGCCTTGAGCATCTGATGAAATTTGCGCACCCAATGCGCATCGGAAATGCTCACCCTGGACAGATTCACGAAATAGCGCCACTTAACGGTGCGTTGCTCGGGTTGGGAAAGAAACTCGAGTAGCTGCTCGACCACGCGCATGTCGAATTCCTGCACCAGCCCCAGCGTTTCCGCGTGCTCGATGAATTGGCTGGGGAGCACGATGCCGCCTTGCTCGTCGCGAATGCGTAGTAGGATCTCGCAGTGCACCGTACGCAGATCGGACAGGCGCACGACAGGTTGGTAATACAGAGTGATTCGGTCATCGTCCAACACATGCCGCAAGCGGCTGGCCCATTGCACGCGGCTATGAGTGCGACGCAGGCTCTGTGCGTCTTGATCGTATAGGAAGTAGCGGTTGCGGCCGCTGTCCTTCGCTTGATACATGGCCAAATCGCAATTCGACAACAAGGTCGACACGTCGACGCAGTGGAAGGGATAGAGCGCGATGCCGATGGAGGCAGTGACGCTTGAGAGCCGGTGCTGTCCTTGGGCCAGAAATCGATAGTGTCGCAATGATTCCAGCAGGTGTTCCGCTAGACGAACGGTTTGGCTACGCAGCACCCCGGGAAGATGCACCGCATACTCATCGCCGCCCAGGCGGAACACTTGTCCGTTGTAGCCCTTCGCGGCATCCTTCAATACTCCGCTGACTCCGATGATCAATTGATCACCGGCACGGTGGCCGTAGTTATCATTGACGTACTTGAAGTGATCGATATCGATGAACAGCACGGCTCCGATGTCCCCAGCCTGCAAGGCTTGTTCGAGGGTGCGCTGCAAACTCACGCGATTGGATAGACCGGTCAGCGAGTCGTGGGTGGAGAAGTGCTCGATCTTGAGGGCGGCTTCGTGTTGGTCCGTGATGTTGCGCGCCGTTCCGCGCATGCCCACAACGCGCCCATCCTCATCCACGGAAGCCCGTGCATGGATGCCAACCCAGCGATCGGAACCGTCGGAGGAAATGACGCGGGTGACGTAGTTCTTGACCTCTCCGTTACGCTTTAGCGCGGATAGAAAACGGCGATTGGAAATTTGCGAGGGCCGTGGCTCGAAATCGAAAATACTGCGGCCTAACAGCTCCGGGGGCGTCAGCCCAAAGATCTCGACCGTGGCGTTATTGAGATAGGTGAAGCGGCCCTGCGTGTCGGTGGTCCAGATCAAATCGTGCGAGGTTTCCACCAGATCCCGGTAGCGATTCTCGCTCTCCAATAGCAGCTGGATGATGCGGCGATTGTCTTTGAGGGTCTTTCTGGCGGTGGCGAGCTTGCCTTCATACTCGGAGGGAGCGCCGGCCGATGAGTGCACGAGGCCTTCGATCATTTCCCTGGCGTAGCGTCGGTGGCCGCCACTGGTTCTGCGGGCGACCAGTACCCCCTGCGCGTCCCAGCGGCGCAGTTTCTGAACGGGCACTCCGAGTTTTGCAGAGGCGTCTCGGATCGAATATTCGATGTCCGAGACGCTGCCTTCGTGAACTTGGCTCATCTCTGATTCGACCTCGGGAGTCATGCTCCCGATGCCGCTACCAAATGCTTCTGTTGGGACACGATCCAATGTCAGATCGGGATTCTCGGGCAAGGCGCAACCTGTCCGTCACGCTTCACGGGTATTCGAATTTATGCGCATTATTCCTACGTCATATTAACGATAATTCTGGCGAAAACGCCATAGATTGGTAAAAAAAGAACTTATTTCATGTTACGCTAACGCGGCGATTTGTAGGAAACTCGGTAAATGACGCCTGCATGATCGTCCGAAATCAGCAGCGCACCGTCGGGCATCACCAGAAGGTCCACAGGGCGGCCCCAGACCTGTTCATTCTCCATCCAGCCCTCGGCGAATACCTCCGATTTCTCTACCCTGTTTCCATTGACCGCCACTGTGATGACGCGATAACCGTTCTTCTTGCTGCGGTTCCAGGAGCCGTGCTGGGCGATGAAAATACGATTCTGATAGTCGTCCGGAAACATCTTGCCGTTGTAGAAGCGCAAACCGTCGGGGGCGACGTGCCCCCCCTGCTTGAGGGCGGGCGGAGTGAATTCGGAGCAGGCGCGGCGCGCTCCGAACTCCGGATCCGCGGTGTCGCCTTGATGACAGTAGGGAAAACCGAAGTGCATCCCCGCCCTGGGCGCGTGGTTCAGTTCGCAGGAAGGCAGATCATCGCCCAGCATGTCGCGGCCGTGGTCGTTGAACCAAAGCTCCTTGGTGCGCGGATCCCAGTCGAATCCCACCGAATTGCGTACGCCGCGCGCGAACACTTCGTAACCCGAGCCATCGGGATTGATGCGCGAGATGAGCGCATAGCGTTCCGGATCGGCTTCGCACACATTGCACGGCCCGCCAACTGGTACGTAAAGCTTGCCCTCAGGTCCGAAGGCGATGAACTTCCAGCCGTGATGTCCCTCCCGCGGATAGCGCTCGGTGACGAGCACCGGTTTGGGCGGGGCGTCCAAGTTGGCCTCTATGCGGTCGAAACGCAGAATACGGTTAATCTCCGCCACGTATAGGGCGCCGTCGCGATAGGCCACTCCATTAGGCGAGTTCAAGCGCGTCGCCAGCGTGTGCACTTTGGTGCCGGAGGGGCTGGGCACCACAGCGTACACCTTGCCCTCGCGCATGGTTCCCACGAATACCGTGGCGTTGCTCCCGAGCGCGAGGGAGCGCGCCCCAGGCACCTCCGCATACACTGAGATTAGGAACCCAGGGGGCAGCTTGATCCGCTCCAGGGGCAATTTTTCGGCTACGGCCGCGGAGGCGCTCAGGAAGACGGTGATGCTCAGTAAACGCGTCCAGAGATAGGTCATCGTGGTGGTCCTTGTGTAATTACCCTTGAATAACGCCGGGGTGATCCCCAACTGCGCAAGATCGTATCAGCCGGGAACAATCTACTATGAGCGAAACGCAAGCGAAAGAAAAGCTTGGCTTCCAAGCCGAGGTGAAGCAGCTTCTCAGTCTCATGATCCACTCCTTGTACAGCAACAAGGAGATTTTTCTGCGGGAGCTGATTTCGAATGCCTCTGATGCCTGCGACAAGCTAAGGTTCGAGGCTCTGGGTGAGGCCGCCTTGTTCGAGAACGACGGCGAACTCAAGATTCGCGTCAGTTACGACAAGGATGCCCACACCCTCACCGTTGCCGACAATGGCATCGGCATGTCGCGCGACGAAGTGATCCAGAACATCGGCACCATCGCCAAGTCCGGCACCCGGGAATTTTTTCAGAAACTTACGGGCGACCAAGCCAAGGACGCCCATCTGATCGGTCAGTTCGGCGTCGGCTTCTATTCTTCTTTTATCGTGGCGGACAAGGTTACGCTGAGCACGCGTCGGGCGGGAGCCAGCGCCGATCAAGGGGTGCGCTGGGAAAGCGATGGCCAAGGCGAATTCACCCTGGAAAACCTCGCCAAGGACAGCCGCGGTACGGAAGTTACGCTGCACTTGCGCGAGGGGGAGCACGATCTGGCGGAGAGCTATCGCCTGCGTACCATCCTCAAGAAGTACTCCGACCATATCACTTTACCCATCCTCATGAAAAAAGAGGAATGGAACGAGGCGGAAAAGAAAAACGTCGTCACCGACGAGGACGAGCAGGTCAACCAGGCCGCCGCCATTTGGACGCGGCCGAAGGCGGAAATCACCGAAGAGCAGTACGTCGAATTCTACAAACACGTGTCGCACGACTTCGAGGCGCCCTTGGCGCACTTGCACGCGAAGGTCGAAGGCAAGCAGGAGTACACCCAACTGCTATTCATTCCGGCGCGCGCGCCTTTCGACATGTGGGACCGCGACCGCCGACACGGCATCAAGCTCTACGTGCGGCGTGTGTTCATCATGGACGATGCCGAGCAACTCATGCCTGCCTATCTGCGATTCGTGCGCGGCGTGATCGATTCTAACGACCTGCCGCTCAACATATCGCGTGAGATTCTGCAGGAATCCAAGGTGGTCGAGTCGATACGCGGGGGCTCCGTCAAAAAAGTGCTGGGCCTGCTGGAGGACTTGGCGGAAAACGACAAAGACAAGTACGTCAAATTCTGGAAGGAATTCGGCCGCGCCTTCAAGGAAGGCCTGGGCGAGGATTGGGGGAACAAGGAGCGCATTGCCAAGCTGTGCCGATTCACCACCACCCACACCGACAGCGAAGAGCAGACCGAAACCCTGGCCGCATACGTGAGCCGAATGCGGGAAGGCCAGGACAAAATCTACTACATCACCGCCGACAGTTTCCCGGCCGCCAAGAACAGCCCACATCTGGAAATTTTCCGCAAGAAGGGGTTGGAGGTCGTACTGCTGTGCGATCGTGTGGACGAGTGGGTGATCTCAAACCTGACCGAATTCGACGCCAAGCAGCTCCAATCCGTCGCCAAAGGCGATCTCGATTTAGGAAAGCTGGCCAACGAGCAGGAGAAAAAGGAACAGGAGAAAGACGCCACCGAGTTCAAGGAACTCACGGACAAGGTCAAAGGTGTGCTGGGCGAACAGGTCAAGGAAGTGCGCGTCACGCATCGCTTGACCGATTCACCCGCCTGCTTGGTGTCCGATCAATTCGGCATGAGCATGAACCTGGAGCGCATGCTCAAGGCGGCGGGACAAAAGGCGCCGAACAGCAAGCCCATCCTGGAAATCAATCCTAAGCATCCCATTGTGCAAGGGCTGAAATACGAAGCCGACGACAGCCGCTTCGCCGATTGGAGCCACATCCTGTTCGATCAAGCCTTGCTGGCCGAGGGCGGGCAGCTGGAGGATCCGGGTACCTTCGTCAGGCGGCTAAATGGGCTGATGCTGGCTTTGGCGGGTAATACGTCTCGCATTTGGACGCCGAACAGCTAGTGTTGGCTAGTGT
>JANNFC010000410.1:0-2245 GCA_031379405.1 Betaproteobacteria bacterium | reverse complement strand
TGGACCAGGCGCCGTTGGCATTGACGGCGCGCTCCGCGAACGCCACAGGTCCTTCTCCGGGACGAGGTTTCAGACCCAATCGCGCCAGCTTGCGTAAGAACCGGCGATATATGGATACGGCCGCGGGCGTGCGCCGGAAATGAATATCCTTCAGCAGCGACAGCGCGAGAATGCTTGTCGCCGCACCCGCGAAGATCATCAGCAGCAAAGTGAGCTCCTGCCAATTCACTCGCGTCATACCGATCTTCGAGAACAGTTGATTCTGGCGCTCTTTGCTGTAGCCCAATATCCATTGATTCCAGCCATTGGCCGAAGCGTCCAAGGTATAGCGCAGATGACGTAGCCAACGGGCGTCCACGCCTATGCCAAGCGGTAACGCTTCGCTCGCGGGCAGGGCCGCAGCCAGGCCGATCTCGATGCGCGCGGGGGAAACCGCGGCGGTCGGGTCGATTCGTATCCAGCCACTTTCCGGAAGCCAAACTTCCGCCCAAGCGTGCGCCTCCGATTGGCGTACGATAAGGTAGTTGCCGATCGGATTGACTTCACCGCCCAGGTAACCGGTGACAACACGCGCGGGCAGGCCCGCCGCCCGCATCAGAAAAACGAAGCTCGATGCATAGTGTTCGCAGAAACCACGTCGTGTGCCGAATAGAAACTCATCCACCGGTTCTGGCCCCAATTGCGGAGGTACAAGCGTGTAGAAGAAGCGTTGGGTACGGAATAGATTGAGGGCTTTGGCGATGATGCCCTGAGGCGTACTGGATTCGCTGAGAAATTTCCTGGCCAACTCGCGGGCGCCCGCATTTCCGTCCGCTGGTAAACGCAGCGCGCGCTTGAGCGACATTTCCGATTCGTCGAAGCCCAATACATAGCCCAGATCCGATTCCATGTCGTAGCGCTGACGGTGGCGCAGCGGTTGGCGGCTAAGCATCTGGTAGTCGGCCGTCAAGAGTGCATCGATGGGAACGCGAGTTGGCAGATCGATGGCGAATAGCCAGCGCGACTGATGTGCTTCGAGCGTAACCTGGTAGCGTATACGCTCGGACACCGGTGTGTGGATGGGGCGATCCAGCAACGGCATCTTCGCCATGCGCCAGGTGCGCCCATCGAAATCCCACAGCACCGGCCCGCGCCAATACAAGGAGGAGGGTTTGGGCGGAGCGGATTCGAATTGCACACGAAAGGCGACTTCGTCGGAAAGGCTCAAGCTGCTCAAGCTGCCGGGAGACATCTCTTCGGACAAGCCCGAGATCCCGCTGGACGTGGATTGCGACCAACCGAACAGTGGGCCCTGCACGCGAGGAAACACGAAGAACAGCACCAGCATCAGTGGCACGCCTTGCAGAAGAAGCATGCCGGCGACGCCGACGGTGTGCTTCACCGTGAAACGATTCTCACGCCGTTGCAGGGCGATGAGTAGGGAAGTGATGAGCAGCAACAACAGCAGCATGTAGAGCGCAAGCGGAATACTCTGCGAGTACAAAAAGCTGGTGACGATGAGGAAGTAGCCCAGATTAATAATCACCAGAGCGTCGCGCGGGGCTTGCAGCTCCAACGCTTTGAGAGCTGCCATCAGCAGCAGCATGGACACGGCGGCGTCGCGACCGAAGCGCGTGCTGAAGTCGAACACAATGCCGGTGCACACCAGGACAACGAGAAGGAAGCGAAGCCAGCGTCCCGGCATGGGCCACGATCGCCACGCGGCCGCGATGCGATAGGACACGAAGGCAAAGGCGGCCGCCACCGCCCACAGCGAGATGCGCGTCACGTGTGGCGCGCTGACTAGAACCAGCACGCCGAGAAGGGTGGTGACCTCGCGCGGGCTAAGGTTGCCGGTCGTGCGGGCGGGCGTCATACAAGGCCAATGCTTTCAAGCAGCGTGCATCGTGCGCGGCGCCGCTTCCTGGTGCAATGCGCTCAGAGGGCAATTCCAGCGCGTAGGGAACGCCGGCATGGGAGGCTTCCAACAGCCAGCGGCACAGACGAGAGACGCGCGCTTCCGTCCCCATGGTGGGCTGCGTGTCGTGCCATTGCAAGCGCAGCTCGGGCAACGCGCCACCGGTGAATTGTTTGCTGAGTAACGGATGTCCGTGCGCCAGCGCTTTCCAAGCGATTTGCTTGAGCGAATCGCCTTGTTGATAGCGGCGTAATCCGGCAAAGTCCTCCTGACCGCTTTCTCCGTGCGCGCCATCTTTGGCGTGAACGGCGTGCATCGGCGGTGGCGGTCCGGTCGATTCCGCTTGCG
>JANNFC010000352.1:0-2642 GCA_031379405.1 Betaproteobacteria bacterium | reverse complement strand
CACGCATGGCCATGCCGCCCTTCAGCACGAAACGGTCCGCGCCTTGACGCATCAGTTGCGCCAGGAACTGCAGCTGGCAGCGGTCTCGAGCTTCGGCCTCATCCGAGAAGCCAAGAGACTTGGCGGAGTCAACCATTGATTCTGCTCAGTACGTTAGTGACGCTTTGCTACTATTAACGTACTGAATATTTGACTCCTGGAGTAGCTGCCGCGAGTTGGTTCAAAGGGCGTGTCGCTAATTCAGTACGAAAATAACATTATAAACGTACTTACGTACTGAATACTTTTACCATTCCGCTACCTCTGCCAGCGGTATCGACGAGGGCCGCAAATGTGGGCGCGATGAAGCCGAAGCCACGATCGTCCTTCCATGATCTCAGCGTTCCGGACAGGCGCATTGCCAAGCCTGATCCTAGGGGAGTACGACGCCCACAGCGGCCTCCGAAGGCAATCTACGGGAAGGAAGGTTCAACGGCACCCGATGCGGAACTGTCATGTCCTTCCTTCACGCTTCAGTATTGCCTTGGCGTCTTCGAACCCGACCGGTGCAGATGTGTGCTCGTGGACGACGCGCAGTACATGGCCGCTTGTCTTCAGCACCCAACTGATCCGGTTCTGCATGGCCCGAAGCTCCTGGCCTTGGGCTGAATTGGCAGCGTAAGTCACGATGGCGCTCATTGACGCGAAGCCCTGCCCACTCAGAATCTTGAGGTCTTCGAATGCGACCCTGACAGTTTCGCTTCCGAGCGAGGTGAACCAGCCTTCTATGGCCACCCTCCAAGCGGCGGCTCCTTCGTATGACCATGTTCCCCATGCGTCAAACACCCGGACTTCGGGGTCGTACAGGTGCATCAACGTCTCGGCGTTCTTTGCCAGCACAGCCGACTTGTAGGTGTCGAGCGCTCGCAGCACTTGCTTCTCGGTGTCACTCACGGTGGGCCTGCATTTGCGGATCGAAGGGGATTGGTTGGTGACGCCCAACGTTTGAGTTCAGCGGCCGCCGGAGGCGGTCCGCTGGAACGAATGGTTAGCGCTCTTTGGAGTGGTGGCCATGCGTTACGCCTGGGTAGCTGGGTATCTTGGAGTCTTCACTCGATCAATTCGTCCGCCCTCACCCGCACCGACTGAGGGATCGTTATGCCCAACGCCTTCGCCGTCTTCATGTTCAACAGGAACTCAATGCGAGTCACCTGCTCGACCGGCAGATCTGCCACCCGCGCACCGTGGAGGACCTTGTCGATTTGCCGCGCGACGACTGCGCTGAACTCGTCCAGCGACGGGCCATAGGACAGCAGGCATCCGGCTTCAACCGCGTACCTGACGCTGCACACGGTGGGTAATCGATGCTTCGATGCGTACGCGGAGATCTTGTACCCATACCAGCCAGTTACTTCGTCGGTGGACGTCAACAGTGCGTCTATCGACCCGGCTGAAACGCCCGAAAGAACGTCGGCGATTTCGTCGATCCGCTTGACCGGCAACGGCACGACTCGCACACCGAGCTTGCGAGCGGCTTCGCGAACTGACGCGAGAGTAGCCTGGGCTGCCTGATCGTCGGGGTTGTAGAGGTGGCCCAGCCGCTTCAGCTTCGGCACGATCTCCGTGATGAGTTCGAGACGCTTGGCGTCGAGCTCGGGCGCCAGGCTCTCGACTCCCGTCACGTTGCCGCCGGGTCGCGCGAGGCTGCGCACCAGTCCCGTTTCGATCGCCGCGTGCATCCGCCAGACGAGAATAGGGACACTCTCTGTCGTCTGTTTTGCAGCGAAGGCGGAGAGGTTCCCGATCGCGACGATTGCGTCAACCTTCTTTCGAACGAGTTCGCCTGCGGCGTCGGGCAGCCGCGCAGTATCCCAGTACGCGTGACCAAACTCGAAATCGACATTCTTGCCGCGGGTGTAGTCCAGGCCCTGCAGTGCCTTCATGACGCCAAACTGTGCCGACCCGGGCACGTCCGCAAGCGAAAGGAATCCGATGCGTGCGATCTTCTCCGTTTGCTGGGCATGCGCCGACGCAAGCAACACCGCGCAGCCCAGCATCAGACAGGCCCCCCAACTGGCAATCTTGAAGTTTGCTTTCAATGCATCTCATCCGCTCTGTTCTTCGGGATGCCAGTTAGCCGCGAGCCGCCCGCCTTGCTCATTGGATCACGCTTGCTGCCTAAGCCCGTGCCCGTGCGAAATAAGCGCTCTAACGCGAATTGAAGGGCACGCCACTACCCATTCATCGACATCTGCTCCTCGCACGCTGCAATTTGGTCCGACTGATTTCCATAGATGGCAAGTCCTTCATTACCGCTGGAGGCAAAGCGTCGACCCCTCGGGGTGACAACGAAAATTCGTCGCCCAAACGCAAATTCCAAATGTGCACACAGATGGCGATGGATCGCCACCTGTCGATCAGGGCCTGTCATAAAAAGGCGCGCTGGTGCAGTCTATGCCATTGCTTCAGCATGCGCATGCCCGATCGAGATGACATTGCGCCTGGGTGACAGTTCAACAACCGCATCCACCGCCCGCTCAACCGGAACGCGCCAGCCCCTCCAATCCCCCTACCCCGCCCCCGACGCTCAATGTCCCCCAACGCGCCCCGCCACCCCAACCCAAACCGACCCCCCCATGACCTACCCCAACACCCAACTCTTC
>JANNFC010000320.1:0-6683 GCA_031379405.1 Betaproteobacteria bacterium | reverse complement strand
GGGTGAATAGGGAATTCGGCGGTTGAGGAGGTTACCTTAGTGCAGTGCATCATATAAAAATCGACAGGTGGCGGAGCAGGTCAGCAGGTACTTACATAATCGCCGTGGCCCATATCCAATAGCGTACGAATTTCCCGAGGGCCATGAACAGCGTAGTGGATACGACGGGTAAGCGGAGCCACCCTGCGGCTACGCACAATGCATCCCCGACGACGGGCACCCAGGACAACAACATAGTCGGAGTCCCAAAGCGCCGAACCATTTGTACGCGGGCTTGGATGCGCGGTGCGTCCGAAGCCCTCGGCAACAACCATCCCACAGCATAGGAAGTCATTCCGCCCAGGGTGTTGCCGAGGGTGGCTACGGCCAAGGCCGGCCAATACAGCTCAGGGTGATGATTGAGTAGCGCAGCCAATACGAACTCCGAGCCGCCTGGCAAAAGCGTCGCCGCAAGACAGCTTGCAACAAACAATCCGCCCAGGGAAAGATACTCAGCCAAGGAAAACTCTTTCTTCGTGTATTTCTTTGTTTCGATTAAAGCCCTTAGCGTGCATGTCGATACAAAACTATCCTTCCCGCCCAAACCCTGCGGGAACAACATAACAAGCTGAACCACCGAGCATGACAAGATACCGAACGGACATTCTGCCACCTTCGTTACGCCTCTCCGTCTTGTGTAACGCGATTCGTTAGAGCCGAGATAATCTTGCGCCAAACTAACGCTCCCACAGAAAATGACGTCGGGACTCACAGCGAGGACACACCGTTTGCGCCGGCCGTAGACATCGATCCTGCCGTGCGCCGCAGGGGTGGCGCTATTCATGCCACCTATGAGAAGCAGATAGCATCCTTGCAGGAAGAGGTTTCGTTGCTCAGGACGCACCTCAGCCGGGAGGGCCAGCAGAGGGAGTTAATCCTGAATGCGCTGCAACAACTTCACCGCAAACTCATCGCTGGCAACAGTGAGGAGGCGCCAGCCAGCCCAAACACGGCCAGCATAGAAGAGATCATCGCAGCCGTTACGGAACTCGCGCGGGAGTCGGAACAGGTCAAGGGGATGTTGAAAACCAGCGTGGCGTGGTTCCGTGCCCTGACCGAAAACGCCCTGGATATCACCGCAATACTGGACGGAAACTTTTGCTTCACATACCTGACGCCTTCGGTCAACAGGGTGCTGGGACATGAAATCGACAACCTACTGGGAGAATCCTTACTGCCTCTGGTGCATCCGGAGGATCTGTCGCAAGCGCGCCATTGGCTGACCAATCTGGTTGCCGGGCTGCCCGTGGAAGTGCCGTTTACACTGCGCGTTCGCAATTCGGTCTCTGAGCTCCGCATCCTTGAGGTGACGGGCAACAATTGCATGGACCTACCCGCGGTCGGCGGCATCGTCATAAATGGCCGCGATATCACGGAGCGCACTCAAGCCCAGGAGCGTATCCGTCACCTCGCGCACCATGACGAACTTACCGGATTGCCGAATCGAAACCTGGTGCAAGATCGCGCGTTGGCCGCCATGGGCAGGGCCGATCGAGACGGTACGCACGTCGCGCTGCTATTCTTGGACTTGGATCGCTTCAAGCACGTCAATGATTCTCTGGGTCATCAGGTGGGTGACCGATTGCTTCAATATATGGCGGCGCGACTGGAGAGTGCCGTCAGGCAAATCGATACAGTGGGGCGGCTGGGCGGCGACGAATTCGTGCTCGTGCTTCCGGACTTCAAGGATGCGCGCGACGTAGCACCGCTTGCCGCGAAACTGTTGGATCTGATCGGCTCTTCAGTGCAATTCGACGGCCATGAGTTGCACGCCACCGCCAGCATCGGTGTATCCGTTTATCCAGACGACGGCGCATCGCTTGAGACGCTGATGCGAAATGCCGATACGGCGATGTATTACGCCAAAGCCGCCGGGCGGAACACTTTTCAATTCTTTACCGAGCAAATGAACCATGCGGCGCAAGCGCGCCTGCGTATGGAGATCCGATTGCGTCGGGCACTGCGCGACGAGGAGTTCGTGCTGTACTACCAGCCCATCGTTAGCGCTGGCACGGGCGCTATCGTGGCAGCGGAAGCGTTGATTCGCTGGATGGACCCGGAGCACGGCATGGTGCCGCCCAGCGATTTCATCTCTGTGGCCGAAGACTTGGGCCTCATCGAAGAGATCGGCGCCTGGGTGCTCCAAGAAGCCTGCCGACAGAACCAGCGTTGGCAACACGGCGGACTACTGTTTGTTCCGATCTCGGTCAATCTCTCCGCCGAGCAGTTTCGCACGCGAGAGATTTTCAATGTGGTCGCTAGCGCGTTGGCCGAGACGCAGCTCGACCCAAAATGGCTTGACTTGGAAATTACCGAGAGCCTGTTAATGGAACACACCGATCAAACTATCTCCTTGCTCACGGAACTCAACCGCTTGGGCGTTCAACTTTCCATCGATGACTTCGGTACCGGCTACTCTTCGCTAAGCTATTTGACCCGCTTTCCTATCCAGAAACTCAAGATCGATAAATCCTTCGTGCGCGATCTGAAAGTAAATCGCTCCAGCGCTGCCATAACGAGTGCGGTCATCGCGATGGGTCACAGCTTGCGTTTGAAAGTGCTCGCGGAAGGTGTGGAGACCGAAGAACAACTGGAATTCATGCGCTCGCGCGGTTGCGACGAAGTGCAAGGGTTCTACTTCAGCCGCCCTGTTTCGGCGACGGACTTCGAATGCCTGGTTGGTAATTGGAAAGCGCGTAGCATCGTGTCGCAACGGGATGCAGCGGTTCAGGGGACGATTATCGCGGTTTGACCTCGATTGGGTCGCGCCGCGCCCGACCTGATTGCACAGCCTTGTCGAATTAGGCAACAGTCAGATTCCGCCGCATAATCAGGTTCGGCCTCTACTTCATGCCAAAGAGAGAAATCCCGTTGACTTCAAACACCTCACCAATCGAATCACGCCCCGCCTTCACCGATTGGACCCGTTCCACCAACACTATCACGCAGCAGTTTCTCTCTATTGGCGGTCAGACCGAAATGGTGAGCTTGGCGGGAGGCCTGCCGGCAGCTGAGCTGTATCCCGTCGCCGCGATTCGTGAAGCATCCGACCGCGCCCTGGGCCGATGGGGCAGTCTAGCGTTAGAGTATGGTCCCGTAGAAGGATTGCCTGCATTGCGGGCGGTGATTGCCGGGCGCGCTGCGGACGAAACCGGCAGCCGCATTAGCCCGAACAATGTGCTGATTACCACCGGTGCGATGCAAGGATTGGATCTCGTTGGAAAAGTACTGATCGATACAAATGACCTGGTGGTCGTCCAATTTCCCACCTACCTAGGTGCGTTGGACGCGTGGCGACCCCGCCAACCGCGCTATGAAAAACTGGATTGGACTGTGCCGCGCCGGGGAGTCGAGACAACTTTGAGCCAGGCAAAATTTGTCTACACTGTCCCCAATTACTCCAATCCGACCGGAGTTCTGGTTCCGCATACACAGCGGACGCAGTTGTTGGAGCGTGTACTCCAAGCCAATACGTGGTTGGTAGAGGACGATCCCTATTACCCTCTGCAACTGGATGGCCCGACCGGTCCGAGTATCTTCGCCTTTGACGCCGCAAGGAATCTGCACAGTCCCTACAAAGGTCCAGTAATTTACCTTGGAACACTGTCCAAAAGCATCGTGCCTGGACTGCGGGTGGGCTGGGTAATCGCCGAGGAGAACATGATTCGGATGCTAGCCTTGACCAAGATGTCCACGGATTTATCCGGCTGTATGTTCACCCAAGCGGTCGCCTTGGAATTGTTGGAGACAGGGTTTGATAGGTGGCACAGCGAAAAGATAGTTGCCCACTACCGACAGCGCCGCGACGTGTTGTGCGCGGAAGCATCAAAGCATCTAGCCGAATGGTTCGACTGGGATACTCCTCCCGGAGGCATGTTCGTGTGGATGCGTGCGAAAGATAGACGGGTGGATACGAACGAACTGTATCGCTTTGCCTTGGAGGAAAAGGTGGCATTCGTCCCGAGTAGCGTATTCGACTACACAGGGGAATTGCGTTGCGCGATGCGAGTCAACTTCACTCGCAGTTCACCCGACCTACTGGCCGATGGTGTTCGGCGTCTGGCGCGCGCAATGCGACGGTATCTTGCAAAGGGGTTCGACACTTCCGCAGAAGCAATACGGCACGCCAATTAGAAGAACTCGGATTGCATTCGGATCGCGCTGGTAGCTTGCACGGGCACAATTGTCCCGAGTTCGTAGGGAGTTTTAATAGGAGTCCAGAATAGGGCGCGTATATTTTAGGCGCTCATGCACGCTGACTCATTGATCAATGGCGCGCCCGACACGATTCGAACGTGCGACCCCTGCCTTCGGAGGGCAGTACTCTATCCAACTGAGCTACGGGCGCGTGCAGCGCGCAATATAACCCGACATGGCTTTTCACGTCATCTTCTATAATCCACGCCTTCCTGTTCTTACTATTCCAAAGGCATTGCGATATGGCCCTTTCCATGAGCGAGATACACATCCACGAACACTATTCCCCCATCAAGACGCCACGGCAGCTCCTAACAGTGGCGGTGCTTTCCTTTGTCGTTCCCGTACTCTTGATCGTGGGAATCGTGCACCTAATTCTCGGGGGAATGCATATCGATCCGAAAAGCCCGGCGTTTTCCGAGGAGGCGATCGCGATCCGTCTGCAGCCTGTCGGCCAAGTTACGGTGGGCGCCGTCGCCCCTACTTCGCCTACTCCCACTACGCTAGCGCCTGGACCAGCCGCCGCACCCGCTGCCACCGCCAAGGCCGAGCCTGCCAGCGGGGACAAGGTGTACCAATCCACCTGCGCAATCTGTCATACCGCCGGAATTGCCGGCGCGCCCAAACTGGGCGACAAAACCGCCTGGAGACCGCGTATCGCTCAGGGGGCGGGGACTCTGCATAGCAATGCATTGAAAGGTATTCGCATGATGCCGGCTAAGGGCGGTAGCGCGGGCTTGCCCGACGCGGAAGTAAAGGCTGCTGTCGATTACATGGTCGCTCAGTCCAAGTAGCGCACTGCTATGGCCACCTATGCCATAGGAGATATCCAGGGCTGCTTCTCGGCGCTCAAACGCCTGCTCAGGAAGATCGGCTATGAGCGATCGGACAGCCTCTGGTTCGTGGGCGATCTGGTCAACCGAGGACCTGAATCCCTCGCTACCCTTCGATTCGTCCGTGACCTGGGTGAACGCGCCGTCAGCGTCTTGGGAAACCACGATCTGCATTTGCTCACTGTGGCAGCGGGGCATGCCCGCGCGAAGCCTGACGACACCATCGACGATATTCTCAAGGCACCGGATCGCGATGACTTGTTGGCGTGGCTGCGCCAGCAACCGCTCATGCATCGCGAAGGCGAATATGTGATCGTTCACGCCGGGTTGTTGCCGCAGTGGACCGTCGATTACGCCGCCAAGCTTGCCGGCGAAGTCGAACGGGCACTACGCGGAGACGACTTCTCGCCTTTCGTTAAATCCATGTACGGTAACGAACCGCGTTCGTGGTCTGAAGAATTGACCGGCACTGCACGGCTTCGGGTCATCACCAACGCCTTGACTCGCCTGCGGGTTTGTACGGCCGATGGCGCTATGGACTTTGCGTATAAGGGAACGGCGGAGAAGGTTCCCGAGGGCTATTTTCCCTGGTTCGCCGTCAACCATCGTCGTAGTGCGGATAAGACGCTTATCGTCGGTCACTGGTCCGCGCTGGGAGTGCGCTTGGAGCCCAACTTGATCGCGCTCGATTCCGCTTGCTTCTGGGGCGGGAAACTTACGGCAGTTCGGTTGGAAGACCGGACGGTTTTTCAGGTGGATTGCCAATAGCCACTAGCGCGCGTACGCGCAACTCAGCTTCGTAGGCCATGTGGCGGCGAGATTTCCCCTGCACTTCGCCCAACTCCGTTACTTCGGCGTGCACTTCACGCTGTGCGAGGATTTTCTTTACCGACTGCCACAAAGTGGTTTCGTCCACATAAGCCACATCGGTGTTAGTGCTGCCATCGGTGTTAAGGTAGCGAATCGCCAAGGCCAGTACCCTAGCCTGCGCGTCGATGGCGGGCTGTAGCAAGGACGCATGAAAGCGTCGTACCTCGGTGCCATCGCTGGTGGAACCTTCTGGAAATACCACCACCGCTTCTTGTTCCTCCAAGGCGAGATGGATGCTGCCGTTGATGCGCGAGGTGTCACGCTTGCGGTCGCGCTCGATGAAAAGGGTTTTGGCCTGTGCGGCCATCCAGCCTATTATGGGCCAACTTCGAATCTCCGACTTCGCCACGAAGCATACGGCATTCACTGAATTCAGCAACCAGATGTCGATCCACGAGACGTGGTTCGCCAGGATGACGGTACGTGGCGAAAACTGTGCGATACCGTTGGTGCGCAAACGTACACGCAAGATGGACAACAGACCCTGAGACCAGTTGCGGATGAGCTGTCGTTGCCGTCCTCGATCCACGACAGGGAATACCACCGCGATCGTGGTGGCGCCCCGCACCACATGCAATAGAAGGCGAGTCAGCCGTAGCGTGCGGACGATTCGCGGTGTGGGCGTCGCCAAAGAATTCGTTGCCTTTCCAGTCAGCTACCAAATCGCGTGGCCGAAAGCGTCTTTGTAGCGTTGCGTGATTTCATCGCGGGTGAAGTGATGATTCTGTCCGCCGCGGCAGGCGA
>JANNFC010000300.1:0-2782 GCA_031379405.1 Betaproteobacteria bacterium | reverse complement strand
ATCAAGTTCGCCAGGCGCATCCCGGTATTCATGTATCTGACCGACTTCCGGGAGAACACGTTGCAGGATGTCATCACCAAGATTGAACCCGATTTGTTTCAGACCGTAACTGGTCTGACGGTAAAGGATTTTCACCTGCTTGTTCGGCTCAAGGTGTTCAACACTGAGCATATGAACCAAGCCGTGTTCGCCTTCCGGCGCTACGAAGATGCGTCGCTCCGCTATACGGGCATCGAGAGCCACGAGGGCCTGACCCACTACGGGCTCTACGACACCGTGGTGGCGAGGGACTGAAAGGACGGTCACCGCACGTTGGCCGCACGAGTGGACCACGCCAAAGTCTTCGCCTCGCTTGCGAAGGCCCTGACCTACTCGCCCGACCCCTTCCGCCAAGAGTGCTCTGCGCTGTTTGAGCACGTCTTCGAGAGTTACCCGAAGCGGAATGCACGGGTAGGCGTGCTAACAGAACCATCGCCTCGGACCCCGAGCCAACGCTCGAACCTCGTCGGCGTGGTTGCGGTTTGCATGGTCGGCGCCGCGCCGCCACAACGAGAGAACGCACCACGTCCAGCATGATCCGATCACACTGGGGGTATTGTTGGGGGTATTTCAAAGAATCGGACTAGTCAGATAGCGTGCTATGTCCAGCACTGACGCGGCTTTCCTGGTCTCGGGTTCGATTCCCGCCGCCCCACCATTTTAAAGTCCAAAGAGGTCCAGTAACATCCTTAAGCCCGCCTAAGTGCGGGCTTTTTATTGTCTTTCTTGTCCAACATGGGGAAACAATGTCCGTTGACATCCAACTGTACTTAGGGGCAATATTGGGGGCAAGTGACCTACACCTCCAAGGAGTTGCCCCCTATGTCTCTGACGAACACCTCCATCCGCAATGCCAAACCGGGCGAGAAGCCCATGAAACTGTACGACGGCGGCGGGCTTTATCTGGAAGTTGCCCCTAGCGGGGGCAAGTGGTGGCGCTTCAAATATCGGCACGCCCGTAAAGAGAAGCGCGTCTCTTTAGGCGTGTACCCAGAAGTGTCATTGAAGGATGCGCGGGAGCGACGCGATGAAGCCCGTAAGTTGGTGGCCAATGGCATCGACCCCAGCGAGAATCGAAAAGCGTTGAAATCGGCACGAATGGGCCGGGCGGCGAATAGTTTTGAGGTGATCGCTCGGGAGTGGTACGCGAAGCAGGAGACGACCTGGGCTAAGAACCACGGGGCACGAATAATCCGGCGCTTCGAGCGTGATGTATTTCCTTGGATTGGAGGGCGCCCGATTGCCGAAATCTCTGCACCAGAGTTGTTGGCCGTTATCCGGCGCATCGAGAGTAGAGGTGCCATTGAAACTGCACACCGAGCATTAAGCAATTGCGGCCAAGTCTTCCGTTATGGGATTGCTACAGTGCGGGTTGAACGTGATCCATCTGGTGACTTGCGTGGGGCATTAACACCTGTCAAGGGTGAACACTTTGCCGCGATCACGGATCCGAAACGAGTGAGTGAACTGCTTCGTGTCATCGACGGCTACCAAGGCACGCTAACGGTGAAGTGCGCTTTGCGTCTAGCCCCACTCGTATTTGTACGTCCTGGCGAGTTGCGCAGCGCGGAGTGGGAACACATCGACATGGATGCCAGAGAATGGCGTTACACGGTGAGCAAGACGGAAACTCAGCATATCGTTCCGCTATCATCACAGGCGATTGGGATACTCAATGAACTACGTCCCCTCACGGGAAACGGTCGCTTTGTATTTCCCGGTGCGCGGAGTCCTAAACGACCTATGAGTGACAACGCAATTCTCGCCGCGCTGCGTCGCATGGGCATAAGCAAGAACGAAATGTCGGGGCATGGGTTCCGTGCTATGGCCCGCACGATATTGGATGAGGTGCTTGGCGTACGACCAGACCTGATTGAGCATCAGTTGGCGCATGCGGTGCGCGACCCGAACGGGAGAGCCTACAACCGCACTGCACACCTACCAGAGCGACGGAAAATGATGCAGCGATGGGCGGATTACTTGGCCAGTCTCAAAGTCGGTGCAGATCACGTCCAAGTTCAATAGGCATAGGCAGGACAATGCTGTTTTCAATGCCCAGGCTAACAATGGATAACGTCAATTCAACAGGCATCCCACCGACTCGCCACCGTGATTGGGTAATGTAAGCAAGTGAAATTCGCCAAGAAGAAAATTCCGGGTTCTGTGTTCAAGGGCGATATCGATACCATCGTTTCCCGAGCAGATGCAGTTTGGTTCATTGTTGAACAACTGCATGGATACAGGGATCCAGGTCAAAGAAGTACGATCAGTAAGAAACTCGGGCGAGCTGTACTAAGTGGCCAACTTCTGGAGTCGGGCATATACCAGTTCAGGTTGGGAGATTTGGGTCTCTATCTGCGGCAAGAATGGCCAGGAAAATTCAACGACGTCCCCGCTTCACCCGCCGCCATGTCGGCTACGACAAATATCGGAAAATTCAATCCAGTGGCTGCATTGCGTCCCGTGACTCTTCCTCGAAGTCTAGAGGCTTCACATCAGGAGATTCATAGGCTGAATGATTTGTTGTCTGCCAAATGCGCGGAGATTGTCAGGCTTCGTCAAGAATTAGATCTACTCCGTCCGGAAGCGCTGAAATTCAAAGAGCGCATCGTGGACAAGAATAGAGAAAATGCTAGGAGGAAGCGGTTGATTTTGTGACAAGAAAACTTAGCGTTGTTATCGAAAATTGCCACCATAGAATGTCGAGAGCATGCCGGTAGGTAAAGTGGACCCCAGTGTCAAG
>JANNFC010000250.1:0-15818 GCA_031379405.1 Betaproteobacteria bacterium | reverse complement strand
CCATCATTCGCGACTTGGTGGAATCGGCCATCAAGCAGGCGCGCGAGCAAGAAACCAAGAAAGTGCGCAACCTCGCTGAGGACCTGGCCGAAGATCGCATCCTGGACGTCCTCATTCCCACGCCCCGCAGCACCGGTTTTTTGGGCGCCGATGGAGGTGACAGCGAGGAGGAAGAGAAGAGCCCGGAAAGCGCCACGCGCCAGAAATTTCGCAAACGCTTGCGTGAAGGCGATCTGGACGAGCGCGAAATAGAAATCGAACTCAGCGCGCTCAGCCCGCACATGGAGATTCTCGCCCCACCCGGGATGGAAGAACTCACTACGCAGATTCAGGGCATGTTCCAGAACATGAGCGGCGCTCGCCGACGCACGCGCAAGCTCAAAATTCGCGAAGCGATGAAGCTGCTTACGGATGAGGAAGCCGGCAAACTCGTCAATGATGACGAGTTGAAGGCAGGCGCGCTGCGCAACGTCGAGCAAAACGGCATCGTGTTCCTGGATGAAATCGACAAGATCACCAGCCGCTCCGAATCACACGGCGCCGACGTCTCCCGCCAGGGCGTGCAACGCGACTTGCTGCCATTGGTGGAAGGCACCACCGTCTCCACCAAGTTCGGCATGGTGAAGACCGATCACATTCTGTTCATCGGTAGTGGCGCTTTTCATCTCGCCAAGCCCTCGGATCTGATTCCAGAACTTCAGGGCCGCTTCCCCATCCGGGTGGAACTCAGCTCGCTGTCCGTGGAAGATTTCGAGCGCATCCTGACCAGCACCGATGCTTGCCTGACCCGCCAGTACCAAGCGCTATTGGAAACCGACGGGGTCAAACTCGAGTTCCTTTCCGATGGTGTCAAGCGACTGGCTCAGATCGCCTGGCAGGTAAACGAGAAGACCGAAAACATCGGCGCCCGCCGCCTGTATACGGTAATGGAGAAGCTGCTGGAGGAGATTTCCTTCGAGGCTTCCAAGTTCCAGGCTCAAGTGGTGAAAGTGGATGCCGATTATGTGGATGTCCGGCTCCAAGCCCTAGCCGGTAGCGAAGATTTGGCCCGATACGTGTTGTAGAGCGGATCTCATCGAGTGCCAGAACGAGCTTCCCCGAAGGAAGCTCTTTTTTGGTTCTGCGCTATGCCATTCGAATAAGCTTTCCCCTATCCCATAGGAAGCCACGACCATGCAGGAACGACAGACCTTTCACCTCGAAGTCAATCCTCGCATCCCGCGCAAGCTGGCGCGCTTGGAAGAATTGGCGAATAACCTCTGGTACGCCTGGGACAGACCCACCCGCACCATGTTCGCGCGCCTGCATCCCGGATTGTGGGACGCCATCGGCCATAGTCCGAAAGCGTTTCTGCGCCGCCTGGATGAATCCCGCCTTCAGGAGGCGTCCGAAGACCCCGTCTTCATGCGCAATTACCATCGCGTGCTGTCCTCATACGACACCTATCATGGCGAGGCGGCGCCCAAAGCCATCACCGAAGCGTTCAGCAACAACGATCTCATCGCCTACTTCTGCGCGGAGTTCGGCTTTCATGAGAGCTTCCCCATATACTCCGGGGGTTTAGGCATTCTCGCAGGTGACCACTGCAAGACCGCAAGCGATCTGCATCTGCCGTTCGTCGGCGTGGGCCTGCTCTATCGCCAAGGCTACTTCACCCAAACCATCGATTCCGATGGCGTACAGAAGGCGGTCTATCCCTATTCCGAGTTCGAGGCGCTTCCCGTCACTGCGGTGCTGGCGGCAAGCGGTGCGGATTTGAAGATCGAAGTGGATTTCCCCGGTCGTCGCGTGGTGTGCAAGGTATGGCATACGCGCTGCGGTCACGTCGTGCTCTACTTGCTCGATACGGACTTGCCGGAAAACGACGAACGCACACGCAATATCACGCATCAACTCTACGGCGGCGACAAGACGACACGCATCGAGCAAGAGATCATTCTCGGCATCGGTGGCGTGCGCGCGCTGGAAGCGCTTAACGTTCAACCCACCGCTTGGCACATGAACGAAGGTCATGCCGCCTTCCTTGTGCTCGAGCGCATGCGGCAGATGGTGGGCCGCGGAATGGACTTGCCCACGGCGATGGAAGCAGTGGCATCCAACTCGGTGTTTACCACGCATACACCGGTGCCCGCCGGTCACGATCAGTTCGCCGAAGACGTGGTGTGGAGTTACTTCGAAAAGCTCTGCGGCCAAATGCGTATGTCTCGCGATGAACTGCTCGCGCTCGGCAGAGTAAATGAGGTGCGCGAATTCAACATGACCGCGTTGGCCATCAATTGCTCACGCTTTCAAAATGGCGTAAGCCGTATTCATGGCGGGGTGTCCGCTGAGATCTGTGGATCGCATTGGCCTCAGATCGATGCCAAGGACAACCCCATGAGCTACATCACCAACGGCGTGCATGTGCCCACGTGGGTAGCGCAGGAATGGGCGGATCAATTCGAAAAGTACTTGGGCTTCGATTGGACACGCCATCTCACCGACGCCGAATTCTGGGAGCGCATTGACGCTATTCCGGACCAGTTATTCTGGAGCGTGCGGCAGACCCTCAAAGCGCAGATGCTCAAAATCGTGCGCCAGCGCATCACGCGCCAACTGCAACGCAACCGCGGCTCACAAGCACATTTAGACCGTCTACTGAAACTTGCCGACACCGATCAGCCAAAGGTGCTGACGATCGGATTCGCACGCCGTTTCGCAACCTACAAGCGCGCCGCCCTCTTGTTCGAGAACCTGGATTGGCTGCGCGAGATCTTGTGCAACGACGACAAACCCGTCCTGTTCTTGTTCGCCGGCAAGGCACACCCCGCTGACCGGCCGGGCCAAGACCTCATTCGGCACATTTCTGAAACTTCCAAACGTTCGGAATTCGAAGGCCGCATTCTGCTGGTGGAAGACTACGACATGCGTCTGGCGCGCTTTCTCGTGTCCGGTGTGGACGTATGGCTCAATAACCCCATCTACCCTTTGGAAGCCAGCGGCACTTCAGGGATGAAGGCAGGCATCAATGGTGCGCTCAATTTAAGCGTGCTCGATGGCTGGTGGGACGAAGGCTACGACGGCGACAACGGCTGGGCCATCAAACCCGTGGCCGTGAATACGGAGGACGGCAAGCGCAACGCGGAAGAATCAAAGACGCTTTACGAATTGCTGCAAGATCAAGTCATCCCCACCTACTATCGGCGCAACGACATGGGTTATTCGCCCGATTGGGTGCGCATGGCCAAGCGCTCCATGGCCACACTCCTGCCGCGCTTCAGCTCCACGCGCATGGTCACGGAATATGTACAGAATTTCTACGTGCCCGCCACTCGCCAAGGCGCGCGCATTCACGGCAATGATTTCGACGGTGCCAAGCAGTTGGCCGTGTGGAAAGCACGGGTGCGACAGTGCTGGCCTGCGGTACAGCTCCGCCGTCTGGATACGCCCACGCGCACCATCTGGTTTAGCGAATCCATCTCCGTCGGAGTGGCCGTGCAGTTGAATGGATTGAGACCCGCGGACGTCATCGTCGAAGTCATGATGCAGCGCGACACGGCCGAGCCGCATTTGCAGGTAAAGCACGGCTTTCAACTCACCTGCCTCGACGGCGCCACCGAGCGCGGTGAGCATCGCTACAAGCTCGACTTGACGCCCGATATGTGCGGCAAATTGGAGTACCGCATTCGCGTGTATCCCCACCACAGACTGTTGACTCACCCCTTCGAGATGGGGATGATGCGCTGGTTGTAGCAGCCATCCAGTAGACTCAGTCCTGTTGCTCAACTTCCATCGATGCTGAATGATCTCGAACTGACCGGTCGCGCCAGAACGCATATTACGCAATTGGATGAGCCGCGCTGCGCGTTGCATCACGACGTGGTGCAACCCTTCCTCGCACTGAGAGCAGAAGCCATCAAGGACGGCATCGATCTGCGTCCTTACAGCAGCTTTCGCGACTTCGACGCACAGGCGCTGATATGGAACCGAAAATTTCGCGGCGAGCGCACGCTCTATAACCGCGACGGACGAATCGTGGATCCGGCCTCGTTAACGGACGCACAGAAAGTGGACGCCATTCTCGCCTGGTCCGCACTACCGGGTACCAGTCGCCATCATTGGGGTACGGAGATCGATGTCTTCGATCAAGCCGCCATTCCCGAAGGTTATCGTGTGCTGTTGCTGCCGGAAGAGTTCGCATCTACGGGCGTGTTCCGCCGTCTTGCCCTATGGCTTGACGCCAACCTAGCCCGCTTTGGATTCTTTCGGCCTTACGACCGCGATCGCGGCGGGGTATCTCCCGAGCCGTGGCATATCAGCTATGCGCCCATCTCATTCGCTGCGCAAGCGGCGCTTACGATGGACCTGGTTGAAAGAACGCTGCGCTCCTCCGATCTCCTGGGTCTCCATCTCGTTACGGATTCGTTGCCGGACATTCTTCGCCAGTACGTGGCGAATGTCGCCGAAGCGCCTGCCACCTCGCTCGCCGCGGGCACCGGCGAATCCTCCGCCTGAGCCTCGATGCCGTCTATCTTCTCTCGCGCCGTGGCCACGATTGCGCTGGGCGCCGTCGTATTGCCACCACGAATCGGCGCAACCGGGTGACTCATTGGAATCGCGGCAAATCGCTGCCTAGCGTCAGTTGCCGAAACGATACGCGTGGTCGTTCCTCCGTGCGTCTAGGCACCCCCCAGATTCAACGCCGCCATGACAATTGGCTTTGCCCATTCCGGTGTCTGTGACAGATCCGAAGGGCCAACTATCTTTCCGCGCGCTACATGCAACACAAGCCGAGGTAGGGGGGGGTTACCGGCATCGGGATCTGCCTCGTGACTGTTGTCATAAACCCGCAGAGCGGTGAGCGAAGGCATAAGATCGATGAGGTTCATACGGCTGTGTTTGAAACGGCGCCGGATATCCGCTTCAGAGATCGCATGACCGCCCTTGCGTACTCGCGCGTGAACCCTCGCAAGGTGCAATTCCGGGCTGGTGAGTCCAGCATACCAGACGTGAATCTCGATTCCTTGCGCAGCGGCTTGCGCCAAGAGGACGGGAATAGTATGGCCACCGAGGGTGGTCTCGAAGGCGAAGTCGAGGCTCTCGCCGATAGCACGCTCCAATAGCCGCCGTCCCTGTTGCCAGGCAATGGCGTTCGCTTCGGTTTGCCCAAGTATCGTGTTTGCAGACATCAATACGCGGGCGGCTTCATCGGGGTTATAGTAGTCAGCCCCGCGAGTGCGAAACATTTCTCCCGCGATACTGCTCTTACCAGCCCCGTTTACGCCGGCTAGGACATAGATTCGAGGCATTCGCGCGAAAGCAAGGGCTAGCGCTTAGGGGATTTCGTTTTGGCCGCGTTTTGACCCAACTCCGCTGGCGAGGAATCGAACGCGGCCAACATTCCTTTCTTTGACTTGGCGGATTGCATTCGCGCCAGGAACTCGTCAAATTTGAAGCTTAGACCCTCTAGGTTTGCGGCCCGTGACTTCGCCAAGGACTCGAACTCCGCGAATGAAATGAGCACGGCTTTGGGTGAACTGTGCTTAGTAATGGCGACTGCCCCACCCAGAACAGCGCGCTCAAAGATAGCCCCGAACTCATTCTTGAGTTGGGTCGCGGCAACGGATGGGACATCCACCAACTCGCCCTGTCGATTGCGAAAACTCAGTTTGGACATGAACAGGATATAGCAAGATTTCGACCATTCTATACGATTCGCCCATTTTGGCCATTGGGCACGAACCGGCAGGAACGGAATGAAACTCTCCTCCGCTCCCGTGCCGAACAGACCAGTGAATCGATCTGGACAAACTCGGTACCGAACTCTCAATTCGGCTCGTAGTATAAGGCGGTGAAGAGACTCATCGGCCCCTCTTTTCGGAACAATGAATTACTCCCGGCACACCAAACGATTAACCTCGCGGCTAGCTATGTCAGCTAGCTAAGCTATTGATGCCCCCAAAGGAAACCGATACCATCACGCGCTTAGTGGGGAGCGCCGGGAACAACCCCTCCCAAACTTCATTTCCCTACATTCATGAGGTCAATATGGACACGCAAGAACGCATTCGCAAGCAAGTCACCGAGAACAAAGTGGTGCTGTACATGAAAGGCACCCCGGACGCCCCACAGTGTGGGTTTTCCGCTGCCGCCGTGCAGATCCTGGAAGCCTGCGGCGCCGATGATGTCGCCACCGTCAATGTGCTGGCCGACGCCGAAATTCGCCAAGGCATCAAGGCGTTCGCCAACTGGCCCACCATCCCGCAGTTGTACATCAACGGCGAGTTCGTGGGCGGTGCCGATATCATGCGCGAGATGCACGAGAACGGCGAACTGGAAAAGATCATCAAGGGCTGAAGCGCGCAATCAGGCTGCATCCAAAGGGCTGGCAAGACGCCAGCCCTTTGTTTTTCTGAGGCAAGATGGCATGGCGTCTACCAAAACCGAACGTTTCCCCGAATTACGCGCCGCAGTGCGCAGCCTTTGCAAGACCTTCTTGCCCGAGTATTGGCGCAAACTCGACGAGGAACGTGCCTACCCGGAAGCCTTCGTCAAGGCCCTGACTGACGCCGGCTGGCTCTCTGCTCTGATTCCCGAGGAATACGGCGGCTCAGGTTTGGGCATCACGGAAGCTTCCGTCATTTTGGAGGAGGTCAATCACTCAGGGGGTAACTCTGGGGCATGTCACGCCCAGATGTACATCATGGGCACGCTTTTGCGCCACGGGTCTGCAAAGCAGAAGTCGGATTACCTGCCTAAGATCGCCAGGGGCGAGATCCGCCTGCAATCCTTTGGCGTGACCGAGCCCAGTACCGGCTCCGATACGACCAAACTCAAGACCACGGCGGTTCGCAAAGGTGATCGATATGTGGTCAACGGGCAGAAGGTTTGGACTTCCCGCATTCAGCATTCGGAGTTGATGCTGTTGCTTGCGCGCACGACAGCATTACCCGAAGCGAAGAAGAAATCCGAAGGATTGTCCGTGTTCCTCGTGGACTTGAGGCAGGCCATCGGCAAGGGTATGACCGTACGCCCGATCCGCAACATGCCCAACCACGAAACCAACGAAGTGTTCTTCGACAATCTGGAAATCCCCGCCGACACTCTGATCGGCGAGGAGGGAAAGGGCTTCCGTTACATCCTGGACGGTATGAACGCCGAGCGTATTCTGATCGCCGCCGAGTGCGTCGGAGATGGTCATTGGTTCATCGAAAAAGCCGTGAACTATGCCAATGAGCGGGTGGTGTTCGATCGCCCCATCGGCCAGAATCAGGGAATCCAATTCCCCATTGCACGGGCGCACATCAATGTGGAAGCGGCGGACCTTATGCGCTTTCGTGCCGCCGAACTGTTTGATCGCAAGGAGCCCTGTGGGGCCGAGGCGAACATGGCCAAGTTGTTAGGCGCGGACGCATCCTGGGAAGCGGCTAACGTGTGCTTGCAAACCCACGGTGGGTTCGGCTTCGCCGCCGAGTACGACGTCGAGCGCAAGTTTCGCGAAACCCGGCTCTATCAGGTGGCGCCCATTTCCACCAATCTGATCCTTTCCTTTATTGGCGAACATGAGTTGGGGTTGCCGCGGTCTTACTGACAACGCGCTGCGCGCAAGGGAGGGAGTCTGCAGCGGTGGCATTCCAGGTCAACTCGTATTCCCTGCGCTCTTGGCGCGGGGAATACGAGTTAAAGATTTGAACTAACGAGATACCCCGTCCCATAATGAGGTCCTTGGCCCGACGCATTGGCTTGGGTACTGTCAAAGGAAGTTTTCAATAATGATGGCCTTGGTGCGGCTCTCTCTTCGCCGCCCTTACACTATAGCGGTGTTGTCCTTACTGATATTGTTGCTAGGCACATTGTCCGCCTCGCGCATGATCGTGGACTTCTTTCCGCGCATCGACATTCCCATTGTCTACGTCGGCTGGCAGTACACCGGACTGTCCGCCGAGGAGATGGAGCGCCGCGTGGTAATCATCAGCGAGCGCGCCTATTCCACCACCGTGGCTGGCATCGAGCGCATCGAATCCACCTGTATTCCGGGCATCGGGCTGGTGAAGGTGTACTTCCACCCGGGGATGGATATCGGCGCCGCCATCTCCCAGATCAACGCCATCAACGGCACCATTTTGCGCATCTTGCCGCCAGGCATTTCGCCGCCCGTCATCATTCAGTACAACCCTGCCACGGTCCCCATCGTGAACATGACCTTCTTCAGCAAGACGCTGCCGGAAGGAAGAATGTTCGATCATGCCTTCAATTTCGTGCGAGTGAAGCTGTTCACCGTACCCGGCATGCAGGTACCCGCACCTTTTGGCGGACGGCTGCGTCAGATCTCGGTGGATTTGAATCCCACTCTCATGCAGGCCAAGGGCGTGTCGCCCAATGACGTGATTCAGACCCTGCAAACTTCCAATTTGCTCATCCCGTCAGGTACGGTGCGCATCGGCACCACCGACTACAACGTGTTGATGAACTCCAGTCCGCCCACGGTGGAAGAGTTCAACCGCATGCCGCTCAAGATCGTGAACGACGTCCCGGTCCTGATAGGCGACGTAGCCAAAGTGGAAGACGGTTTCGCGGTGCAGAACAATATCGTGCACGTGGATGGACGGCGCGCCACCTATCTCACCATTCTTAAGCACGCCGATGCTTCCAGTCTTGCAGTGGTAGAAGCGACCCGTGCCTTGCTGCCCGAGATCCAGGCCGCCGCCCCCGAAGGCATGGAAATCAGTTTGGATTTCGATCAATCCAAGTTCGTGCGCGCGGCCATCAAGAACGTTACCTTCGAGGCAGTGCTGGCTTCATTCTTGGTGAGCTTGATGATCCTGGTGTTCCTGGGCAGCTGGCGTAACACCATTGTAGTGATCACGTCCATTCCCTGTGCCATGTTCGCCGGCATCATCTGCCTGTACCTCACTGGCAACACCATCAATCTCATGACATTGAGCGGCCTTGCGCTGGCGACGGGCATCTTGGTGGACGACGCCACCGTGGCGGTGGAAAACATTCATCGTCATCGCGCACTCGGACAACCACTCACCATCGCTATCCTCGACGGATCTCGCGAAGTGGCGCTGCCTCGGACCATGGCGACGCTCGCGATCTGTATCGTGTTCTTCCCGGTGGCGTTCTTGTTCGGCGTATCCAAATATCTATTCACACCGCTTGCGCTGGCCGTGGTGTTCTCGCTGCTGGCCTCTTACGTTCTTTCTTTTACCTTAGTGCCCATGCTGTCTCGCTTCCTATTGGAAGGCGAGCATCATCATGACGGATCTTCGCGCAAGTCGTTGGGACAACGTTTTAATCATGCGCGCGAGAAAACGCTCGACAGCCTGACCGGTTTTTATGGCGCCGTGCTCGCCGTCATACTGCATCACCGTGCGTTCGTAGTGGTGATGATGGTGGTCATCGGCGGCGCGAGTGCCTTACTGGTAAACGTAGTCGGCTCCGACTTCTTTCCTTCGGCGGACGTAGGCATCATGAAACTGCACTACCGCGCCCCCGTAGGAACGCGCATCGAGGAAACGGAAAAGCTCGTTCTGCGGGTCAACGACGAGATTCGCAAAGTCATTCCCGAGAAAGAGCTAGACCGCATCAATAATATGGTGGGTGTGCCGTTGTTCTTCAACTTGACCTTGGTGCCCACCGACAATATCAGCGGTATGGACGCCGATATCCTCATCTTGCTCAAGAAGCCGCACAAACCGGTGTCGCATTACATGCACGAGATCCGAAGCAAGGTAGCGCCGCTGTTTGCCGGTTCGACTTTCTATTTCCAAAACGCCGACATCGTGACGCAGGTTCTCAACTTCGGTTTGCCCGCACCCATCGATATTCAGATTCAAGATAGTAACTTCGAGCGCGCGCAAAAGTACGCCTCGAAGGTCAAGCTCGCACTGGAGCAAACACCCGGCGCCGTGGATGTGCGGCAAATGCAAGTCCTCAACTATCCGGCGTTGCGTTTGGATGTGGACCGCCTGCGCGCAGCCCGCATGGGTCTCACGCAGCGCGATGTCGCCACCAGCGCGTTGATATCGCTATCGTCCAGCGCGATCATCAGTCCGTCTTACTTTCTGAATCCCAACGGCGTGAACTACACCGTCTCGGTGCAAACACCGCAGGACCGCATATCGTCCGTGGAAGAATTGATGGCCACGCCCATTACCCCGATCGTGAGTTCCATTATCGTGCCTGGCGGCACGACTCAACCCACCCAATCTCAAAGCGCGCCCACCATTACCCTGGGCAATGTGGCCACGGTGAAGCCGGAAGCGAGCTACCAATCGGTCAGTCATTACACCGTGCAGCGGGTCATCGATATCGCCGCCAACATAGAGGGGCGTGATCTGGGCGGCACCGTTACCGACATCCAGAAGAAGATCGACGAAATCACCCGAGACAAAGACTTCCCAAAGACCGCGAAGATTCTCGTGCGCGGTCAGTACGAAGTGATGCAGGCTTCCTTCAAGAGCATGCTGCTGGGACTCGTCCTCGCCATCGTGCTGGTGTACGCGCTGCTGGTGATACTGTTCCAGAGTTGGACCGATCCGTTCATCATCATGATGGCGGTGCCCGGCGCGCTGATCGGCATCCTGTGGATGTTGGCGTTGACCGGCACCACGCTCAATGTGATGTCCTTGATGGGTGCGATCATGGCAGTGGGCATCGGCGTGGCAAACTCTATTCTGATCGTAAGCTTTGCCAACGAATTGCGTGCCGCGCGTCCGGACATGAGTCCCATCGACGCGGCCATCGAAGCCGCCAAGACACGGTTTCGACCGGTGTTGATGACGGCCCTTGCCATGATCATCGGCATGATACCGATGGCCCTTGGTTTGGGTGAAGCAGGGGAGCAGAATGCGCCCTTGGGACGTGCCGTGATCGGCGGCTTGGCGATGGCGACCGTTTCCACGCTGATCGTGGTGCCCGTGATCTACAGCTTGCTGCGCAGAAAAATGCCCATGTTGCACCGGCTCGACGATCGATTCGATGCAGAATCGCGCGGCGAGAAATTTGAACACTGAGATTCGAACACTGAGAACTGAAAACTTAGGACATTGGTAACTGAGCATGGCAAAGTCGGAGGGTCAAAAGTCATTCGCGATTTTCTACGTGCTGGGATTGGCATTGCTGATCGGCGTGGCCGGCGCGGTGTGGCATTTCTGGAAAGGCAAGCAGGCACACCAGTCCGAGGAAGAGAAAGTACGCGCGACGGCATTGGCGGAAGGGCCCAAGGTCGCCGTGATCGCGGCTTGGAAGGGGGCCAGCGTGCGCAAACTCGTTCTCGTTGGCGAGGCGCTTCCCGATAAGCAGACGACGCTTTATTCAAAAGTGAGCGGCTACCTCGCCAAGATTTCCGTGGACGTCGGCGACAAAGTCAAGGCGGGGCAGTTCATCGCAGAGATTCAATCGCCCGAAATCGACCAGCAGATGAAAACACTGCAAGCGAGCATCGATAACAAGCAACGGCTGCTGGGGCGCACCAAGGAATTGGAAGCGCAAGGATTCTTCTCCAAGCAATCGTTGGACAACGCGCAAACGGATGTCACCATCGCACGAAGTCAGTTGATCGAATTGCGCACCGTCAGCCGTTACCGCATACTGAATGCGCCCTTTGCCGGGGTCGTAACCAAGCGTTTCGCGGACCCAGGTGCCTTGGTGCAAAACGCCGCCACCAATCAGACTTCGGCGTTGCCCATCGTCACCATCGCGGACACAACCAAACTCAAAGTTTCGGTCTACGTCGAACAAGGCGAAGCACCCAACATCAAACCGGGACTGGAAGCGGAGATCGTCGATGCCTCTAACCCCGCTCGCAAAGTGAAAGGGAAAGTGAGTCGCATTTCCGGCGAACTCGATCCCAAGACGCGCACGCTTCTCGCGGAGGTGGATTTCGATAACCGCAACGGCGAATTCGTGGCGGGCAGCTTCGTCAACGTCAATCTGCTCATGCCCGCCACCAGCTACATCGAAATTCCAGCGGGAGCGTTGGTCTCGCGTGACAAGAAAAGTTTTGCCGCCATTGTGGGCGCAGACTCGCATGTGCAATTGCGCGCCATCGAGGTGGCGAACACGGACGGCAAAGTGTTGCGCGTGGCTAGCGGCGTCGCGGAAGGAGACAAGGTCGCGCTAAGCCTTCCCGCCAGTGTTGGAGATGGCGCGAGAATAAGCCCTACGCCGCCGCCACCGGGAACCCCCGGCGTGCCGCCCGCCCCTACCCCGGCGCCCGTTCAACCAGCCAAGCCTTAGGACAAGGCTGCGGCGATAGCAATCGAAAGGTCGGTCATGAGTCTACGTCTAGGTTTGACAGTCGGTGGCGCCGCAAGCGCGGCGCAGATGGAATTGATCCACGAAGCGGAGCGCCTTGGTTTTGATTCCGTCTGGTGTGGCGAGGCCTATGGTGCGGACGCGGTGTCGTGCCTCGCATGGATCGGTGCGCGCACTGAACGCATCCGCATCGGGTCTTCCATTCTTCAAGTTCCGGCGCGCACGCCTGCGATGACGGCCATGACGGCCATGAGCCTGGATCAACTTACCGGCGGACGCTTCATTCTCGGTCTTGGACCATCGGGTCCGCAAGTAGTGGAAGGTTGGTACGGTGTGCCCTATGGCAAGCCGCTCACGCGGATGCGCGAATGCATTTCCATCATTCGCACTATCCTTGCGCGCGAAGCACCGCTTACCCATCAAGGCGAGCACTATCAGATTCCCTATACGGGTCCAGGTGCCACGGGACTTGGCAAGCCGCTAAAGAGCATCCTGCGTGGCCGGCGCGATCTTCCGATCTATACCGCGGCGATTACACCCAGCGGCATAACGTTTGCCGGTGAGATCGCCGATGGTGTGTTGCCCCTGGTGTTAGATCCGGAGCGCACCGATATTGTCGAACCGCACGTGTTGGAGGGCATGCGGCTAGCGGGGCGTCAGCCGGATCTATCCAAGTTCGATATTGCGCCCTACGTCCCCGTCAGGCTGGGCGAGGACCTCGCCGAATGCCGACGTCCCATCAAAGAGTGGCTGGCGCTCTACATCGGCGGCATGGGTGCGCGCGGGAAGAATTTCTACAACAACTACGCCCGGAGATTGGGCTATGAAGCGCAGGCGAGCATCATCCAAGACTTGTACTTGGAGGGCCGCAAAGCGGAAGCCGCCGCCGCGGTACCCGATGCCCTGATCGACGCCGTTTCTCTGGTTGGCACTGCCGCTCGTATTCGCGATCGCCTGGGTGCATGGAAGGAGGCCGGAAAGCGTGGCGGCGTCGGCACCATGATCTTGATGTTGGGGGGCAAGGATGAACTGCGCTTGGTGGCGGAAGCCATTGCAGCCTAGATAAATTCCGGGCGCTATACTGGTCTTGAGAAGGAGTACTACGTGAGCTTACGCAGCCATCATGACATGGGCGGATTACCCGCCGAGCACATCGAACCAACGGAACACGACTACGCCCTGTGGGAAAAGCGCGTGGATGCGCTCATGGTTCTGCTCTCCAGAAAGGGCATGCTCAGCGTGGACGAGTTGCGCAAGAACATCGAAGGCCTTGGCCCCGAGGCCTACGACGACATGACGTACTACGAACGCTGGATCTACTCCATCGGGCAAACCTTGCTTCAGCGCGGCATCATTACCATTGACGAGCTAGGGCGCAAGATCGAAGAGGCCAAGGCGCGCGGTCATGGCTGAAGCCCATTCGCCGCGATTCGAACCCGGAGATCGGGTGGCAGTGCGGGTCGCCTATCCAATTGGTCATGTCCGCACACCCTACTACATTCGCGGCAAGCGTGGCGTGATCGAGCGCTTGTGTGGCGTCTACGCCAATCCGGAAGAGCTCGCTTATGCACGTCCTGGCACACCCAAGCAACCGCTCTATCGCGTGCGCTTTCTGTTGACGCACGTGTGGCCAGACTATCGCGGCCACAGACAAGACAGCATCGACATTGAAATCTATCAGCACTGGCTGGAACCCACCGCGTAAGAAGCAACCAGCAGAGGAAAGAATATGGCACACGAACATCATCACGACCATCACGATCATGAACATGTCCCGCATAGTCCGCCGCGCCCCGATCTGGATGACACGATCACGTACTGGCGCGCCATGGAAATCGCGGTGCGCGAGTTGTTAATCGAAAAAAATCTTCTCACCCCCGAAGAAGTGCGCAAACAAGTGGAGGACATGGACAGCCGCTCACCGGTATCGGGTGCAAGAGTCGTGGCACGCGCGTGGACCGACCCGGCTTTCAAGCAACGATTACTGACCGAAAGCAATGATGCGGTCAATTCTTTGGGAATCGAAAGCGGCCCCTACAAGCTAGTCGTCGTGGAAAACACGGATTCCGTTCACAACGTCGTGGTGTGCACGCTGTGCTCATGCTATCCGCGTTGGCTGCTAGGCCTTCCACCTGATTGGTACAAAAGCCGCGATTACCGCTCGCGCACAGTGAACGAACCGCGCGCAGTGCTGAAAGAATTCGGTACGGTCGTGCCCGACGACGTGGTCATCCGCGTGCACGATTCCACCGCCGACATGCGCTATCTTGTCCTCCCCAACCGGCCTGCGGGGACGCAAGCTTGGAATGAGGAGCAATTGGCACAACTGGTCACCCGCGATTCAATGATAGGCGTAGCGCAGCCTCGTAATCCTTAGGTTTCCACGAAACAGAATGCTTCCACTCCAAGGCATCACCGTAGTCTCATTAGAACAGGCCGTCGCCGCACCCTTCACCACCCGTCAACTCGCGGACCTCGGCGCCAGAGTCATCAAGATCGAACGCCCCGGCGCGGGAGATTTCGCACGCAGTTACGACAAGACCGTGCTCGGACAGTCCTCGCACTTTGTCTGGCTCAATCGCTCGAAGGAAAGTCTCACGCTCGACATCAAGCACCCGGACGCGCCGGAGATTCTGCATCGGCTTCTGTCGAAGGCAGATGTTTTTGTACAGAACCTGATTCCTGGCGCAGCGGCGCGGTTGGGACTCGGATCCGAAGCGCTGCTTGAGAAGTACCCGCGCATCATCGCCTGCAACATATCCGGCTACGGGCCCGATGGCCCCTACAGCGAGAAGAAAGCCTACGACCTTTTGATCCAGTGCGAGTCCGGTGTTGTTTCCGTTTCCGGCACGCCAGACACCCCAAGTAAGTCTGGCATCTCCATCGCCGACATCGCGGCGGGGATGTACGGCTATACGGGCATTCTGACCGCGCTTTATCAGCGCGAGCGCAGCGGCAAAGGCACCAGCTTCGATGTATCCATGTTCGAAGCGCTAGGCGAATGGATGGGATATCCGGCGTACTTCACGCATTACGGGGGCAGCGCGCCGCCCCGCACCGGCGCCGCTCACGCCACTATCCATCCTTACGGTCCGTTTACTGCGGGAGATGGCAAAACCGTGTTCTTCGGTATCCAGAATGAACGCGAATGGGCAAGCTTCTGCTCCGGCGCCCTGGAACAACCACCCCTCGCCACCGATCCGCGCTTTGATTCCAACGCACATCGCAATGCCAATCGAACAGCGTTGAGCGAAGTCATCGATGCCGTATTTACCAAGCTCTCGGCCAAGCAAGTGGTCGAGCGGCTGGATAAGGCGCAAATCGCCAACGCCCGCCTAAATACGATGCAAGAGTTCTGGGAGCACGAGCAATTCAAAGCGCGCGACCGGTGGCGTAATGTCGAATCCCCCAAGGGCCCCATCCAAGCCTTGATTCCGGCAGTGACCATGCAAGGCGTAGAAGCCCGCATGGACCCGATTCCGAGCGTAGGGGAGCATTCCCGCACGATACTGATCGAGCTTGGTTTCGATCAAGACTTTGTAGACCGGCTAGGCTACGACCAGGCGATTTAGCGG
>JANNFC010000230.1:0-3606 GCA_031379405.1 Betaproteobacteria bacterium | reverse complement strand
GCTTCGAGCAGCTCAAAACCGTGCACGAAATCGCCCCCGTGTTCCTCAAGAACGAAGCGCGCATCGAGGCGCTCTTCACGCTGTACTTCCTCGCCCTCCTGACCCAGGCGCTCATCGAGCGCGAGTTACGCCAAGCCATGCTCCAGCACAAGATCGAGAGCCTGCCCCTATACCCCGAGCAGCGCGCTTGCAAACGACCCACCACCGAACAGATCCTGCGCCTATTCGGGCACGCCGAACGACACACCCTCCGGGACGGTGAACACCTCGTCAAGATCTTCACCCCAGAACTGACAAACCTCCAGCAGCAGATCCTCACCCTCATAGGCGTGCCTTGCCAGGTGTACTCAGAAAAAAACTAGTAGCGGAAATTCGCGCCCAATTGCGTCTGAGATGTGCGGAATGTAAGGCCAGTGGCTCCAGGACAACCCGGAGGATCGGCGCGGGGGCAAGGGCTCGATTCGGCAAAGCAACCGCACCGACAACGAGTCGGCGAAGATGGCCACTGGCAAGGGCGTGATCCAGGGCTATACCGGGGTGGCAGCGGTCGATAGCGCCTGCCAGATCATCGTCGAAGCTCACGCCCACGGCAGTGGATCGGAGCAAGAGTTAGTGCTCCTCGTGGTGGAGGGATTCAGGGACTTGATCCAGACGGATTCCCTCCTCACTGCCGATGCGGGGTATCACAGCGAAGAGAACTTGAAGCAGCCGGCCGAGCGCGGAATTGACGCGCTGATTGCGGACAACGGCATGCACCAGCGCGATGAGCGCTTCGCCGAGCAAAGCAAACACAAGACTAAGCCCGATCCCCTTTGGGACAAGACGCCCAAGGAGAACAGCCATCGCCTATTCGCTCCACAGGACTTTGTCTGCGACGAGGAATCCAAGACGTGTATCTGTCCGGCTGGAGAGTTTCTCTACCAGAACGGTAGTCAGGTGGTGAAACAGGGACGAGAGGCGGTGAAGTTCACGGAGGCCAAGCGGGTGTGCGAACCCTGCACGCTACGAGAGCTGAAGTGCCCAACGCCCAACATCACCGGACGGCGACGGTGGGCGAAGCCCGCCGTTGTGCGCCAGGTGTTGATGGCATGCCGATCGAGGAATTGGCGAGCTACGCGAAGGTGCACGGGGCCGACCTCTTCTTCACACTGCGGTCGGCCATCCTAGACCCCCAACCAACTCGGTGCTGCCGGCGGCTCGTCGTCTGCGGCGGCTACGCCGCCTTCGACTCCTCACCACCGGCCAGGATGATTGTCGTTATACCGGACAAGATGATTGTCGCGCCCCAGCTGTCGGCGAAACCGCTTACGGGTTATGCGGGTTTCCGCCTGCGCGCCAAGACCAGCAGCCCAAGGCCGCTGCCCAACAGCGACAGGGTGGCAGGTTCTGGCACCAACTCCACGCGCCCAAAAGTATCACTTTTCACAAAAGAGAGACCACCGTCTAGGCTAAGTTCTGTGAAAACATCGAAAAAGCTATCGATGCGAAACGGCCCTGTGAACGCGTCACCGCCTAGACCAGTAATGGTAGTTGTTCCAGTAGATGCCATAGTGGGGTCTTCGCGGAGGATGAAATCCATACCAAATACCATCCCGTTGATGCTTAGCTGCACCAGTTCGTTGTCAAAGAGCCGTGTACCACCGATAACACTTTGGAGCTCTATCCGGGTAATAGCCTCTATATTGGTTCCGTGAAAAGACTCCGTAGGCGTCACAGACATCCCCTGAGCATTTATGCCCACAACCTCAAAATCAACGTCGCTCTTAAACTTTTCGAACTCAAAGTTTCCAGGCACCGTTGGCGTGCCGCAGGGCACGGTCGAGCTAAAGTCTGCGAACATGCTGCATTCAATGACTTGTACTGGGATACTGTGCCTTGGGTCGAGAATCACGATATTGACCCCGAGGCTGGTACTCAAAAAATCAAACAATGCGTGGCTTCCGTTCTTTGAATATACGCCTTGGTCTTGGAAGGGCGGCAACGCGTCAAATGAAGTAATGATGCCCGCATGGGCTCCTTGCGGCAGCAGAAATACCAACGCTAGGAAGGACCGGAGGGCGTGAAGTGAACACCGCTTAGCAGACATGGTCGTTACCTCCTTAATGATCTTGATACCTTTCCACTCATAGGTTTTCAGGTTTCTCACAACCCGCAATGCTCCGTGGCTTTGACTTGTCTTCATCTTTCTGTCCTCATCTTCATAATGGTTAGGCGTAATCATCGTGCGGTACCCCATGATCTTCCTCCAGTCTTAATATGTAACTCATGTTCCCGCGCTAAAGTGTCTCCCACGTACTCGCCCGCTCAGTCTATGGACCAACACACAGATTCGGTACCGTGAGACGCGTAAAGAGATGGGGTGATGCGATAGCTGACGACGGGTAGTGCTCCAATGCCTTCTTGAAATCGGGGTAGTTGAATGCCGCCCGAAAATGGGCGACGGACTCCCATACAGCATAGTTCATAAAAACAGTGCTGCCCGCAATGCCCTGATGCAGCTGCGTCGAGATATAACCGGGCTGTTGCTTCATCCAATTGGCGTCCGCTTCCCACGTCTTTAGCAGCGCCGGAATGTCTCCTTCAGCGACTTGGAAGGCGTTCACCAAAATCACAGGGGATACATCAGTGCCGATCTGTTGAAAGATCGGAACGTTCGGACCAAGCGGTTTGAGCTGAAGCAGCTTGTATCTCCTTTGATTTGTATCAGTGGCTGGGATGAACGAATGAAATTATCGGTGAGAGCGGCCTAACGTTTGAGATCAAGAGCCGCCGAGGGAAACGAGGGAACCAAAAAGCGCAGCTTTTTGGCGGTCCCTTGGATCGAGAGGTTAGGCGGCGGCACTAAGAGGAACCTCCCAACCTGGGAAGACGAGCACCGCAGGATGACACTGCAAGGCTCGAGCAAATACCTTTGCTCTTTCAACCCCCAAGTTGACGCGGCCATTCTCAATAGCGGAAATAGTGGCTTGAGAAATGCCAGTGAGTTCGGAAAGTTGCGTTTGGCTGAGTTCCTGAAGCTCGCGCAGGATGCGGACAGACTCACCCACAGAGACTTCAATGCGTTTTTTTGCAGGACGAAAGTTCTTCATATCAATGCTTCCGATAATCATGAGGAATAATCTGTACGACATGGATCAAAAAAACATCTGCGACGACTTGGTAAATCACTCTCCATTGAAGACCAAGGCGGGAAGACCTGTGGCCTTGCCACTCGCCATACAGAGCCTCGTCACGAAACCCCTTGATGACCCGCAATCCTTGCGGGCCTGAAATTTTGGCGATGTCTTTCCATTTTTCGTACCGCTTGAGAACCTCAATAGGAACGGAGTCCGAAAGCTGCTTTTCGACCCGACGATGCTCTTCGATGTTCCACATACCACATTATGGATATGCCAACTATGATATGTCAAGCTCCATAAGAAAAGAGAGCCGCCTAACGCAAAGGTAACCGGCGCGCCGGCACGCTGACGGCGAAGCCGCAAGCCGCTTCGCGGCGCATCCGGTTGACCGCAGAGTTGGACGAAGCCGCTACGCGGAGGATGCGCTGACATGCGGTTGAACGCAAAATGTAACCTCATTCCCTCGCACGAGGGCTTGTTCCAAAAC
>JANNFC010000213.1:0-5655 GCA_031379405.1 Betaproteobacteria bacterium | reverse complement strand
CTGGGAAAAAGTCAGTGCCTTCATTCCATCCGATTTTGTAAAGGGTGGCACCCCTCCAACCGTCGAGTTTGTAACGGAGTACCGCACACGATTCTGCGCTGCGGCCCAGCCGTCCATGAAATGTCCCTGGTTATCGAGATTACCTAGACCCAAAGTGACGCCCGGTAGAAACCCATCCCACGTCCTGCATTGACCATTGGCAGCAGTCCCTACGATATCCACAAACTCTTCAAACCCTGTTTTTCCAGCTGCCGTGGTCGCCGGATCATCGGGACATGGAAGCCGTCCATTTGCGATGGCAAACGCAAAAAGCGCCTCTTTCGCCAGCGCCATACGCGCTCTGTTCTCCGAGAGCCGCTGCTGATCGAGCTGCGTGTTTAACGGAACCAGAATGGCCCCCAGCAATAGCGCCACGATCACGACCACCACCGCAAGTTCTATTAATGAGAACCCACGTTGATGTGGCATTCGGACTTGAACCGGTGTTAGCAACAATTCAGAAAATCCCCTGTTTGAAAGTAGATAGTTCCTGCACCCTCATCCAAGTTCGCAACCAAATTGGGCGCTTTGGTCGTAGGAGTTTAGCGTAGAACCTAGGTTTTGGTGCGTACCATAAAGCCATCAATGGAAACCAGTGTCGCTATTTGTCTGGACGACTGATTGAAGAGATCGACTTTTCGGAGCGGACGTAATCGACTACCGCACCTATAACTAAAGTGATATTGCTTTTCAGTTTGAGTACGGCGCAGACTTCACCTCACGACTAGCAATCAGTGCGTCTGATAGAGTCGAATCCGCGTATCGTCATTGCGAGCTTGACCAACACCACTCGCTGCTCTTTTTTCTCGTGAGGATCAATCATGAAGCGAATAGCCCGGCTGTTATTGATTACTTTTCTAGGCACAACCATCCAGGTTTGGGCTGGCCCTGCCGAGGAGGTTTCCCAACTTTCCGCGCCTCGCCTCGAGGCCCTCCAGCGAGGTGATGTCGCGGCATACGTGGATGCGTATGCCGATAACGCGGTTTTCTATTCCTCAGTATCGCCGTTCCGGGTCGAAGGCAAGGACGCGATCCGCACGCAATTTACGGAGTTGTTCCTGATCTACCCGAAACGTCGTGTGCTGGTGCGACAGCCTACGATGCGCGTCTACAACGACGATTTGGTCGTTCAGAATGCCTACTCTGTACTGTACTTGACCGATCAATCGGGGCAGCTCAAGGTCGTCCCCAACCGCTCCAGTACAACCTGGGCGAAGCTAGCCGGACGTTGGCAGATCGTGGATCAGCATGTATCAACGCTGCCCACCGCACCTTGAGGTCCAGATCGCGTCTTGTGCATTTTTTAATGTCGGTTCGGCGCACTGGCGCCGGAAGTCCACCAACGGAAGACGAGACAAGTCATGTCGCAGTCGACGTCAAGGGTGAAATATGAACCGAAAGCGCTTCATGCTTTGTCGCACACTCCTCGCCTTGTGTCTCGTCATTTGCACCCAGTCGCTTTCAGCCGATGAGTATCCGAACAAACCTATTCGACTCATCGTTCCCTTCCCAGCGGGTGCTTCCGCCGACGTGCGAACGCGTCAGTTGGCACCGCTTGTTGCGCAGCGCCTAAAGCAACAAATCATCATTGACAATCGGCCTGGGGCAGCAGGCAATATTGGAACTGGGCTGGCCGCGAAGTCGAGCCCGGATGGGTACACGGTGACATACATCATTAGTTCGACTGTAGCAGTCCATCCTCACCTGTATCGAGATTCCGGATTCGATCCGCTTGAGGATCTGGTTCCCCTAATCGTGATGGTAAGAGCGGCCCCCATCTTGGTTGTCAAGGCGGACTCACCCTTTCTCTCCGTAAGAGATCTAATCGCTCACGCTAAGACCAGACCCGGCACGCTCACCTATGGAACATCAGGTCCAGGCTCGCCGCAGCATATTATGGGTGAGCGGCTGAAGAGAATGGCTGGCATTGACATCGTTTCCGTTCCCTACAAAGGCGATGCGCCGACGCTAACCGATCTGATGGGCGGTCAGATCGATATGGCCTTCGGATTTCCATTGGCTAGCCTGCCACTGATCAAAGCCGGGAAATTGCGGGCGGTGGCTGTAACGTCCTCTAAGAGACTAGCAATACTGCCGGATATCCCTACGTTAGCGGAGTCCGGTGTTGCAGGTTATGACGAAACCATTTGGTCAGGGTTCGCAGTACCCACGGGCACACCAAAAACGATCGTGAAAAAACTCCATGAAGCGTTTCGCAGCGCTATGCTCACTCCGGAGTTCAAGCGAGATGTGGAACAAAGTGGCGCCGAGCTTGTGGCCAGCACGCAAGAATACGCCGCGCAGCTAATGAAGAGCGAACATGAACGCTACGGCAGGATCGTCAAGGAACTTGGCCTTCGGGTGGAGTGATACCGGATTGCCGGAAATGTAACTCCGGCATGTTCACTCAAGTTTTCCAAAACGAATAGGGCGACTGGCCGGTTCGGCGCCCCACTGCGGACACAGGCTAGGCGAATTGTTGTTGCAGAGTGCCAACAAACGCATCCTGCGGGCTCGGGATACCCTCGGTGTCTATGCGGTATTCGTCGGGGCCAATGGTGCTTCAACCGAGGCGCTCTATCGCAAGTATGGCTTCCGATTATGTGACGTACAGACACGACAACTCTATCTTCCGCTCGGCGAGGAGTAAGTCGCCGTTTTGATTTGCGCCCACCGTTGGATTGAGTCCACGTCTGGTCCGATAGTGCCGTTGGCGCTGACCGCCAGCAATGGTCAATGGAGAACTTAAACTCGATGCCAGAAAGCCGCCGTTCATGTTGACTGTTGTCCAGAAGAGTATGGCAGAGTATGGCATCTACACATCGACATCAACTGATGCTATGTTTGATGCGAACAAATGAGGATTTCGAATGCGAACTACAGTAACTCTTGACGAAAGTCTTCTGGCCCAAGCCATCAAATTGACTAGCCCATTAAATCGTTCGGCGCTGCTGCAAGAGGGCCTGAAGGCACTTATCGAGCGGGAAAGCGCTAAACGCCTCGCGAGGCTGGGAGCAGCCCGCCCAAACTTAGAACTGCACCACGGCGACGACAGAGGACCAAGCCCTGATCCTAGTTGATACGTCGGTGTGGGTCGATCATCTTCGCAGAGGCTTCGCAGAGGCAATGCTCGACTTGCAGCCCTCCTGGAGCGCAATGAGGTGGTGATGCATCCTCTGGGGAAATTGCCTGCGGTAGCTTAGGCGATCGCGCGCTGATTCTGGAACTCCTCAGTCAACTGCCGCCTGCGGCCATTGCAGAGGCCGACGAAGTTCTCGGCCATATCGAACGCCACAAACTTTATTAGCTCAGCGACTGACGTTTTGGCCGATCCCTTGAAACGTCACGCTAGGCAATGAACATGAGTACGAGGGTCCATAGCTACGCTGTGCTACCTCTTCAGGCACCGTGGTATCGAGGATCATGATTTTCTGCCAGACCTTGTTTGATAAACTCGCAGCCAGCGTCTCGATGTCGTTAACAGCCGCGAGCACAACAGGATCGCGTACGTGCTGAACGAGTAATGCTGCCACTTTGCTCGTAAGGGAGAACAACTCGGAGCAATAGTCCAGGTAACGCGCCAACTCGAAACGTGTCATGTCGCGCTTGGGTGACGAAGCCGTCGTCATTGACGCGGAGAACAGGTACCCCGGATCTTTCGTCAGTTGGTGCATGTCCACTATATGAACGACGCTGCGGAGCCGATGTAGCGCCTTCAGCGCTGACCGACGCTTCACTCGGTTCTCCAAAGTAATCATGAAGAAGATAGCCATTGCTAGCAGAATGATCTCATTCACCGCAGACTCGCTTGCCTGCAAAAGATTGGCGGGATCGCGCAGACCGAGCGAGGCACCTAGCCCAGTGCGGACCACCCATACGATGATCGCCACGATGCCGAGGATTCCGAGGGCAGCACCTGTTCGCAACAGCCAAATTGGCTGGCGAAGACGTGCGACTAAGGCGCAAACTTCAATCGCCAACCGACCCAATTCCGCACTCACACGGCTCAATCCCGAACCAGGAAACCGCTCTGTGATTCTGAGCTCCAGGGTTGTAATCGTTTTCAGAATGTGTCCGCCCTGTAACTCGCTGTACCCCGATCGTCGTCCTCGGCGAAGTTCTCGCGCTCGATGCAAAGCTCCACCGAACATCCTACGGTTGAAGTGCTGATCTACGGATACGTGCGGGATGTAGTCGGTCTTGGCGTTCTCCAGCGGCCGCACCATCACGGCGGGGTCCTTCATCGTCTATTCGAGGAGAAAAGAACCCGTTGCATCATGAAAGACAACCCATGCGTGTCCACCCTTTGTGTCTGAGCCGCTTTCGACTATGGCGCTGCCATAGAAGAGCTCGGCCCTGAGCCCGATCTCAACCAATTTGCGCCATGCCCAAAGAGCATGATCCTCGCAGTCACCCCTATGTAGCTGTTCGAATGTGCAAGGGTGCTGCCAAAAATCTTCGTGCCGGAACAACTTATCGTCACGGACATACTCGCACCCCGCCAACCACTCACATAAGGTCGAGACGTCCGATACCGGTACGGTGCTTGCGCCCTCGAAGTACCAATCGAACTCGCGAACGGAGCCCTGGCCGAAGAAATGGAGAGGAACGTGGATGTCGGCAGATACCCAGGTGTCTTCGGAGCGAAAACGCTTATATGCGAGCTTTGTGATTGACCATAGGAGCTTGAACATGCTGGTAGCGCTCCTTGCCCCGTTCCTTACTCGCACTGCACTTCGAAGGTTCCCAAGTCCTGGGTTAAGTCATCCTGTTGACCGGTCACTGGATCTCGGTGCAGGAAGTCAAGGTTCCAACGAACAGGTGACCGAAATATCTCGCGATCACCCTCAAACACGGTTAGATAAAGATCGGGTTTTAGCTCCAATGGGGCATACGAGCTCGATACGTCGGCTAAGTCGAACAGTAACTGCGCACGCCCATCGTCACCGAGTCTGGACTCGCCCAACTTGTCATCGATCAAGATATCCTTGTCGTAGAGCTTGACCGAATAATGCCCACCAAATAGCGGCTTCCCGTCAGACTTACGAAGGAACCGCGCGTAAACCTTGGCGAACTGAGACATGGAGCGTACCTCCGATTTCGTGGATGAACAATGGCCAAACGTGACCAACTAACCGGCACGCGGAGGGCGGCTGTTTGCAAGTCCGGTTGACCGCCATGGCGTTATGCTACCCCCGCCTCGTGTGCAAGCCAACGACATTTGCTTTCGCCACCTCGGTTGGCATCTCATAGGTGCTCAACCAGAAGAACCAAGCCGCATCTATCGGCCGGAACAAGATGTCCTTGGCGTCCAGTGGGACAGGCAATATCGGAAAAAATAGATGAAAAGGACCAGTACTTCGAGTTCATACCATGACGGTCTCCTATTTCTCCCGTGAATCGTAACTGTCCGGGAATCCCCATTCTTGGGGAGTTGCGGAAAGAGGTTCAAAATCTGCTCGCAAGATCAATCGCATGGAGTGGACGATGAAAGACGAGGGAAATCACACAGATGGCGCCGGTATATCTCCGAGCACGCGCTGAATCGAGAGGCCCAGCCCGAGTAACCGACGGTCCTCGCCTTCCGGCGCGTCGAATTCCAAACCGATCGGCAAC
>JANNFC010000179.1:0-6950 GCA_031379405.1 Betaproteobacteria bacterium | reverse complement strand
CATGGGAGATGCTGCTCTTCAAGAACGAGGAACTGATCAACTACTTGACGGCGCTTCAGGTGAATAAATCGGTCTATGAGTTCGTCCCCTACGATTCGGAGGTAGAGCACGAGTTTGCCAAGCGACTCGATGAGCGCGAGGACATCAAGCTGTTTGTCAAGCTGCCTCGGTGGTTCGAGATCGATACGCCGGTCGGCAAGTACAACCCCGACTGGGCGATTCTCAAACACGACGGCCAGGCGCTCTACCTCGTGCGTGAGACGAAAGACACACGAGATTTTCTGAAATTGCGGACCTCGGAGGCGGATAAAGTCCGTTGCGGACAGAGGCATTTTGAGGCGATTGGGGTGCCGTTCGCTGTCGCGGTGAACGCCGATGAGGTGTAATTCGAGGAACTACGCGATCTTGCTCTTGCTCGCGCGCTTGGGATTGCGCGCCGGGGAGCTGACCTGCCTCGAACTCGATGACATCAACTGGAACGCAGGGCAGTTGAAAGTGCGCGGCAAGCGGGGGCAGCGCAATGCGTTGCCCTTACCCAGCGACGTCGGCAAAGCGATCGCTGCGTACCTACAGCATGGGCGACCGATAAGTGCTAGCCGCCGTGTATTTCTGCGCGCCAAGGCCCCAATCCGCGGCTTTCGCAACGCCAGTGGCGTGGGATGCATCGTGCGGCATTCACTCCAGCGCGTCGGCATCAACGCGCCCACCACCGGCGCGCACCAGTTTCGCCATGCATTGGCCACCGAGATGTTGCGCCGAGGCGCCTCGCTGGGCGAAATTGGCGAGCTGTTGGGTCATCGTCATCCACAGACCACGACGATCTACGCCAAGGCCGATCTCCAGGCATTGCGTAGGCTGGCTCTACCCTGGCCAGGAGGTGTGCGATGAACACGCTTGCACAGGCCGTTGGTTTGATGGAGATGGTTTCACTGTCACTATCGAGGGAGTGCTGGTCTACCACTGGGAGAAGGTGAAATAAGCCGGCAACGTTCCGGGCGGATGGAAGCGCCGAGAAGGCGTTGCTCCATTCGCAACTATCCGAAAGCCACGCACCTGGGCGATACCCTGGGCAAGCGGCACAGAGCCCTCGTCAATGCTAGGAATTCGACGGCAATTCTCCAACGGCAAGCGTCGGCGCGGTGATGCGAATCCCTTCTTGGTTTGGGGATGACGCAAGGCTGATGGGTGGCCCTGTCGTGGGTAGGCGCAGGTGGGAGGAGGGGGGGGTCTCTAGCACGGGAGCCGGGTCGGTGGCAGGCCTGGGGTCAGATTCTGGTTGCGGCAGGGCAATGTCGCGCACTCTAGCGGGTGGAAGTCGCGCCCGGGTAACTGCTAACTACAGGCCCGGTATCGAGCCTCGCAGGTGAACTGGTAACCGTTCGCTTGATGCGTAGGTACGAAAGCAAGCGAGCTTGAATTGCCAGGGTGCGGTAACCAGAATGGGGTATTGGTACCAGGTCTTGCACTGCAGTAGAAATTTCTGCGGAAGCCTCGAACCCGGGTCAGTGCGAGGCCTTGCACTTCACGGGTATTGACTCGGGTGCTACGGAAAGACCTGTCGCCAAGCTGCTATCCCTGTGCCGATTTCACAGCGTCGCTGCGGGGCCGAGCAACTAATCCTACGTTAATGCAAGACCTGGTACCTACTTGTTCACTGGTTTTGAGGACCGTACGGCATTTATTGAACCAGTACCATCCCACCGGTCTTGGCGGCTTCTTTGTCGAACGTCATGGTCCGGTCGCAGCCCGCGTGGGCGGACGAGCGCTCAATAAGGTAATCCGCGAAATCCGCCTTACCTTCGCGGAATGCTCGCACGGCGCCCGAAACGACCGCAACACGCTCGATCTTGAACGCCTCCACCGCCATGAGACGCTGAAACATCTCGACAACTTGGGTCCGCGTCAACTCGAATGCTGACGCCAATACCCAACTCAATTCCACAATGGAAACCAGCGAGATATATCCGGGGGACGCCTCGCTGAGACTTTCGATCAGCTTGTTTGCAAGCTTTGCCTGCTTTACGTCGTCTTGCATGATGTAGCGCGCCAGCACATTCGTGTCCAGCCCAATCATTTCGCCGACGCACCACGTCTGGCAATTACGGCGTTCATTTCTTCGATCGACACGGTACGCTTGGGTTTGCCAAACATCCCCTTCAAAACCGTGACATCCACTTTTTGCGCTGGTTTGAAGGCGTAGCAACCAGGCTGCGTTTCCTCAAAAACGATGCGATCACCCGCATCCAACTTAAGCGCTTCACGAATCTCAGCGGGTATGGTGATCTGGCCTTTAGCGGTAATGGTGGCGGTAATCATGGTACGCTCCATATAATCGCCTTACTCTAGTGTAAGGAATGCCGATTGTCAAGTTGGTACCAGGTCATGCACTGCAGTAGGAATTTCTGCGGAAACCTCGAATCCGGGTCAGTGCGAGGTCTTGCACTTCACGGACATTGACTCGGGTGCTACGGGAAGACCTGTCGCCGTGCCGCTATCCTTGTGCCGATTTCACAGCATCGATGCGGGGCCGAGCAACTAATCCTACGTTAATGCAAGACCTGGTACCTGCTTGATCCTGAGTCACCCTCCCGATCTGGCGCATGCCAGAGCTTAAGCAATCGGACCGGGCAGAATCGCTGACGCGAAATCTGCCATTGGAATACACCGCAGCCTAGCCCTCGTACTTGAAAGAGAGTTTTAATCTGGCACGATAGGCCGCGACTTTACCGCCGTCTACCACGAGATCCAGTTCGACGACCTCGGCGACTCTCAGGTCTCGTAAGGTCTTGCTGGCGGTTTCTACGGCCGTTTTGGCGGCATCCTCCCAAGAAGTCGCGCTGGTGCCGACCAATTCGGTAATCCGGTAAACGCTGGTGGTTGCTTCTTTGGATTTGGCTTTAGCCATGACGCCTCTCCTGTCGAATCTTGGGTAACGGGGCTCACGTTAGGTGAGTGTTCCTCCTGTGGCAGCGCCGCGAAGACCAATGCGCCATCAGGTGTGCGCTAGTGTGCACCGGATTTGTTCAAAACGCCAACCGCAGCCTTGTCCAATGGGGTTTGAGTCTGAGCGAGGGGTGTGAATCCAACGGGGTTTGAGTTCGAGCAGGTGGGCGGGATCGATCAATATGCGGAGCATGGTGATCGATATGAATGACGAGCAATTGAAGACCTTGGCGGATTTGCAAGGATTTTTGGAAGGCACCTTGACGATGGATTTTGCGGTGGCGGGAGACGAGCGCTACGGGTTCATTGCGCGCACCGTGAAACGCTTCGGCTATGGCCGGCTGAAGCGATCCGACAAGGCCATTGTGTTGCGCTTTCTGGAACGGGTCAGCGGCTATTCGCGCCAGCAGATTGCACGCCTGGTCAAACGCGGCGGCGAGCGGCAGACGATGCTCAAGCGTTACTGCGGTTCGCGTACCAGCTATGCGCGTACCTACACGGGCGCAGACATTCTCCTGCTGGCCCAGACCGACACGCTACACGGCACACTGTCCGGCTTGGCGACCAAGAAACTCATGGAGCGGGCCTACGGCGTCTTTGGCGATATCCGCTATCAGCGACTGGCGATCATCTCGGTTGCGCACCTGTACAACCTGCGGCAACGGCCAAGCTATCTGCATAAGCGGCAGGTCTGGACCAAGACCCGTCCCAGCGGCGTGCCCATCGGCGAGCGTCGGGCTCCGGCCCCCAACAACCGTCCGGGCTACCTGCGCCTCGATAGCGTTCATCAGGGCGATCAGGATGGCGTCAAAGGCGTCTATCACATCAACGCCGTCGACTGCGTGACCCAGTACGAGGGCGTTGCCACCTGCGAGCGCATCAGCGAAGCGTTCCTCATCCCGGTGCTGGAAGCCCTGTTGGAGAGCTTCCCGTTTGTCATTCTCGGCTTCCACACCGACAACGGTTCCGAGTACATCAATCGCGATGTCGCGAAGCTGCTCAACAAGCTGCTGATCGAAGAGCAGACTAAGTCGCGATCACGCCATAGCAACGACAACGCCCAGGCGGAATCCAAGAACGGTGCCATCGTACGCAAGCATTTGGGATACGCCCACATCCCGCAACGCTTTGCCGCACCGGTCAATGCTTTCTGCCACGACCATCTCAACCCCTATGTCAATTTCCACCGCCCCTGCCTGTTCGCCGAAACCCTCACCGATGCCAAGGGCAAACAGCGCAAGCGATACCCATACCGGCTGATGATGAGCCCCTACGAGAAGTTCAAGTCCTTGCCGCAGGCGGAGGCATTCCTGAAACTTGGCGTCGATTTCAAACAACTCGACGCGCAGGCCAAGGCAATGAGCGACAATGATGCGGCGGAGCAAATGAACGCGGCGCGTTCAGTCCTCTTCAAGACCATTTTTAACCGATCGAAATCGGCCGCCTGACCGACAAAAAGCGTAAAGCGAAGGGGCTGTGGATATGTGGATAGCTCGCCTGACGGCGACCTTCCCACATACCCACAGCCCCGCCAAAAGCTAAACCTTTTTTGATATCCGATTCAAGGTCAAAACCGATCGCTCAGACTCAAACCTGGACTGGAATCTACTACCGCTGTCCTGGAAACGGCTACCTCACCTCCCACGTCGCCACCGCGCCGGGAACGATCTGAAACAAGGGATGCGCTGGAGGGCGGGCGTGGCGTTGTAGTTTGGCGAGCCATAATGGCGCCCGCCGTCGCAGTTTTGCTTGGAGGTGTGCCCACTCGTAATGGAGTAACTGCGCAAGAACGCCTCGTATTCTTCGTTGCCAAGCGGACGGGTCGGGGCCTCGGGCAACTCGTCGAAACGTCGTGCGGCATACAAGGCTTTGAGCTCTTCCTTGGTCAGGCGGTCTTCGGCACCAACAAACGAATACGGAAAGACGTCGGTGTCTTCGGACATGCACCGGATGAGGTGATGCGCCCGGCTGAGTGCCGTGCCGCCCCCGAACACGAACTGTAACGGCGCTGAGTCTATCGCGGCGATCGCCACCAATGCCTTGACGACGTAGAAATCCTTTTCGACGAGCGTGGGGCTTGACGTGCGGCGCCTGCGAATTCGTTCGGGCTGTTGAGCACGGGCGCACCTGATGACCGCGACACGATCACCCGCCCATAGACGCCATAGCCGAGCCGTACCAGGCGCTTCTGGTGCACAACGGTACGCAGCACGCGCAGGACCTGGTCCTCACCACCGAGATCGCGGAATTCACGCGTTAGGAACACGTCATCGCGCTTCCGGGCGATCCGTGTCTCTATGCGCTCGCGCAATGTCTTCTGCCCGCGCATCGAATTCCCCTACAAAAACCCGACACATGGCAAGCACAAAATGGCACAAACTAGCGTCATTTCAATGTGTTTCGCGGTCACTCAACATCATCGAAAGCATTCTTGTGCACCATGATGCGCAGGCGTTTGCGCAACCGTACGACCTTGGGATCGAATGTGCGTAGCAGCTCTTCGTGTTTGTCCTGAATCAAGCGCGTGAGTGCGCCAACTTCCCGACCTGCTGTACGTTGCAGCTCCTCGGCCGGACGTTCGATTACACGGCAATCTCGCAGGAACGACGGAAACCGCACCGCCGCCAGGGCACGCGTATCACTGAACACGATGTGCAAATTGTTCTCATCCGGCACCGAAGTATTCACCAGATAGACCCCGCACGTCCCCCGCGCATCCGAGGCGCTCAGTAACGCGTGGTAACGCTCATTCAGATAAGCATAGACCTGTCGCTGAAGCTCTTCGAGCACCCCCTCCTGCCCGGCGGCATCCACCCGTTCGTCCCATTGCCACTGATCCCCTTCGACTTTGCCGTGGTTCTTTCCCGGAACGTAGCGGTGCGGAATTCGGGTGCGAATTAGCTCCGAAGCCGCCTCATCCAAATGCGAATACAGATATCCGGCCCCCATGGAAAGCGTCGCGTAGGTGAAGACGCCATCAACGAAAAGCCGTGCCCACGCCAGATACAGCGCACCGTGATACGGCTTGCCGGCGTAGGTTGCGTCCTCTTTTCGGCGCATTGCCTCCTGGAACCGGAAATCGCTCTCGTCAAATTCGCGCAAGTTCGCGAAATCCGATAGGGTCTTGCGCTTCGGCAGGACATCATTGAGATAAAAGCTGTCCTCGCCGATGCCCGTGAGCGGCAAGATCGCCTCGTTGAACACGTTTTGCTCGGCGATCGTGAGGTGATCTTCCTCTGGCCGGGATTTGCGCCCTGTCCGCTCCTTGGCACCGAACAATTCGACACACAGCGCCGCGTCAAGACGTTCGAAATCTTTCTTTGGTCTGACGCCGGCATAGCGTTCGCGCTGCTCACGCGACCAGGTGAAATACTCCGGACGTACCCGTATGACCGCGCGGCGCAGCGCCGGCGACCACCGTGGAAGTGGCACGACTTCTTCGGGTAGGGTTTCCATCGCGGCGCACCCGGTTCTTCTCAAAATCCGACTCTATTGCCCGAACGAACGATGTGGATCTTGATCGAGCGCCCACGGCAACCGCGCTCGCATGGTGTGGCGAAGATGCGCGTTCGGTTGAGGGACAGCATTCAGTCGCGCCCGGAACGCTTCAAGTATGGCTGATTTCGTCTTGCGCATCGCAATGTACCTCCATCAACTCCTATTCCCCGCGCTCTTGGCGCGGGGGCAAACTTCGGGGGTTTCCAAAGAGGGCGAAGTGATTTTCACGTAGCTCCCTTTCAAGGGCGGGGTCAATACCCCGCCGGCGAAGTCTCCTTTAGTCAACGCGTTTTGTAAACCGCCATGCTTCGTCCTTTAGCGTCAGCGGCAGACGCCGGCTTTGCTAGCCGTTTGACAGATACGGAAGTGTCCATCGGAGGAAACTCTAAGACGTGAACCGCCAAAGCACACGAAGAGGAGTCTCGCGATGGACAAGTACGAAAGCCTAAATCATAGGAAGTGGGAGCGCAAATACCATGTGGTGTTCATACCGAAGTATCGGCACAAGA
>JANNFC010000170.1:0-4098 GCA_031379405.1 Betaproteobacteria bacterium | reverse complement strand
CTTCCACCAGCGGGGTGTTGCCGATCAGGTCGAGTAGTTGTTGCGTGGCCATTGACGCGCCTCCGTGGAACAGAATGAACCGCCGTACCCAATCGACATACGCCTGCTCGGTGCGGATACTGTAGTGCTTGACGCGGATTCGGCCCCGAAGTTGCTCCATCAGCTTGACGGGAGTAATCTGACCGGAAGGAGTAGCGGATTCAGGGTACATGGTCAATGACTCCCGTATTGGGCAAATGATGAAAATCAGGGATTTGCAGAGAACCTGGTTATTTAGGCACCTGCAAGGCGCTTTTGCCAACACCTTGAAGGTGCCTACTTTTAGTTGGGGCGCAAAAAAATGAAGATCACTATTCCGGAAGCTGTGAAGCAAATGCTCGGTATCGTCGAGCGTCTGTGTACTGCTTACCCGAAAAAGAAGTTCACCTTAGATGGTCGTCTAGTAGGCGACATCGGAGAGGTTCTGGTCGAGGATGCTTACGATCTCAAGCTCTACGAAGATGTAAAAAAACATCATGACGGCGAATGCTCTGATGGTCGGTTCGTTCAGATCAAGGCGACAATGAAGAAACACCTCACGTTTCCGGCTGATCATGTGCCCAACTATTACCTTGGGGTGCAGGTAAAAGCGGATGGTACATTCATCGAGGTTTTCAATGGTCCCGGTCCCATTGCATGGGAGGCAGTAAAAAATCGTTCAAAGCCAAAGAACAATTTACATTCTATCTCGGTCGGCGCCCTCAAGAAGCTCCAGGAAAAAGTTCGCCCAGAGGACCGCATCCCATTGCGCCCCAACAAGGCGCTCCAGCCGACGTCGCCGCTAACGCGGCGCCGCGTCTGAGCTTGGTCGTTGGACACCAATAGTTTTCGCATAACAAGCGCGGTTGGCACAAGCCATAGGAAGATACATGCCATTCGTACTGCGGAATAGCAAAGGAGAGGTCACCGGAACGTTTACGGTGCGCCATCATGAAGGCGAACAATTTTTGGATGACGACAATCCGGAGATAGTTGCGTACAACGCACGCACGCTCAGTTCTTTGCCCAAGGATTTTCTGCGCCCGTTGACGGAGGCAGAGAGGAAGCTGTCTGCGGCCGAGCATGAGGTTCACCAGCGTGAGCACGCGACACTGAACAACGCCGTTCTTGCTGTCTATCGTGGCTGGAGCGAGTTGGAGTTGGCGTTGAGCGGATTGGTCTATGAAGTTCTGCATCTTCCCAACAAGGGAAGCCGCTTGCCGAATGTGATCTACTTTAGCCCGACAAGCCTCGATGCCAGAACGACCTTGGTTAGTCACGTGGTCCTTCAACTTATCGAGGAGGACGAGAAGGGCCTTGGTGATCTCCGCGCACTGTGGGCAAAGGTATCCAAAAAGATGAAAACTGCGCGGGAAACTCGAAATGCTGTGGCTCATGGGGCGCCCGTTCTCTTGCACATTCGAGGGAAGAAGTACGTGAGATGGACTTCTCCCTCGTTCGACCATATCCGCGTAGGACGCCACATTAACAAAGGCGAGATACCCGGCGTCAGTGCTGATGAGCTGTCTCAATCTGTAAAGCTGCTTCATCATCTTATGGAATGCGTGGATGACGTTAACCGTGTTGTTGTTGCGTACCGCGATACACCTTCAGCGTTTCAAGAAAAACTTCTCGTACTACGAGAGCGTCTGCAGGCGTAGAGTAGTTTGCGCTCCAGCGCGAAGGGAAGATAGACCGAACCGTAGCCCGCCGCCAAGTCTTCGACATGAAGTTCCTTGACCCGTAGCAGATGGCGCTGCAGCGGCTCGATCAGGCTCTGGGGCAGCATGGTGACGCGGTCCTTGGCACCTTTGGCGTCGCGAATCAAAATTTCGCCGCCGGCAAAATCCAAGTCCTTCACCCGCAGCCGCAGGCCCTCCAAGATCCGTAAGCCAGAGCCATATAACAACCTTGCCACCAGGGCCGAAGTCCCCCTCATCCGCCCCATGACCGCCTCGACCTCATCCCTGGATAAAACAACTGGCAGACGCTTCGAGGCCCGGGCCGCGACCACCCCATCAAGCCAGGCCAGTTTCTTGTCGATAACCTCTCGATATAAAAATAGAATTGCGCATTTGGCTTGGTTCTGAGTGGACGCCGAAACTTGGCCGCGCACGGCCAGATCGGTCAAGAAAGCCTCGACCTCCTTCGCCCCCATGTCCAGAGGGTGGCGCTTACCGTGGAACAGAATGAACCGTCGTACCCAATCGACATACGCCTGCTCGGTGCGGATACTGTAGTGCTTGACGCGGATTCGGCCCCGAAGTTGCTCCATCAGTTTGACGGGAGTAATCTGACTGGAAGGAGTAGCGGATTCAGGGTACATGGCAATGACTCCCGTATTTGGCAAATGATGAAAATCAGGGATTTGCAGAGAACATGATTATTTATGCACCTGCAAGGCGCTTTTGCCGACACCTTGAAGGTGTCTACTTTTAGTTGGGCACCAGGAGGTACTCGTGGAACTCGCTAGCATCGCGATCATCGTCGCCACCATTTTAGGGCCGATCCTCGCTGTTCAAGCGCAAAAGGCGGTAGAACGTGCGCGTGATCGCCATAATCGGAAATCGTGGCTGTTCCACAACCTCATGGCCACCCGTGCTGCTCGGGTTGCACCAGATCATGTGCAGGCCCTAAACATGATTGATCTAGTGTTCTATGGGCGACGAATTTTTGGGATTCATCGCCGCAGCAAAACTGAAACCGCTGTCCTGGATACTTGGCATGAGTATCTTGACCACCTAAATACCAAGTACGACAAGGCGGACTTTTCCCTTTGGGTCACAAAGGGAGACGAACTCTTTGTGAATCTGCTATTCGCTCTTGCTGTTGACGTCGGGTACCGGTTTGATCGCGTTCAACTCAAGAAGGGTGCGTATTCTCCCATTGCGCATGGGGAGCTGGAGTTCGAGCAGCAGCAGGTTCGGAAACTCGCAATCGAGCTCCTCTCAGGCGCTCATCCGCTAAAGATGGAAGTCACCGGTTTTCCCATTCATGAGGCAGCGCTCAAGTCTCAACTGGAACTCCAAGCGAAGCTCGCTGCCGCCCTTGAGGGCCGCGGCCGACTTTCCGTTGAAGTAATTTCCGAAGCAGGTGCCCAACCCGGCGCTCCAGCGGACGTGCGATGAAGCCGCGCGCCGCTGAGCTTTGGCGTTGGGAGTCACCTCATGTTTCCCTTGCGCTGATGCTCTTATTTGTCGAGTAAGTGGAGGTTCGAATTGTCCAAGCCGCTCGCTCTTGTCACCAATGCCCTTGAGTTCGCTGGGCCTCCAGCGGTTACGGCTCTGCACGAGTCGGGCTTTCAGATCGTGGCTCACGATACCTCATTCGCCGAATCTTCTGAGCGAGAGAAATATCATGTGGCACATCCACATGTTGTTGCGCTCGCCGCTCAGACCCCGATCGAAATCGTCGAGTCCGCTTGGATGGTCGGTAAACGTTTGGATGTCCTGATAAGCAATGACGCCTATCAGCCCATCCACGGCTCGATCGAAAGCGCCGAGATAGCAGCTCTCCAAGCAACGCTAAATCGTCTTGTAGTATTCCCTTTTGAAATCGCGAAAGCGGCGATTCCAAAACTTAAAACACAACCCGCCGCGCGTATCGTTGTCATCACGTCGAATCGGAACCGGCTCCCGCTGGTTGGCGGCGCCATTCCCGACATAGCGAGAGCAGGTGCGAATGCGTTGGTTAAATCCTTGAGTCTGGAACTCGCCCCGCATGGAATCCCGGTCAATGCAATCGCCCCCAACTATCTCTACAGTGAGACTTACTATCCCCGTGCACGTTTTGTCGACGACGCGGCGGGTCGCGCCTACATAGAGCGCGTCGTTCCTGCCGGGCGGCTAGCAAGGCCTGAGGAGATAGGAGAACTCATCCGGTACTTGGCGACTATGCAAGGTACTTTCCTGACCGGGGCAACCATTGATTTCTCGGGTGGATGGCCGGTCGCTCTTTCGCCACCGAACTGGGCTGGCCTCAAGCGTGCAGAAGAGTGACGCCCAACGAATAAGGTTAGATCGTGCGAAGCCACGATCTGAACCGTTTGTTGGACGAGCCCGGCCCCTGAGCGCCGGTGGG
>JANNFC010000167.1:0-2622 GCA_031379405.1 Betaproteobacteria bacterium | reverse complement strand
GCTTCTTTTCGACGGCCTCTATAAAAGCTTTATAAGCACATTCTTTCTGATTTGGTTGACTATGGTGTTCATGCTTCGCTCTTTAACGCTGAGCGTCCTGGCCATGCTCCCAAATCTTTTCCCCTATCTGACAGTTTTTGGTGCGATGGGACTTTCGAAGGAACCCTTAGACATCGGAATCGTGATGGCCGCAAGTGTTGCACTGGGAATCGCAGTGGATGATATGATTCATTTCTTTACCCACTATCAAGCGGGTCTTAAAGAGAGTTATTCGCGCAACGAAGCCGTCCATCAAGCTCTTCGACACTGCGGTGTTGCGATGCTTCAATCAACTCTGATTTGCATAACAACCATGCTGATTTATGTTTTTAGCGATTTCGTGCCCACACGGCGATTTGCTTCGCTCATGTGTGCACTTTTGATCGTAGCATTGGTAGGAAATATGGTACTGTTGCCGGCGCTGCTATGGACCCTATTTTCGACCGGGAAAAAAATTCCTAATCGGTAGCGGCGTCAAGCATCAACTTCACTTGCGAGTGGAGATCAGTTAGGTACTTCGACGGATCCGCCTCGAACTCGAGCGTATGTGAGGCTGCGTAGTACTGGATTAGGTTCTTTTGAGCGGAACCCACTCGATCGAAAAACTCGAGAGTGCGTTCGTTGTTCACGATCTTGTCTTGACCCGCCAACATCAGAAACAGGGGACGACGAATAGCCATTGCACTCGAACGTGCCAACCGATTCAACTGAAAATCCGCGTTGGCGAATTGTATGGTTATGCGTCTTAGGGTGAAAGGGTCATCGCGAATGTAGACCTTATAATACGGATGATCCGTGAATAATTTAGGGTCGCGCAACGGGATCCTCACATGGCGTTTTGCCAGCCCAAGGCTTGCGGCAGCGCGAAGCAAAAAACGTTGCATGGAGTCAGCTTGTTGATGTGCGAAGATGCCAGGACAAATCAAGCCTGTACCGGCGAGAGACGATTTGTCGCGAGCGGAGAGTATGGCCGCAAGCTTACCTCCCCAGCTAATTCCGAGCAAAACCGTGGGCAATCGAGGATCCAGTTGATCTATGTATTCTTCAACGTCTTCCAACCACCGATGGGCATTCGACACATCTCCTCGTTCTTGAAAATTGAGGCCCGAGCCGCGTCGATCGAGTGCGTGAACCTCAAGGTGGCGCTCCGCCAGAAACCGACAACTGCGGAGGTACCATCCGCCATGACTGACGATCCCGTGCACGACGATAACACGGCCAACGGCATGGGGAGGCTTCCAAAGGCGGACCGCCAACGGATAACCATCGCTCGCTTTTTGGTAAATGAGTTCAGGTGCATTCATGTCGCGGTATGCGATTCTACCCCCAGGTCCATCGCTTTTCAATCGTTTTGATGCGATGTAGTACTGGCAGATTGATCGTGACTCCCAAACCGGGGCGGTACAGTGCGCGGGCGCGGCCGCCATATCCGAACGTGATATCTTCCAGCGTGGGAAGTTCTCGCAGAAGATGACGATCGTAGGAACCTTCCAAATATTGAATCCCTCCAACGCTCGTTCCCCAGTGCCGGCCAGCTGCAGAGAGGATGCCTGTTTCACCCGGATGGCACCCTAACTGAATCGCGATACCATGCAGATGGGCGAATTCTGCCAGTCTCAAACTATTCAGAAATCCTCCGCACTTGGACAGTCGAATATTGAACATATCACAGGCCTTCAGGCTTACGGCCCTTTCGGCATCGATGAGACTCGTCAGCGACTCGTCAAGCATTATCGGAACATTCCATTGAGACTTATATCGAGTTAATGCCTCGAGCTCGGCGTGAGGAGAAGGTTGCTCCAAGCAACTAATCTTAAAAGGCAGGAGCTGCTCAATCTTTTCTTCTACGAACCTGGCTGGCCATGCTTCGTTGGCATCGAGTCGGATATCGACATGTGGACCAAGCCAAAAGCGTATGCGTTTAAGGCGTTCGAAATCGCTGGCACCTTGCAGGCCGACTTTTACCTTGCATTGATTGAAACCGTAGATGCGCATCTTGATGGCGGCGAGTCGTTCCTTCGCTGGGTCCTCGCCAGTAATGGTCGTTGAATATCGGACATAGTCTCTTCTATCAGAGACACGGCAAGCAGGCTGAAGATGCTCGATGAGACGACTAAGCGGTTCTCCAAAGCACTTGCCAAAGCTGTCCAGAATACTCAGCTCCACAGCGCAGCGTAGCGCATTGGAATGATGACAGCGAGGATCGGGTTTTTCGACCTTCGGTTCAAAGGCATCGCAAAGTGCGATCACTTGCTGCCAGTCATTACAATCGCGGTCCAGTTGCTCAGCCAGTGGCGTTTGAGCCAGTTGTTCCATTGCCCCGTGGGCTGTTTCTCCGGTTACATAATGGCGGGGAACACCTTCTCCCCAGCCTTCCGTACCGTCCGCCAGCCGGCATCGAATGAGAATGTTTTGGCTTTCGTGACGCGATGCGGACGCATGCTTGATCTCGCGCTTAAGGGGCAACGTAATCACGAATACATCTAGTCCCGAAATGCGCATTCACGTGACCTTACTTACGAATCAGACGTGGGATACGAGTTTTGCCAGTGGCCCAATCGAGTGCGCCTGGCATGCCTTGCT
>JANNFC010000123.1:0-2279 GCA_031379405.1 Betaproteobacteria bacterium | reverse complement strand
TCGCCGGTGCCTTCGCGCTGGATGGGACGGATGGGCCAGCCTTGCTTGCCGTAAGTCTTGGACCCGTACAGGACTTCATCGCCGCCAGCCGCTCGACGTCGGATCTGTGGGCGGGCTCGCACCTGCTCTCGCGCCTGGCCTGGGAGGCGATAAAAGTGATCTGCGAGGAACTGGGGCCGGAGGCCATTTTGTTTCCGCGACTGCGCGGTATCCCGCAGATGGATGTATGGCTGCGCGACGAGTGCAAGCTCGTGCACCACCTATTCGACAACTGCGAATGGACGAAATCCGGCACCGATGCGAACCCGCTTTTTGCAGCCGCACTACCCAATCGATTCACGGCGCTGGTGCCCGCGAATAGGGCCAAGCCACTAGGCGAAAAGATAACCGCACAGGTTCGAAACTGGGTGCTGAAACAGTGTGAAGCGGCCTATCGCTTACTGTTGAAAGAAGCCAGTACTGATGACAATCCGGCACTCCCCGGCTACGCACAAATCAAGGACCAACTCGCAGGATTCCCTGAAGTGCATTGGGCCGCCGTACCATGGTCACTTATCGGCACGAAGGATGGCCGAGTTGATGCGAGCGATGACCGCTTAACCAAGGCAATGCAACCCTTCTTTGTCTCGACACCACCCGGCTTTCTTGACACCGATGCCTGGAAAGCCTTGCGTCAGGACATCAAACTCGACGAGGGCTGGTTCTGGCACCCAAACCCCGGCGCACTTTATCCGGCGCTACATGAACTACTGGAACGCCTGCTGGCGGCGACTAAAGCGGTGCGCTCTTTCGATCAGACGAAACAGGAAGGCTGGCGTTGTGCATTGACCGGCGAAACCGAATGGTTAACCACGGACCGCAATCAGCTCACCAAGTCTTATCGTAATCAGACCGACACACTCTGGGCCAAGGTGGCCAACGCGCGTCCGGCCTGGGCGAAAGAAGGAGAACATTTAGGCGCGCTGTCCGCGCTCAAACGCCTGTGGCCGACCTTGTTCGTGCAGGAAATGAAGGAGGTACTGGACCAGGGCGTCCAACGCTTTGTGGTCAGTACCCACACGATGGCACTGGCCACATCATTGGCCACCTGGCTGCCGAAGAATGCCCAACTTACACCAGAGCTGTGCAGCGCATTGCAGGCAGCGAATGGCGATCGGATTGCACTACCGCGCAGGCTAGCGTTGGATCTGAAACAACACGCGCAAGCCGATCTGTTGGTCCGCCTACCGGGTTGGCTCGAAGCCGCCCGCGAATCGAAAGACGAGTCCGCATCAGGCAAAGCCGACCATCTGCTCGAAGAAATGCTCGGCGTGAAACCGGAAACGTATTACGCGCTAATTCTCATGGACGGCGATCGCATGGGTGCGTGGCTCTCGGCCGACCGCGAATTGACCTTGCCACATAAGGACTGTTTCCACCCGCAAATTCGTCAGTCGTTGGATAACCGGTTTGCAAGCGATCCGCTGTTCACGAATTACGCTGAGTCCTTGCGTGCCGCGAATCCAGCGCGGCATATGGCGATTTCAGACGCACTCAATAACTTCGCGCTGATTCTTGCGCCCTCTGTGGTGGAGCAGCGCTATCACGGGCGCATTCTCTACGCCGGCGGCGATGACTTGATGGCGATGCTGCCCGTTTCCGAGCTGCTGCCTGTTATGGCCGCGCTCCGCGCTGCGTATTCTGGCGTGGATGCAAAGGATGTTGGTGCGCTTGAAGATGACTTAAGTTTCAAAAAGCAGGGCAATGGATTTGTCTTGCACCGGGGCCGTCTCTTACGCCTGATGGGCGAGAAAGCCACGGCCAGCATCGGCGCGGTTATCGCGCACCATCAGGCACCACTCGGTGCCGTGATGCGTGAACTGCGCGCGGCGGAGAAACGTGCGAAGAACGAAGGGGGCCGCGACGCTTTCAGCATCACCGTCATCAAGCGCTCCGGCGGTGCGTTGTATCTCACTAGCAAATGGTCACGAGCCGGCGGGGATTCACCTATGATCTGCCTGCGCGAACTCTCGGCGGCACTAGTTGACGATGAGGCTTCCCGCCGCGCTGCTTTCCATATACACGCCTGGAGTACCGACTTGCCAGAGCCGTCGCAATTGGGCAATGAACAGTACCGCGACATGTTGTGCCGACTCATGTCGTACCAGTTCCAACGCCAAAGAATAGGCTTGCCTGAAATGCACGCGCGTCGCCTTGCCGAGCTCGCGCCAGTGACGAGCCGCAAAGAAGCCATGGGTTTCATCAACAACTTTCTCTCCGTCGCTGAATTCCTCGCCCGC
>JANNFC010000087.1:0-8575 GCA_031379405.1 Betaproteobacteria bacterium | reverse complement strand
CGAATGGCGTCCCAATACTGGCTTTTCCCGGGATCGGGTTCGGCTTTTTCATTGGCCAATGCGAGGCTCGGTAGCAGCGCGTTTGCTGCGATAAGAATGATGACTTTGACAAAACTGGGCATTCGCCTCTCCTGACGGTGTGTCAGACGATTATAGTCGGGCGCAGACCCCAACGATGGGTGTGCGCCAAAACTCTCGCGCCTATGCGCCGTTCCTGCTCGATAGATCGCCTCTCCTTCGATGGGTTGATTACCCGCAAGCCGGGCTATCAACGTGGTTTGCTGTGGCCGGGAATCGGGCACACCGCAATCGTAGAAGCCATTGCGATTGAGTGAATCAAGGTACCAAGGTACATTACGCCTCCAACTACGCGAGTCTCCCAATGTTGGCCTCACTCACCGCGTTTGTAAATATGCCGAATGCTTAGGCCGGAATTGCATGCGGCGACGATAAACCTGCCTTCCCTTCTTTTGCGACTGGCGCTGTTAGTGTACTTGCCGTGGCCCGCGCCCGTGGTCGCCCTGGAACCGGTGTGTGTCGCCCCAGACGTCTACGCATTTGTGGGCGACAACACCGAAGCCACACCGGAGAACGAAGGCTTTGTCGCCAACGCCGGATTCATTGTAGGAAGCGCGGGCGTAGTAGTGATCGACACGGGCGCCTCATACCGTTACGGACAAGCGATGATCGAGGCCATAAGACGGGTCACCTCCAAACCCATCCAACTCGTCATCATTACCCACGCCATTCAAGACTTCGTCTTCGGCGCCGCGGCGTTTAGCGAGCGCGGGATCCCACTACTTGCCCATCGCATGACCGTGGATCTGATGAAGACGCGCTGTGGGCACTGCCTGGGCAATCTGCGCAAGATACTCGACGAGAAAACCCTGGCGGGCACGCGCCTGGTCATACCGGAACGCGCCATCGAAGGCAGCACCACGATGCAAGTCGGCGGCCGCACGCTGGACATCACATGGTTAGGCTGGGCCAGCACGCCCGGGGATCTGGTGATTTTCGATCGCACCGCGCGCGTGATGTTTGTCGGCGGCATCGTCACGGCGGCACGCGTGCCAGAATTGCGCGATGGCGATTACAACGGCTGGTTGCACGCGATCGACACCCTGCGTTCTATGGATGCAAAGCATGTAGTGCCGGGCTATGGACCACCGATCTCGCCCAAGGATATGGAGCGGACAGCGCACTATCTAAAGGACCTCGATGCCAGGATGCGCCAACTCTACGAGCGCGGCGCAGGGTTGATGGAGGGCGTGGACAACGCCGATATGGACGACTATGCGCAATGGTCGCTCTACCCCGAGCAACACCGGCGCAACGCGCTATGGCGCTATCTGCAATTGGAAGTGGAGGATCTGGAGAAATGAAACCATCCCAGCCTATAATCCGGCGCAAAGGGGAAATCTAAATCATGGGCCATCGGCTATCGAAGATCTACACACGTACAGGAGATGACGGCAGCACGGGGCTGGGAGACGGCTCGCGCGTGCCCAAAGACAGTTTTCGCATCGACGCCATCGGTGCGGTGGATGAATTGAATTGCGCGCTCGGCGTGTTGCTGACAGAGCCCTTGGAGCAGGACATCGTCGAGTTGCTCACGGACATACAACATGATTTATTCGACCTCGGAGGCGAGCTGAGCATTCCGGGATACGAGATGATCACGCCTGCGCACGTGACGCGATTGGAAGTCGCGCTCGACGCTTTCAACGAACACTTGCCGCCTCTGAAAGATTTCATACTGCCTGGCGGATCGCGCGCTGCCAGTTTTTGCCACGTCGCCCGCGCCGTGTGCCGGCGAGCCGAACGCAGCTTGGTGACCCTTGCGCGGGACGACGACAAGGTGTCCCTTCCCGTGCGGCACTACTTGAACCGATTGAGTGACTTATTGTTTGTGCTATGTCGCGTCCTGAACCGCCGTGGCGGCGGGCAGGACGTACTTTGGCAAAAGGGCAAGAATCGCACGCAAGGCGAGTCAAGCTAAGCGATGCTCGACAATAACCTTCTGCACGACTTGATGGCGCGCAGCGCCCTGCGCGAGCAACGCGCCTTCGCCGAACTGTATCGCTACACCGGACCGAAACTATTCGCCGTCGCGCTGCGTATATTGAGACGGGAAGACTGGGCCGAGGAAGTCCTACAGGAGAGTTTCGTCAGCATCTGGAACCATGCCAACGGCTACAGTTCGTCAAAAAGCGCACCGATGACCTGGATGACCGCCATCGTTCGCAACCGCGCTTTGGATTGGTTGCGCCGGCCTAATATCGAGGCGGGGGACGAGAATTACGATGTATTGGTGGAGTCGGTGGCTGACGAAGGCGATGGGCCCGATGTGCAGCTTGGCAAGGCACAGGCCGGACGTGCACTCGCCGAATGCCTGAAACTCCTCAGCAACAACCAGCGGCAAAGCATCGCGCTGGCTTACGTGCATGGGCTCTCGCATGGAGAGTTGTCGGAGCATATGAAGGAGCCGCTGGGTACGGTGAAAACCTGGATCCGGCGCGGACTGGAGCGACTCAAAGGCTGCCTGGATAGCAACCCAAGTGTTGGATGACGCAGGAGTTACGAAGCAAGTGAAGTTCTGGAACGAGCCCATGCGGGACGCCCTGGCTGCCGAGTACGCCCTCGGTACGTTGCAGGGCCGTGCTCGTCGCCGCTTCGAGCGCGTGCTCAAGGAAGATCCGGCGCTGCGCTGGCAAGTGGACCAGTGGCAAGAACGCCTGCTGCCTTTGAGCGAAGGGATCACACCGGTAACGCCGCCCGCACGCGTATGGCGATCAATCGACGCGCGCATCCAGGGGCGCGCGCGTCCCAGTGGTATTTGGCAGCACCTGCCGTTCTGGCGATGGTTGTCCGCCACCGCCGCCACGGCACTGGTTGCCGTTTCCGTCTACTGGGGCCTATGGCTGCCGACGCACAACGCCAATAAAGAGTACATGGTGGTAGTGATGTCGGATCAACAATTACGCCCCATGATGACGGTTTCCTGGCCCATGGAAGATATCGGCAAAGCCAAGCTACGCATCAGAGTCATCGGCCACCAGGAAATGTCTCCTGACACCGCCTGGGAATTGTGGGTACTGGGGGGGGCAGAACGTAAGCCGCTGTCGCTGGGCCTCATCACCACCCACGAGACGCAGGAAGTGACCATCCCCTCCGAACTCCTAGCGGCCGTCAACGCCGCCTGGGGGATGGCGATGAGCGTTGAACCAAAAGGGGGATCGCCGCTAGGCAAACCCACCGGACCGGTGCTTTACTCGGGGCCGTGTACGAAGATTTAGCGCTGTCCAGCCGAAAATCGTCGAAAATCGGGCGTAGCCGATGGCGCCGGTACAGAATCCACCCGACGTAGAATCCACCCATCCCTACGCCGCTTGCAAGCCTTTCGCAGCGCGCGCAGCGCGCTGGACGTAAGCCTCGCGCGCAATGGCCACATCCTCCAGATAGTGCGGCAATTCCGATAGCAGCAAGGCCTGCGGGCCATCCACCATCGCCGTGGCGGGATTGGGATGGAAGTCCACCAGAATCATGTTGGCACCGGCCACCACCGCCTGCGCCGAAGCGTGAAACAAATCCAGCAAGCCATCGGGCGCCACGCTGCGCGCTCCCACTGAGTGCGACGGATCGACGCACACCGGCATGCGCGTGAGGCGCTTCAACACCGGTACGTGGGCGAAATCAACGAAATTGCGATGGGGATCGCCGAGATGGGTTTTCATGCCGCGCAGGCAGAAGATCACGCGGCTGTTGCCCTCACTGGCGAGATACTCCGCCGCATTCAGCGATTCATCCAGCGTAATGCCAAATCCTCGCTTCAACAGCACGGGAAATTCCTGCTGTCTGCCCACTGCCTTCAACAACTCGAAGTTTTGCGTGTTACGGGTACCGATCTGCAGCAGTACGCCCACGGGGCTTCCGGTGTTTTGCAGCGCGCCGCGGATTTCGTCCACGTGCGACTCGTGGGTGATTTCCATGGCAATAACTTTGATGCCGTACTTGCCGCCGAGATCGAAAACATAGTCCAGACAACTGCGTCCGTGACCTTGAAACGCGTAAGGACTGGTGCGAGGTTTGTAGGCGCCCATCCGGGTGCAAACCTGGCCGTTGTCGCGCAGCGCGCGCATCATCTGCTCGACGTGTTCCGCCGTATCGACGGCGCACAACCCGGCGAACACATGCAACGTATCTTGGCCAAAGCGCACGCCCTTATATTCGAAGTGGCTGGGCCGATGCTCGTCCTTGTGCCGCCCTAGAACACGGTATTCCTCCGACACCCGCACGACGCGCTCCACACATGGCAGCACTTGCATGTCTTCGAGGGCGAGTTGCTTGGTGTTGCCGATGAGATAGATCTCCGTCACCGTCCGCAATTGGCCTTCGATGCGATGCACTCTTGCCTGGATATTAGGCAGGCGCGCTAACGCCGCCATGAGTTGTTGGTACTCGGCGCTGGTGGGCTCGGATTTTTCGTTGAGGATGAGGATCATTTTCTTGGTTGAAGGCTAAGTTTTGGAGTAATAGGTGAAAGGGACTACGACTCCGTCCCCCCCACCGTCAGCCCATCGATTCGCAACGTTGGCTGCCCCACCCCCACCGGCACACTCTGACCGTCCTTACCGCAGGTGCCAACCCCGGAATCCAGACTCATGTCATTGCCGATCATCTTGACGCGCGTCAAAGCGTCGGGGCCATTGCCGATGAGCGTGGCGCCTTTGACCGGATAGCTGACTTTGCCGTCTTCGATCATGTAAGCCTCTGAGGCGGAGAAGACGAACTTGCCGCTGACGATATCCACCTGGCCGCCGCCGAAGTTCACGGCATACAGCCCACGCTTCACCGAACGCACAATTTCTTCCGGATCTTTATCACCGTTAGTCATGTAGGTGTTGGTCATGCGCGGCATGGGAGAGTGCGCGTAAGATTCGCGGCGGCCATTGCCCGTGACGGGAACGCCCATCAAACGCGCATTCAGCGCGTCCTGCAAATAGCCTTTGAGAATGCCATCTTCGATCAGAACCGTGTTCTGGGTGGGATTGCCCTCGTCGTCCACATCGAGGGATCCGCGCCGGCGTTCGATAGTGCCGTTGTCCACCACGGTCACGCCGGGCGCCGCTACCCTCTGACCAACGCGTCCGCTGAAGGCCGAGGTGCCCTTGCGATTGAAATCGCCCTCGAGTCCGTGCCCGATGGCCTCATGCAGCAAAATCCCCGGCCATCCGGGCCCGAGTACCACGGTCATGGAACCTGCCGGCGCCGAGCGCGCTTCCAGATTGATCAAGGCCTGATCCACCGCTTTGCGCGCATAGGATTCGATGATGTCATCGGTGAAGTAGCGATAGTCGAAGCGCCCGCCGCCGCCGGAGCTGCCCTGTTCGCGCCGGCCGCCTTGCTCCACGATGACTTGCAACGACAAGCGCACGAGCGGACGCACATCGGTCGCCAGCACGCCGTCGGAGCGCGCCACGAGTACGACTTCGTACTCGCCGGAAAGTCCGGCCATGACCTGGCTCACTCTAGGGTCCATAGCACGCGCACGACGTTCGAGTTTTTCCAGGAGCGCGACTTTGTCCGCATCACCCAAACTGGCAAGCGGGTCCTGTGAGCTGTACAACGTGCGCACGCTGTCCCGGCGAGCGATCACCGCGCGCCCTTCGCCGCCTTGACGCGCGATCGCACGCGTGGCCTCCGCCGCGGAGGTGAGCGCGCTGATGCTGATGTCGTCGCTATAAGCGAAGGCGGTTTTCTCTCCGCTGACGGCACGCACACCCACACCTTGGTCGATGTTGAAACTGCCGGCCTTGACGATGCCTTCCTCCAGGCTCCAGCTTTCGCTGCGGCTGTACTGAAAATACAGGTCGGCCAGATCGATGCGATGAGCCAGCATGTTGCCGAATACTTGATCGATGGCCCCCGTGTCCAACCCGTAGGGTTCGATGAGCGTGCTGTAGGCCGTGGAAAAGCGGGTTTCCCCGATGGAGATTGCGTTCATTAAGTTTTGCCGGAAAAGTAGAAACTTGCTACGGGTTTTAGAGGATGCGATGTTCCAGGGCAGGTAGGCTCTGGCGCAGTTCGGTCCGGTACGCAGGATTGACACCAGCCACCACCATCCCCGAACCCCTTGGCAGGCGATCGAGCACCACGCCCCACGGATCGACGATCATGCTGTTGCCATGGGTCTCGCGGCCATTGAGATGATAACCCCCTTGGGCGGGCGCCAGCACATAGGCCATATTCTCGATGGCGCGGGCGCGAATCAGCGGCTCCCAATGGGCGCGTCCCGTGATTTCGGTGAAAGCCGAGGGAATGACGATGATATCGACGTCCTTCATGGCGCGGTAGAGCTCGGGAAAACGCAGGTCGTAGCACACCGACAAGCCGATACGCCCGTAGGGCGAATCCACCGTGACCACCTGCTTGCCGGGCGCGATGGTGCGCTCTTCGTTGAAATTCTCCCCGCCCAGACTGAGCTTGAACAGATGAATCTTGTCGTATCGAGCCACCTGCTTGCCCTGGTCGTCGAACACCACACAGCTGTTGTGCACCTTGCCCGGTACGGGCGATTCAAGCGGCACGGAGCAACCAATCAACCAGATCCCGTGACGGCGTGCGCTATCCGATAAGAAGGCCTGGATCGGTCCTTGGCCGGGCTTCTCGCGCGCGTGGATCTTGTCCGTGTCCTTCAGCCCCATGATGGCGAAGTACTCCGGCAAGGCTACCAGCCGCGCACCACTGGCCACCGCGATTTCGATCAGACGCCCCGCCTCGTTCAAGTTGGCGGCAACGTTCGGACCCGATGCCATTTGGATACCGGCCATGCGAAATACCGCCGGCGGTCCGCTCATCACACGCTTGCCGGCACGCGAAGGATGCGGCTTCGCGCGCCCGAACACCGCTTGCGCGGCAGGTTTGGAGTTGGTTGCGGTCGGGGTTCTTTTCTTGCTTAGCATGCGCCTAGTTTATCGTCGGCCGTTGGACCCAACAGCCTTCTTGTTTTTCCTGGACACCACCGGATCCGCCCAGGTTCCCGTCACTTCGTATTCCGAGGCGAATAGCTGATCCACCGGATCCTTGAGTACTTTCTGCGCCAGATAGGTCGCCAATCCGATCGCCGGATTGACGATGGCGCCGACCACGGTCAAGCCATCGCTCAGTCCGGGAACGACGCGAACCTTGAGGTCTTGCGTTTCGCGAACGAGATCCGCGCTGCCCTTGAGTTCTACCGCGGCCGCCGATCCGAGCATCTTGAAGTCTTGTGTGGTTGCCACGCCACCACTGATATTGCTGGTAGCCCTGATCTGATTGAATGCGAATCCTTCACTGAACACATCCCTGAAATCTAACGTCAGGCGCCTGGGCAGAGCCTGCAAACTGAGCACACCGAGCAACTTTCCAACACCAGGCTCGACCTTGATGAACTGTCCCTGCTTTGCCTCCAGCACCAGCCGGCCAGTCAAACTGGGCAGATCGAGGGCGTAAGGCGCGCCGGACCACTGCACACTACCTTGCAGCGTAGCTTTGCCGCGCTTGATGCCCTGAGGTAGTTTCAGACGCGCGAAGTAATTGCCGATGTCCGCCACATCGACTTGCACGTCGAGGTTCATGCGCGGCACGCGCGCGCGCAAATCGTAGGTTCCTTGAAATCGCGCAATCGCTTCGGGCGATTTCAATTCGAGCTGCCGCAAACGCCAAAGGCGCCCCTCGGGAACGGCGCTGAGCACAAGACGCCCGAATTCGCGCTCGCCCATCCTGAAATCTTGGATGGCGGCATCGATACTGGGCAGCGATTCGGCCGCCACGATCTCAGCCATGGCATCGCCATTCTTTGCCGAGGGTGCAAGGTGCAAACGCGCGAGTTTCAAACTCAGTTGCCCGCTGCCTTGGTCCTTCCAGGCCACCTCGCCGCTCAGTGCTTTTCCGTCTACCGTGAGTTGCGTGATACCCGCTGCGCGTTTTCCGGAAACAGTAATCTCGGAAAAATCACGGGAGAATAGATGCAAACGATCAATCCTCAATGCTTGCAGCGTGAGATTGGGAAGTGCTGTCTTGCGCGTTTCGGCTCCGGTCCCCGGGGCTACGGCACTGCGGGCGGGGCCCGCTGTGGACGATGACGCCAGCAGGTTACGCCAAGCGTCGCCGTCAAAAACAGGCAACCGTCCGCTCACTCGCAGTCCATCACGCTCGCTCTCACCCGATGGGCCACCAAAGACGACCTCTCCGGTGCTAATGTGGAACATGCGTTCATTGGGAGAAACGTAACGCACGAGCACACGCTCGCCAAGCTGCGCACGCAACAGCGCCATGCCGGGGGCGTGCGGGCCGCGCTCCACCCTTAGCGCCAGCGACTCGGACTCGGTCTTGTTCAACGGTTCCGGCAACTGGCTGGCTAGGCCCACCAGATTGGATTCGACCACGAAGTCGACGCGCTTGGTGGACACTCCAATGACGCCTTTCCATTGCGCGCTACCGCTGGCGTGGCGCTCCCATCCGGGGCGGAGCAATTGCAGCAGATCCGTCGCGCTCGCCCTTCCGGCCGCACGCAGTTGCAGCCCACCCGACTCAC
>JANNFC010000035.1:0-1512 GCA_031379405.1 Betaproteobacteria bacterium | reverse complement strand
CAATCGACGACCGCAAATGCGGCGGCACAAACTTCACGCAGTAGCGTCCCCCCCTTGTGTTGATGAGCACGGTATCGCTAGATACCCAACGTTCGCTCAGCACTTCTTTCGCCGGGTCGCCCAATATCTCGACGAATTTCTTGCGGATCTCATCTGGCGTCAGGCCTTCCTTGATGGGTTCGCCTTCAACGATGATGGGTTCGATGGTGATGATGGTGGGCGGCTCTTCAAGCTCTTCTTGCGCCACAGCCGGAAACGCTAGTGCGAGCAAGACGAGGGCGGCGTAAAGCAGGCGGAGTAGGGTGGGGTTCATGTTTGATCAGGGGGGTTCGGTTCAAAAAAGCATGCCTTATTCGATTGTTCGCACAAGCGAATGCGTGCAGCGTGCTTGGCGAGCGTCGTCTGACAGCATCAGTCGCCAGCAGGTTCTCGGGCACGTGCTAGGCCAATCCAAGCTTCTGCGCCAATCCGATGCGTTGCAGCTTTCCGGTGGCGCCTTTGGGGATTTCGTCGATGAACACCACGGTACGCGGCACCTTGAAAGGCGCCAAGCGTTGCCCGGCGAACTCACGAATCTCCTTCTCGGTGGCGGCAACACCTTCCTTCAGCACCACCGCTGCGGCCACATCCTCACCTAACTTGTCGTGCGGCAACGCGAACGTCACCACTTGGCGCACGGCGGGGTGATCCATCAGCACTTCATCGACTTCGCGCGGGGAGATTTTCTCGCCGCCGCGATTGATGATTTCCTTCAAGCGGCCGGTAAGGGTGAGGTAACCTTCCTCATCCATCACGCCTTGGTCGCCGGTGCGGAACCAGCCATTGGTGAAGGCTTCGCTGTTGGCTTTGGGATTGTTCTGATAGCCGCCGGTGACATTGGCGCCTCGGATGACGATTTCGCCGGTAGCGCCACTTGCCAGCAAATTGCCTTCTTGGTCCATGACGGCGACTTCAGGTCCCGCCGCAATGCCCACAGATCCCGGCTTGCGCACCTTTGGCGGTAATGGATTGCTGGCCATTTGGTGCGCGGCTTCGGTCATGCCGTAACTCTCGATGAGCGGTGCCTTAAAGGTGGCTTCCAATTCGCGGATGACCTGGGTCGGCAGTGCGGATGACGACGATCGCACGAAACGCAGAGGATTCGCGCGAATGATTTCCTGATTCTTGCCGGCACGTGCCAGGATGGTTTGATGCATCGTCGGTACGGCGGTGTACCAAGTGGGGCGGGCCTCATCCATCCAGCGGAAAAATTGCAAGGCGTCGAATCCGGGTGTGCAACACACTTGACCGCCCGCGGACAGCGGTGCGAGCAGTCCGGCGATCAGTCCATGGATGTGGAACAGCGGCATGATGTTCAGCGCACGATCCGCGTGGGTGAGGGCGAGCGTCGACCGAATGTTGCGCGCCGAGGTGCAGACGTTGCGCTGCGACAGCGGCACGATCTTCGGTCGTGACGTGGTTCCCGAAGTATGTAGCACCAATGCGATATCGTCTGCGGAAGCGGATTCCCAG
>JANNFC010000017.1:0-15629 GCA_031379405.1 Betaproteobacteria bacterium | reverse complement strand
CTGTTCGATGGCCATGACGCTTCTATCAATATCGTGCGCCGGATTCTGCAGTCATGCGGCGCGGAGGTCATTCACCTCGGGCATAACCGATCGGTGGATGAAGTCGTCACCGCTGCCCTCCAGGAGGACGCTCACGGTATCGCGCTCAGTTCGTACCAGGGCGGCCATGTGGAGTACTTCAAGTATGCAATCGACCTGTTGAAAGAACGCGGCGGCGAGAATATCAAACTCTTCGGTGGCGGCGGCGGGGTGATCGTACCCAGTGAGATTGCCGAGCTACATGCTTATGGCGTCACCCGCATCTACTCGCCCGAGGACGGCGCGAAGCTGGGGCTTATGGGCATGATCCAGGACATGATCGAGAGCGCTCGCGACGACCTTGCCGCCAAAGCGCCGACATCACTGCAGGCAGTGTTGGCAGGCGAGCATCGCTCCTTGGCCCGTCTCATTACCGCGCTGGAGGCCGGCTCTGTGTCCGACACGATGCGCCAGGAGATCCTGACGAGGGCTTCGAGTCGAGCGTCGGTCCCAGTATTAGGCGTGACGGGGACGGGCGGTTCCGGTAAGTCATCACTTACTGACGAGATCATTCGGCGCTTCCGTTTGGATCAGGAAGACCAGCTCAACATCGCGATCATTGCCGTCGACCCCACCCGTCGCAAGACCGGCGGCGCGCTGCTGGGAGACCGCATCCGGATGAATGCCATCAACGGCCGCAACATCTTCATGCGTTCCTTGGCCACCCGCAGCGGCGGGAGCGAAATTGCGCCCTGTTTGCCGGACGTCATTGCCGCCTGCAAATGCGCGGGCTTCGACCTCATCGTGGTGGAGACCTCGGGCATTGGGCAGGGTGACGCCGCGGTCGTGCCGCACGTGGATTATTCGCTATACGTCATGACGCCAGAGTACGGCGCGGCCACCCAGTTGGAAAAGATCGACATGCTGGACTTTGCCGATTTCGTGGCCATCAACAAGTTCGACCGCAAGGGCGCCTTGGACGCCCTGCGCGACGTGAGCAAACAGGTTCAGCGCAACCAGGGTGATTTCGCTAAACGGCCGGATGAAATGCCGGTTTTCGGTACGATGGCGGCTCGCTTCAATGACGACGGGGTCACCGCCCTTTACCACGGTGTGCTCGCAAAGTTGCAGGAAAAGGGGCTCAGGCCCGGCCCATCGCGCTTGCCCATGGTGAGCACGCGTCACTCGACCAACCAAACGCCCGTCGTGCCGCCCGCGCGCGTGCGCTACTTGGCCGAAATCTCCGATACGTCTCGACGCTACAAGCTGCACGCGCTCGTGCAGGCGCGCACCGCACGCGAACGCCAACAACTGCGGGAGGCAAGCCGGCTATTGGCGACGGAATGCAACGAGGACAACGCCAATCTGCAAGCCCTTGCGCTCAAGCGCGATGACAAACTCGACGCCGGCAGCAAGAAGCTGCTCGACCAGTGGGGGGATCTGCAGCGCGCCTATTCGGGTCACGAGTATGTGGTGAAGATTCGCGACAAGGAGATTCGCACCAAGCTTACTTACACCTCGCTCTCAGGCACTGCCATTCGTAAGGTGGCGCTGCCGCGTTACGAGGATCAAGGCGAGCAACTGAAGTGGCTGCTGCTTGAGAACGTCCCTGGTTCGTTTCCATACACCGCAGGCGTGTTCGCTTTCAAGCGCGAGAACGAGGATCCAACCCGCATGTTCGCCGGCGAAGGCGATCCGTTCCGCACCAATAAGCGCTTCCATTTGCTTGCGAACGAAATGCCCGCCAAGCGGCTTTCCACCGCTTTCGACTCGGTAACGCTGTACGGTTTCGATCCGGATTTGCGTCCTGATATCTACGGCAAGGTGGGCAACTCCGGTGTGTCCATTGCCACTCTCGAAGACATGAAGGTGTTGTATTCGGGCTTCGATCTGACCGCCCCCAACAATTCCGTTTCCATGACTATCAATGGACCGGCGCCATCGATCCTCGCCATGTTCATGAACACGGCCATCGATCAGCAGATGGAAAAGTTTCGCCAGGACAACGGCCGCGTGCCCACGGACGACGAAGCACAGAAGATCAAGGATTGGACGCTTTCCACCGTGCGCGGCACGGTTCAGGCGGACATCCTCAAGGAAGATCAAGGTCAGAACACGTGCATCTTTTCAACCGAGTTCAGCTTAAAGGTGATGGGGGATATCCAGGAGTACTTCATCCATCACAACGTGAAGAATTTCTACTCGGTGTCGATCTCCGGTTATCACATCGCGGAGGCGGGTGCCAATCCCATCAGCCAGTTAGCGTTCACCCTATCCAACGGCTTTACTTTTGTCGAAGCCTATTTGGCGCGCGGCATGCACATCGATGACTTCGCGCCCAATTTGTCCTTCTTCTTTAGCAACGGGATGGATCCGGAGTACAGCGTGATCGGCAGAGTGGCGCGCCGCATCTGGGCGGTGGCGATGAAGAACAAGTACGGTGCCAACGAGCGCTCGCAGAAGCTCAAGTATCACTGCCAGACCTCGGGCCGCTCGCTGCATGCACAGGAAATCGACTTCAACGATATCCGTACCACCTTGCAAGCGCTGATCGCCACTTACGACAACGCCAACAGCCTGCACACCAATGCCTACGACGAAGCCATCACCACGCCCACGGAAGAAAGCGTGCGGCGCGCGATGGCGATTCAACTCATCATCAACCGCGAGTGGGGGCTGGCCAAGAACGAGAATCCCAGTCAGGGCAGCTTCATCATCGATGAGCTGACCGACCTCGTGGAGGAAGCCGTGCTCAAGGAATTCGAAGCCATCAGCGAGCGTGGCGGCGTGTTAGGCGCCATGGAGCTGGGCTATCAGCGCGGCAAGATTCAAGAGGAATCGCTCTTCTACGAGCACAAGAAACACGATGGTTCCTACCCCATCATCGGGGTGAACACCTTCCGCAATCCGCATGGTGGCTCAACGCCCCAAACCCTGGAGCTAGCGCGGTCCACGGAAGAGGAGAAGCAGTCCCAGCTCAAGCGCCTTCACGATTTTCACCGGCAGCATCAAGCCGGGAGCGGGCCGATGCTTAACCGATTGCAGCGAGCGGTTATCGAGAACAAGAATGTGTTTGAGGTATTGATGGAGGCAGTGCGCGTGTGCTCACTTGGTCAGATCACCCACGCGCTATTCGATGTGGGCGGACAGTACAGACGCTCGATGTAGCTTGCCCAAAGAAAAACGGCCAGATGATCAACCTGGCCGTTCGCGGTCTCTCTTTTGGGTGCTTGCGGCTACTTCCTGGCTCTGCGTCTAAACCATGCAACCGAACCTACTGCTAACCCGAGGAGTCCGCCGGTTGCAGGTTCGGATACGGGGGCGGGATCTGCCGTGATGATATCGTTGGCGCACATCGCAGCCCAATGCACGTCCAGTGCAACCCTCGGCCCGTCACCCATCCACATCGCTCCGAAGGCAGAGGTGGGAATCTTGGCTTCGATGAAGTAGTGCTTGTCGTTGGTCCACTGCCCGAGGTTTGTCACCCAACTCGTAGAGTAAGCCAGTTCACCCGTCGCTTGTTGAGTGCCCCGTTTGATCGCCACAATGTCGGTAGAGGGATTGGAGCCGTTGGCGAGAACGTTGGGGGCGCTCCAGATCCCATAGTGCCAAGTGGTCGGACTACTGAGCGGTTGATAGACTTTGCCCTTGGTCAAACCATTCCTTGTGATGACTTTAAAGGCGAATTCGGGATTATTGTCGAGCCCGAAGTCCAGAATGATGTCGCCCGGGCCATAGGAATTCCCTGCGGGGTTGTGAGGATTGTTGGATGGCAGGCCAGTGAGGATACCCACGTACAGGTAATTCGCATCCCAATCCAGGTACATGGCTTCGGCGTCGTATTTCTGGCCGCCGTATCCGGGATTGAGATAGCTGTCGTGCTGGTCCTCGATAGTTTGCTTTCGGGCGGTGGAAGACTGTAGCGTCGTGCTATTTACCCCCCAGTCAGCGAACAGTCCGTCGATCGTATAGGGCAGGGCACAGGCGGTGGTGGCAGCGAAAGCCAGGTTAAGGCCGGCGCTGATCTGAAGCAGTTTCAATTTTGCAGGACTCATGCGGAGATTTCAGTTTGAAGGAGACGGGACTCCTATCGCAACCGCAATGCCACCCATGAATGATCAAACCGTGCAAACGCCTTGTGTCAGACAGTGTCAAGGTTAATGGGAAGGATCAAACTAAGCGGTTGATCCCATGGCGTACGCCTAGTACATCGGACCGGTTTTGAGATTTGCCGCATGGCGGGGAACAATCAAGAGGGCCGTTCGATTGTCGGCGGCGTTGGCGCCCAATTTGTCGAGGTCTGCCCAATCGTCGTGATTGCAGGCTCCGTTGCACCTATAATCCGTCGCCTATCTGTTAACAGAAGCCCAGTAAATGGGCCATTCAGGGTAACCCACCCATGGAGACACGAGGAGACACCTTCCCAAGACTGGTGTTGGAGCATGCGCAAGTGCGCGGTGCTCACACCGCTATTCGCGAAAAGAACCTTGGCATTTGGCAAAGCTGGACTTGGGCTCAGGTCGCCGACGAGGTGCGTTGGCTCGCCTGTGGGCTGGCGTCCCAGGGCTTCAAACGGGGAATGAACCTCGCTATCGTGGGCGATAACAGGCCCCGGCTGTACTGGGCCTTCGCAGCTACCCAGTCACTCGGCGGGGTGCCCGTACCGCTGTACCAGGATGCGATCACCTCCGAAATGGAATACGTCCTCAACGACGCAGAGATTGTATTCGCCATCGTTGAGGATCAGGAGCAAGTGGACAAGCTACTGGAGATCATGCTCCGCGCGCCGCGGCTGAAGCGCATATTCCATGACGATACTCGCGGCATGCGCCACTACACGCAAGCTGAGTTGATGTCCTATGACCGCCTGCGCGAACTAGGACAGCAGTACGACCGCGAACATCCCGGGTTCTATGCCCAGTGCGTCGCGCAGACCAAGCCCGAGGATGTGAGCGTCATCCTCTATACGTCGGGTACAACGGGCAAACCTAAGGGCGTTTGCCACACGCACGCCAGCCTGATTGCCGCCTCTCGCGGTGATGTGTCTTTCGACGGCTTCACCGAGAATGAAGAAGTCCTTTCCTATCTGCCTATGGCGTGGGTCGGCGATCATCTGTTCTCCTATGCCCAAGCCATGGTGGCGGGATTCACGGTCAACTGTCCGGAATCTTCCGAGACAGTGATGATCGACCTGCGCGAAATCGGCCCCACCTACTACTTCGGGCCGCCACGTGTATTCGAGAATCTTCTTACGCAGGTGATGATCCGCATGGATGATGCGGCCGCCATCAAGCGTTCCATGTTCCACTACTTCATGGGCGTCGCGCGTCGCTGTGGTACGCAGTTGATGGAGGGAAAGTCTGTCCCCTTGAAAGACAGACTGCTCTACATGCTCGGCAATATGCTGGTCTACGGACCGCTCAAGAATGTGCTTGGCATGAGCCGAATTCGCGTGGCCTATACGGGCGGCGCGGCCATCGGTCCCGATCTCTACGGGTTCTATCGATCCCTCGGTATCAATCTCAAGCAGCTCTATGGACAGACCGAAACTGCCGCCTACGTGTGCAAACAGGCTAGCGGCCAAACCAAACTGGATGTAGTCGGACGTCCGCTGCCGGGTGTGGAAGTAAAGATCGCGGAGAACGGCGAAGTGCTGGTCAAGGCCCCCAGCATGTTGAAGGAGTACTACAAGCGTCCGGATGCCACCGCGGAATCCATCACACCGGACGGTTACTTTATGACCGGCGACGCCGGATTCTTCGATGCCGACGGCGATCTGAAGATCATCGATCGCGCCAAGGATGTGGGCAGACTGACGGATGGCACTCTGTTCGCGCCGCAGTTTATCGAGAACAAGCTGAAGTTCTTCTCTCACATCAAGGAAGCCGTATGCTTCGGCGATAAGACCGATCGCGCGTGCGCCTTCATCAATATCGATATGCAGTCGGTGGGAAATTGGGCGGAGAAGAAAAATATCTCCTACGGCGGCTATGTCGATCTTTCCAGCAAGCCAGAAGTCTATGCGCTGATCCAGGAGTGCGTGGAGAAGGTCAATGCCGATCTCGCCGCCGACGAACAACTCTGCGGATCGCAGATCAAGCGCTTTTTGATTCTGCACAAGGAACTGGATGCCGACGACGACGAACTTACACGCACGCGCAAAGTCCGCCGCGGCTTCGTTGCGGAAAAATACGCTCCGTTGGTCGATGCGCTTTATTCGGACAAGACCTCGCAGTACATTAAGACCCAGGTCAAATTCGAAGACGGACGCACGGGAGACGTCGAGGCCACCGTGAGGATCCAGAACGCCGCCACCCACGCGGCGCGACGGACGGCGGCATGAGCGCACCGGCCAGACGCATCGGGGACGTCATTCTCAAGCTGGAGAACATCTCGCTGTCCTTCGGCGGCGTGAAAGCGCTCAGCGATATCAGTCTGGACGTTCGCGAACACGAGATCCGCGCCATCATCGGACCCAACGGCGCCGGGAAAAGCTCCATGCTAAACGTCATCAATGGCGTCTATCACCCCAGCGCGGGATCGGTCACCTTCAAAGGCAACACGCGTAAACAGATGCGCCCGCATGAAGCCGCTAGCCAAGGCATCGCCCGCACCTTTCAGAACATCGCCTTGTTCAAAGGCATGAGCGTGCTGGACAACCTCATGACCGGACGCACCCTCAAGATGAAAGCGGGCTTCCTCTCCCAGTGTCTGTATTTCGGCCCGGCGTTGCGTGAAGAGCTGGAGCACCGCCGCAAGGTGGAAGAGATCATCGACTTTCTGCAAATCGAATCCATTCGCAAGACGCCCGTTGGCCGTCTTCCCTACGGACTACAGAAGCGCGTGGAATTGGGCCGCGCCCTCGCGGCCGAACCCGAGATGCTGCTACTCGACGAACCGATGGCGGGAATGAACGTGGAAGAAAAACAGGATATGTGCCGCTTCATCCTGGATGTGAACGATGAGTTCGGCACCACCATTGTCCTCATCGAACACGACATGGGCGTGGTCATGGATCTGTCCGACCGTGTGGTGGTACTCGACTACGGGCGCAAGATCGGCGACGGCACACCCGATGAGATTCGCACCAATCAAGCCGTCATCGACGCCTACCTGGGGGTAAAACACTGATGGGATTTTTCATCGAAGTCTTGCTCGGCGGGCTGATGGCGGGCGTACTTTATTCCTTGGTAGCGCTTGGGTTCGTGCTGATTTTCAAAGCCTCCGGCGTATTCAACTTTGCCCAGGGCGCGATGGTGCTCTTTGCCGCGCTGACCTTCGTTCGACTCATGGAGATATTCAATCTGCCGATGCTGCTGGCGCTGGCGCTGACGGTGGTCGTCATGATCGTGTTGGCCATGGTCATCGAACGAATAGTTCTGCGCCCGTTGGTGAATCAACCAGGCATCGCGCTCTTTATGGCAACACTGGGAATTTCCTACTTTCTCGACGGCTTTGGCCAAGCAGTTTGGGGCAGCGACGTTTACACCCTGGATGTCGGTATTCCCAAAGAACCCCTGACAATCTTAGGCAATCTTTTTGAAGGCGGCGTCCTGATCCAAAGCGAGGATTTGGTAGCGACCGTGGTCGCCGGCTTGCTGGTAGCGGGGCTGGCGTTATTCTTCCAGAAGACGCGAATCGGTCGTGCATTGCGCGCGGTGGCGGACGATCATCAAGCCGCCCAATCCGTCGGTATTCCTCTTAATTATATTTGGGTCATCGTTTGGACCGTAGCCGGTTTGGTTGCCTTGGTCGCAGGCATCATGTGGGGTTCCAAATTGGGCGTTCAGTTCTCGCTGACCTTCGTTGCGCTCAAGGCGTTGCCGGTACTCATTCTCGGCGGGTTCGAATCCATTCTGGGGGCGATCGTAGGGGGCCTGATCATCGGTGCTGGCGAGAAGCTCGCGGAGATCTATCTGGGACCCCTGGTAGGGGGTGGCATCGAGAATTGGTTTGCCTACGTCGTCGCGCTTTTGTTCCTGCTGATTCGTCCGGAAGGACTGTTTGGGGAAAAGCACATTGATCGTGTTTAATCCCCTGGCCAAGGCCCGATAAGAATGCTCTACCGAGAATCCGGACAATTCAAGACCACCTACACCGCCGATCAAGCGGTGTTCCCTATCGCGCAAGACCGATGGTTCATTGCCATCTGGGTCGCGTTGGGCTTTGTGGTGGTGCCGCTGTTTGCCAATGAGTACCTGATGCGCGCCATCCTCATACCCTTCGTCATCATGGCGCTGGCGGCATTGGGGCTCAATTTGCTGGTGGGTTACTGCGGCCAACTCTCTCTTGGTACCGGTGGTTTTATGGCAGTGGGTGCCTACGCAGCCTACAATTTGTGCATTCGCGTACCGGGGCTCAATCCCATCGTCGCCTTCCTCTTGGCGGGAGGCTGCGCGACCGTCGTGGGCATTGTCTTCGGCATACCGAGTTTGCGCATCAAAGGGTATTACTTGGCGGTGGCGACACTGGCCTCGCAGTTTTTCTTGGAGTGGATTTTCAACCGGGTGCCGTGGTTTACCAACTACACGCCATCGGGGTCCATCAGCGCACCCACGCTGTCGCTGTTTTCCCTGAAGTTCGAAACCCCGCTGGCAAAATATCTACTGTGCCTCACCCTCCTCGTGATATTCGCCATGGTTGCCAAGAACCTGGTTCGCGGCCGTATCGGGCGCTCCTGGATGGCCACGCGTGACATGGATGTGGCAGCCGAAATCATCGGCATCCGCCCCATGTACGCCAAGCTCTCCGCCTTTGCGGTGAGTTCCTTCTACGTGGGCGTGGCCGGCGCGCTGTGGGCCTTCGTCCACCTAGGCTCTTGGGAGCCCGCCGCTTTCGATATCAATCGCTCTTTCAGCATACTTTTCATGGTGATCATCGGGGGCTTGGGTTCCATTGTGGGCGCGTTCCTGGGTGCGGCATTCATCACCACGCTTCCGCTCATACTGAATCAAGCGCCGCAATGGATTGGCATCCCGCTCTCCACGGCCATGATTTCGCACTTAGAATTCATGATCTTCGGCGCGCTGATACTGTTCTTCCTGATCGTCGAACCGCTGGGCCTGGCCAGGCTATGGCGGATCGGCAAGGAGAAGCTGCGGCTCTGGCCTTTCCCCCACTGAGCGCACGGTCTCGGATTGGGAAATCGCGCATCACGACATGCGCATGTACTTTTTTGGAGGGAACAAGCATGAAAATATTCTCGCAAGCAAAACTGGTTTGGGCAACGCTGGCACTTGCCGGCGCCGTATCCGCTACGGCTCCGAGCATCGCGAGCGAGCAGTTCATACCGGTTCTGGTCTATCGCAGCGGTCCGTACGCCCCTAACGGGATCCCCTTCGCCAATGGCTTCGTCGATTACCTGAACCTCATCAACGAACGTGACGGCGGCATCAACGGAGTCAAGATTACTTACGAAGAGTGCGAGACCGGCTACGCCACCGACCGCGGTGTGGAATGTTACGAGCGGTTGAAGGGCAAAGGGCCGACCGGTGCCTCCGTGTTCAATCCGCTCTCCACCGGCATCACCTACGCGCTTACGGAAAAGGCGCCGGTGGACAAGATTCCGATCATCACCATGGGCTATGGCCGGTCGGAATCCGCGGACGGAAGAGTATTCCCATGGAACTTCCCCTTGCTCGGTACCTATTGGACGGCAGCCGACATCCTGATCCAACATCTGGGCAAGCTTTCCGGCGGAATGGAGCAACTGCGCGGTAAGAAGATCGCGCTGGTCTATCATGACTCGCCCTTCGGCAAGGAACCCATTCCCCTTCTGCAAGAGCGCGCCCGTCGCCACGGGTACGTCTTGACCACTATCCCCGTGACCCATCCAGGGGTGGAGCAGAAGGCGGCCTGGCTACAGATACGACAGGCGCGACCGGACTACGTCCTGCTGTGGGGCTGGGGCGTAATGAACTCTACCGCCATCAAGGAAGCGGTCGCCGTGAACTATCCCCGCGAGAAGATGTTCGGCGTGTGGTGGGCGGGCGCGGAGCCCGATGTGGTGCCAGCCGGCGCTGGCGCTAAGGGTTACAACGCCATCGCGCTGCAGCATTCCGCGGACAAAGCAGCGGTTCACCAAGACATCATTAAGCACGTCTACGACAAGGGCAAAGGCGCCGGCAAGAAAGACGACGTCGGCCACGTGCTGTACAACCGTGGTTTGATCAATGCGCTATTGGTGGTGGAATCCATCCGCACGGCACAGGGTAAGTACGGCAAGAAATCGCTAAGAGGCGAAGAAGTGCGTTGGGGAATCGAGAACCTGAATCTTGATCAAGCTCGGATCAAACAAACAGGCTTCTACAGCATCTTGCAGCCGATCAAAGTCTCCTGCTACGACCACGAAGGCGTACGTCATGCGCGCATCCATCAGTGGGACGGTAGCAAATGGCACTTCGTCTCGGGGTGGCTCGAAGGCGACAGCAGCGTCGTGCGCCCCATGGTGGAATCCGCGGCGGCCAAGTATGCCAAGGAGAAGAACATCACGCCCGGATGCTTGAAAGGCTAACGTGAGGAACGCAGATCGGGCGGTGAGTAGCGCATCACCGCTGCGCTCGCTCGACGCAACACTATGCTGACGCTCAGCAACATCGAAGTCATCTATGACCACGTTATCCTGGTGTTGAAGGGTGTGTCCTTGCACGTCGATGCGGGCAACATCGTCGCACTGTTGGGCGCGAACGGCGCCGGAAAATCGACCACCTTAAAGTCGATATCCAATCTGTTGCGCGCTGAGCGTGGCGAAGTCACTAAGGGTTCCATCGAGTTCAACGGCGAACGAGTGGATCAGTTGAGTCCATCGGATCTGGTACAACGAGGCGTAGTGCAGGTGATGGAAGGGCGGCATTGCTTCGCCCACTTGACCGTTGAAGAAAACCTCTTAACCGGCGCCTTCACCCGCAAGGCAAGTCGCGCCGCGATCGCTGCCGATCTGGAGAAGGTCTACGCCTATTTCCCTCGCCTCAAGCAGCGCCGCGCCAGCCAATCGGGATACACCTCCGGCGGCGAACAGCAGATGACCGCAGTGGGTCGTGCGTTGATGGCGCGCCCTCGCATGATCCTGTTGGACGAACCCAGCATGGGCCTGGCACCACAAGTAGTGGAAGAGATTTTCGAGATCGTGAAGGATCTCAACAGCAAGGAAAAAGTCAGCTTCCTGCTGGCCGAACAAAACACCATGGTGGCGCTGCGCTACGCCAACTACGGATATATCCTGGAGAATGGCCGGGTGGTCATGGAAGGCAGCGCCGCCGATCTGAGTTCCAATGAGGACGTGAAAGAGTTCTACCTCGGACTGAGCAGCGGAGAACGCAAGAATTTCCGCGATACCAAACACTACCGCCGACGCAAGCGGTGGCTGGCGTGAGGGGTGCGTGGTTCACCCAACAGGATCCCAATCCAATGAAATACTTCGACGACCTAGAAACCCGCTCTGCCGAAACACGTGAAGGGTCGCAATTCAAATCGCTTCAGGATCAAATTTCCAATGCCAAGAAAAACGCTCCGTACTTCACTCGTACGTTGGCCCACGTGCAGCCTTACGAGGTTAAGGATCGCGCGTCTCTCGCAAATCTGCCGATCACTCGCAAGTCCGATCTCATCGCTTTGCAGAAGCAGGAATTACCTTTCGCCGGTATGACGGCGTTGCATGTGAGCCGCCTGGGTCGCGTATTCGCCTCCCCCGGCCCCATCTACGATCCGCAAGGCGACACCAAGGACTACTGGGGCATAGGACGCGCGCTGTTCGCCGCCGGATTCCGGCAAGGCGATCTGGTGCACAACACCTTCTCCTATCACTTCACGCCAGCTGGATTCATGTTCGATCTGGGCGCGCAGAGCATCGGTTGTCCGGTGTTTCCCGCCGGTGTGGGCCAGACGGAATTGCAGGTGCAAACCATCGCGGACTTGAAGCCCGTTGCTTACGCCGGCACGCCGTCATTCCTCAAAATCCTGATCGAGAGAGCCGATGAGTTGAAGCTGAACATCGACAGCCTCAAGAAAGCGGCGGTGGGCGGTGAGGCGTTTCTGTCGCCACAGAAGAAATTCTTTTCCGAGCGCGGTATCGAGGCCTACCAAAGCTACGGCACCGCCGACCTCGGTCTGATCGCCTATGAGACCGATGCGCGCGAAGGTTTAGTCGTCGACGAAGGCGTCCTCGTGGAGATCGTCCGCCCAGGCACGGGCGATCCCGTGGCTGCCGGGGAAGTCGGTGAAGTCGTCGTGAGCACACTCACCCCGGAGTATCCCCTCATTCGCTTCGCCACCGGCGACATGTCCGCCGTACTTGCGGGAATCAGCCCGTGCGGCCGTACCAACATGCGAATCAAGGGGTGGATGGGCCGCGCCGATCAAACCACCAAAGTGCGTGGCATGTTCGTGCACCCGTCGCAGATTGCGGAAGTAGTGAAACGTCACAAAGAAGTGCGGCGTGCGCGATTAGTGGTCACACACGATGCGCAGCGCAACGATCAAATGGCTTTGCATTGCGAAGTCAGTGACAAGCCATCCGGCCTGGAGCAGAGCTTGGCGGAGAGCCTGCGCGACTTGTGCAAAGTTCGTGGAGAAGTTCTGTTCACCGATCCCGGTGGCCTGCCTAACGACGGCAAGGTCATTGAGGATCTGCGCAAGTACGACTAGCCCCGTGGATTTTCAATCGCCGGCGGTCATTGCGGACCCCTATCCGCTTTTGCACCAATTGCAAGACGACGACCCCTGTCACTGGAACGAAGGGCTTGGTGCCTGGTGCTTGACTCGTTATGCGGACGTCGAGATGGGGCTGCGCGACGATCGTTTCTCCGCCGATCGTATTCGACCGTTCGTCGAACACCAGACCAGCGTTCCGCCCGACCTCGCCAAAACCCTCGGCGACACGCTGAGCCTATGGCTGGTTTTCAACGACCCTCCGCGCCATACGCGCCTGCGCAAGTTGCTCAACAAAGGTTTCTCGCCCGGCGCTATCGATGCCCTGCGCGATGACATCGCAGCGATCGCCAACGAATTGATCGACAATGTCATTGAGCAAGGACATATGGATGCCGTCGAGGATTTTGGCTACCCACTACCCGCCACGGTCATCGCGGAGATACTTGGCGTGCCGCGAAGCGACACCGTGCTGCTCAAACGCTGGTCCGATAATATCGGCGCTTTCGTACTGGTCTCGCGCACGCATCCGGACAAGTATGCAGCCGCGGCCAGAAGCATCGCGGAGATGAATGCTTATTTTGCCGACATCGTCGCGCATCGGCGTCGCAACCCCGGCAGCAAAGTCATAGACGGCTTGATCACCGCGCACGATGGTGATGATGCCTTGAGCATAGAGGAACTGATCTCATCTTGCTCGCTGCTGCTTTTCGCCGGACATGAGACCACCACGCACTTCATCTGCAACGGATTGCTGGGCCTAATGCAACACCCACGGCAACTCAACGATTTTCGGGGGCACACCACCGATGCGGATTTCGTGCACGTCGCGCTCTCTGAAATTCTGCGCTGGGATGGCCCCATCATCTCCATGATGCGTGTACTGACCGAGGACACCTCAGTACACGGAAAAACACTACGACGCGGCGAGCGCGTGTACCTCTTCGTCAATGCCGCCAATCGCGATCCGCGCAAATTCTCCGATCCCGATCGTTTGGATCTGCGGCGCGAATCCGCACGCTATCAGATTGCCTTCGGGCAAGGCATACACACCTGTCTCGGTGCGCATCTCGCGCGCGTGGAAGGCGCGGTTGCGTTTCCGCTGTTGCTCTCTCGTATGAAAGCTTTCGCCCTGACCAACACGCATCTGCATTGGTCAGACTCTCTTGTAATTCGCGGCTTGGAATCATTACCCGTCTCTTTCCTCGCCGCATAGCTCGAGGAGTATTTCGTGAGCCATCCGATCAGTCGATATCCTGTTCCCAAGCTCGAGGATTTGCCCAAGGACATCCGGGAAAAGATGGAACAGGTGCAAGACAAAGCGGGCTTCATTCCAAACGTCTTCGTCACGCTCGCGCATCGCCCCGAAGAGTTCCGTGCGTTTTTCGCCTATCACGACGCGCTCATGCTGCGCGATTCGGGCCTGACCAAAGCCGAACGCGAAATGATCGTGGTCGCCACCAGCGGCGTGAATCACTGCCAGTACTGCGTCATCGCACACGGAGCGATCCTGCGCATCTACGCCAAGAATCCGCAAATCGCCGACCAAGTCGGCATCGATCATCGCAAAGCGGACATCACTCCACGCCAAAAGGCGATGCTCGACTTCGCCTGTAAACTCGCCCGCGTTCCCGAAGCAATGCTGGACGTAGACTACCAGTCGCTGCGCAATCACGGATTCAGCGAAGAAGATATTTGGGACATCGGCGGCATCACCGCCTTCTTCGCCCTCTCCAACCGTATGGCGCACTTGATCGGGATGCGGCCGAACGATGAGTTCTACCTGATGGGCAGGATTCCTCCGGCCAAGAAGTAACCCGGCACAGACTGGCCACGCGTAGCTAACCGACGGTGAAGAACTCCGCACTGGACGAACGGCGTCTGGTCGTCATCCTCGCTTGCGTGCAGTTCACACACATCATGGACTTCATGGTGCTGATGCCGCTGGGTCCGCAGTTGATGCGCCTGCTGCACATTAACGCCCGCGAGTTCAGCTTTCTTGTCGCGGCCTATACCTTAAGCGCGTCAGCCGCATCGTTCCTGACGGCGCTCTACATCGATCGCTTTGACCGCAGGAAGGCGTTGCTTTTCCTGTATGCCGGATTCGTAGTGTCCACATTGCTGTGTGGCTTAGCGTCTGGTTACGGCACGCTGCTGGCAGCGCGCCTATTTGCCGGCGCATTCGGCGGTGTCGCCGGTGCGGCGGTCTATTCCATCATCGGCGATGCGATTCCGGCCGATAGACGTGGCACTGCCACTGGCACAGTGATGTCTGCTTTCTCCCTATCAGCTATTGCCGGAGTGCCCATCGGATTGTTTCTCGCCAATCAATTCCAATGGCGTGCACCATTCTTGTTTCTCGCCGGCGTGTCCGCGTTGATCTTGTTGGGCGTGTGGCGAATCGTGCCGGAGTTGCGCGCCCATGTCCGAACGGACTCAACACCGACGCATCCCCTTCGGCAAGTGCAAGCGGTATTCTCTGACGCCAATCAACGCCGCGCCCTAGCCTTGCCTGCGATCTTGGTATTCGGCGGATTTTCGGTCATTCCATTCCTGAGTCCCTACGGCGTGGCCAATGTGGGGCTCAAGGAGACCGATCTGCCGTACATGTACTTTTTCGGCGGACTGGCCACCGTGTTCACATCCCGATTTATCGGACGCCTGTCGGACCGCCACGGCAAGCGCGAAGTGTTCGCTATCGTTGCGGCACTGTCCATCGTGCCACTTCTCATCACTACCAATCTGCCGCCAGTACCGCTTTGGGTCATGCTTTGTAGCAGCACCGTGTTCATGATTTTCGTTTCCGGCCGCTTCGTACCGGCGATGGCCTTGGTTACCTCGAGCGCCCAACCCAACATGCGCGGCAGCTTGATGAGTTTCAACTCGGCGCTTCAGCACCTGTCTTCCGGGCTGGCTTCGCTGTGCGCGGGATTCATCATTGGCCACACCTCGAGCGGGGCACTCAC
>JANNFC010000703.1:0-1726 GCA_031379405.1 Betaproteobacteria bacterium | reverse complement strand
ATCAGTGAGAATCCTAATTTCCGCTTCTATTTTGTCCCGAAGGAGCAAGGCGAACTGCGTGCGGAGGTGGTCGATACCAAAGACCTTAAATTCGAAAGCAGCCTGATGGTGAAGCCCGGATCGTGACCGGCCGCATATTGCCGATCCTGCAGCAGGCTGGTGGGATCGGCCGACTAACGCGCCGTCTCGTGACGGCGTTTTTGTTGGTGCTACCGTGGATGTGCGGCGCGGCCCCGCGCAGCCTCGAAGTGGCTCCTGGTGTCTACGCCATGGTCGGCGAGCTCAACGAAGTCACACGTGCCAATCGTGGCGTGGTCGGTAATGCAGGTTTCATTGTCGGCACGGACGGGGTGATCGTCATCGACAGCGGGCCTTCGGCCCGTTACGGACAAATCCTTCTGGCCGAGGTGCGCCGGCGCACATGCAAGCCGGTTCGATTGCTCGTCCTCACTCATGCGGTCCAGGAGTTTATTTTCGGGGCCTCCGCTTTCGTGAAAATCGGCGTCCCGGTACTTGCCCATGTTGACTCCGCGCAACTCATGCGTACACGCTGCGCACATTGCCTGGAAAACCTTGTGCGCCAACTGGGCAAGCGCGAGATGCGCGGCAGCAGGGTTGTAACGGCGGATATCCTGGTTCATGGCGGTACACGCCTGACCATTTCCGGGCGCGATATCGAGCTGGTACATCATGGTTGGGCCGCTAGCCCGGGGGACATTGCTGTCTTCGACCGTGCTACGGGCGTACTCTTTGCCGGCGCCATGGTGGCGCAAGACCGTATTCCCAGCTTACGCGATGCAGAGGTAACCAACTGGATTCAGGCCCTGCAAAAACTCAAGGCGATGCCGATCACGCGCGTTGTTCCCGCGCACGGTCCTGTCGCGGATCCGCGGTCAATCGACTCGACTGAGCAGTACCTTCAAAGCCTGCTGGACGCCACCCGTCTGCGCTTCGAGAGTGGTGCCACCCTGGTCGACAGCATGCAACAGCTCGAGTTACCCGCCTTCCGTCAGTGGGCGCTCTACCCGACGCTCCATCCGCAGAATGTTCAACGCGTGTATCTGAAGCTGGAGCGGGACGACTTCGACGCAAAATGAGGTGGCACGTCCCATGTGGCCCCTATTTTGCCCGCTGGGACTTACTCAAGGCTTGATCGATATCCCAGATGATGTCATCGATGTCTTCGATGCCTACCGAAATGCGAATCATGTCCGGCGACACACCCGCCTTCAATTGATCCTCTTCAGATAGTTGACGATGGGTTGTCGACGCAGGATGAATGACCAAGGTCTTGGCATCGCCAACGTTGGCCAGGTGACTCAGAAATTGTGCGGCTTCGATGATTTTGACGCCGGCGTCCTGCCCGCCCTTGATGCCAAAAGTCATGATGGCGCTGGCGCCTTTGGGCAGGTATTTCTGCGCAAGCTCGTAGTATCGATTGCCGCGCAGGCCAGGGTAGTTGACCCAGCTTACGGCTGGATGGCCTTGTAGGAATTCGGCCACCTGTATGGCATTGAAGCAGTGCCGTTGCATGCGTACATGCAGTGTTTCCAGCCCCTGCAGAAGCAGGAAGGAATTAAATGGCGCGAGTGCGGGGCCAAGCGTACGCAGGATCTCCATGCGTGCTTTCATGGTGAATCCGAAGTCGCCAAACGTTTCATAGAAGCGTACGCCGTGATAGCCCCGAGATGGCTCCGTCATTTGAGGGAAATTGCCGTTGTCCCAG
>JANNFC010000696.1:0-2548 GCA_031379405.1 Betaproteobacteria bacterium | reverse complement strand
CATCGACCAATTGGCCACGATCGGTACGGCAGCTGCCAGATCTAGCGTTGTATCGCCCCGATAGCGCACGTAGCGCAGGAAGGAGCGCAGCGCGGCACTCATGAGCTTCGCCCGCTTCAGGTGCAGCCCGCAGCACTTGGCGCTGCACAAATCTCACCACATCACCCGCACACAGGCGCGAGAGCCTGAGGCGTTCATCGCCGAAACGATCTTCGAGGAACTCGCACACGAACGGGCGAGTGCGCATAACGCGCTGGCTTGCGTGCATCATTGTCCCTCCCCCGCGCCGCAACCCGTAGCTTCCAAGTGCCTAGGTTCGACTACCGGGCCGCGGCACGAAGCTACGTCCAGGAAGCTACGTCCAGGTTGCCAATGATAGACTCCAAAGATATACTATAGATTGATGTAGATCCTAGGAGTGTATGACGATGCAAGTATCACGTTGGGGGAATAGCTTGGCGGTCAGGCTTCCGGTGGCTGTGGTGGAGGCGCTCGATCTCAAGGAAGGCGAGGAGATCGAGATTCACGTGACCGGCCTGCGTAGCTTGGAGGTCGCCCGAAAGCCTGCCGCGCGCGATTTGCTGGCCCGCTTGCGTAAATTTCGGGGTCGATTACCTGCCGATTTCAAGTTTGACCGCTTGGCAGCGAATGAGCGCCGTTGAGGTTTTCTTCGACACGAATGTTTTGCTGTATCTGCTGTCTGGGGATGCCGCCAAGGCAGATCGTGCTGAGGCGCTGCTGCAGGACGGAGGACGCATTAGCGTGCAAGTGCTCAATGAGTTCGCGGCGGTCGCCACCCGAAAACTCAAACTATCCTGGCCCGAAACCAACGAAGCATTGGCGATCGTGCGGGCCGTGTGTCAGGTGGAGCCCCTCACCATCGAAACCCATGAACTCGCAGTGCAACTTGCTGAGCGCTACAAAATCGGTTTCTATGATGCGCTGATTGTGGCAGCGGCGTTGCTCGCCAACTGCAGCACGCTCTATAGTGAGGATCTGCAGTCGGGACAGCGAATCGAGCGCACGCTCAAAGTCGTGAATCCTTTTCAGAAATCGAACTAGGGCGGCGGGGTAAATATCGATCGCACTGCGTGGTAGCCCGATTACGGTACGGCGTGGCGTGCGTCCCGAATGACACTGCCTCAATCCCCCTCTGCCATAGTGTCCGCCATCTCAATCGCGCATCACTGCCCTCATGCCAAGTGCTTGCCCACCGACCCAAACGCCCGAACCCATTGCACGGCTCCTCGCGCGCAAGGCTCAGCGCGTTTCAATCCCCATAAGCTACGCACTGAGCACAGGCGGTTCAGTTCAACTGATCTTACCCGCCATGCTGTCGCGCGACGGATAAGATCCTATTCGTTAGACAGCTTGTTTCGACGCACGGAGGGTATCCGATGACAGATACAGCAGCAGCGCCGTCAGCCCAAGTGGATCGCGCTATCGGGTTCGTCAAGGGCCTCCTCGATCGCTACGCGTCCTACCACAGTCACAAGGAGTCAGTGGCATTTGCGGGCTTAATACTTTTCACTAGCGCAGGTGGTGCCGCGCTTGTTTCCGACAATTGGCCACCGGTCGCTTGGGGCGCACGTTCAGAGATCTGGGCCTTGCTAGCGATTACGGCGCTGTGGCTTGGAGTGCTTGCATATCTGAGGTTTCAATTGCGTTGTCGGCGTTGGGCGGCGCTGCGGGTCGCAGGTTGCGAACTGCTTCTCGCAGAGTGGATAGTTTCTCCTCCGTCTGAGGCCCATCTTGCGCCAAAGGACCGCGAACCGGCCGAGATCGCCTGCCTGGTGAAATGCGTGGATTTTTTTGGCCGCTGGAAGGAGCAGTTTTGGCACTGAAATCCTATATCAAAGACAATCCAGCAACGTATCCCTCTGCCCTCGTTGATGCTTGGATCCAGCAGGAGAAACGCGGCACAGATCCTCTCCTGCATGAACGTCTGATTGTGCTCGCTGAATGCTGAATGGGTTTTGTATGTGGTCGTCGCACTCTTCACCGTTCGCGCGTGCGCTGTCTAACCCGCCCATGAATGCGGACGCACAAACAGCAGCGCTGCGCTTGCGGTTTGCGAGCCGATTATGGGCATTCCGTTAGGTCCGCATACCATGTCCGAAGAACCTAGCGAGCCCGTCTTTCCGGACATTACCCCAAGTCGGATTGCTCGTAGCTGCTTCCACGTCATTGAGAACGAAGACATAAGGTCTGAAGATGACCTCAGAGCCTTACTTCGCTGCTTGTACGAACAGCCCGAACATGCCTACTATCTCTATGCAGAAAAGGAGAAAGGTGTAAACCCCATCGTTGTTTCGGCAGAGCGGCTGGGGTTTATTCGTTACATCACCGAAGAGTTCTCGTACTATCGTCATCCCAACTTCAAGCGCGACTTCGTTCGGATTGAGGAGGACTACATCCAGTGGGATTGGGAGCGCAACGTAATGACTGAAACACCAATGTTCGTTCGTATCACGCTCGCATTGACGAAGAAGTCGGAACGGGAGTTCGAGCATGGAGCAATCGCCGCTCTCCAGAAGGAAACAAGCCC
>JANNFC010000690.1:0-5776 GCA_031379405.1 Betaproteobacteria bacterium | reverse complement strand
CCACCGGGCCGTCCGTGGGAATGGGATAGCTGACGGGCCTGATGGTCCAGAAGCTGTAGCGTCCCTGCGCGTCGGTCTTGATCTTGCCGCGCGCGCGCATGCTTTGTCCTTGCAGTTGCACGTCGTACCAGCCGTCGCCGTCAGTAGACCACAAGTCCAAGGTCGCGCCGGAAATAGGCTTGCCGTCGGGTGTGAGTACGCGGCCGGAGAAGTAAGTGGGGTCCCCCGACACGCCTTCCGCGATGTTCCCGCCATTGGCCACGTCCGGACCGCCCGCAACGTAGAACGGCCCTTGCACCGTGGACTCTGTGGCGCCCGAAGGGTTGCGATGGTTGATGGCATCCACCAGCATCGACACGCCCAGCGTGTCGGACAGCAGGATGAACTCCTGGCGCTTGTCGTCACATTTTTGCCCGGTCGCGGTGAGAAACTGAATGGCGGTGAACCACTCCGCCTCGGTCAACTGCACCTCGCGCACGAAACCATGCACGTGCTTGATCAAGCTGGTCATGATCTGCTTGAAGCGCGCGTCGCTGGCACCTTCGAGTTTCTTCAAGACGGCTTCGGTCAGATTGGATTCGGTCAGATTGCGCATCGTGGAAACCTCCTGCTGGGGTTGTGCCCATCGGTCATACTCAAAACAACCATAGCCTGTCATACTTCGCCGTGAGCTTTTGAATATGAGGGGAACGAAAATGAAAGTCGCCGATATTTCTCATGTCAGTTACTACAGTCCCGATCTGGACACGGTCGAAACCTTTATGACCGATTTCGGATTGGTGACCGCGCAGCGCACACCGGAAGCTTTGTACATGCGCGGCACCGGGCCGGCGGCCTATTGCTACGTCGCGCGCAAGGCGGACAAAGCGGGATTTGCGGGCGTGGCCCTGCGCGCAGCCAGTGTTGCTGATTTCGAAGCCGCAAGTAAGATTACTGGCGCCTCGGTGCCGCGCGCCCTGTCGGGCCCCGGTGGAGGCATGAGCATAGCGCTGAAGGATCCTGATGGACTGCCCGTGGAAGTGGTGCACGGTATCGCGCCCGCCTCGGCCCTGCCCATGCGCCAGCCTCTCGACTTGAACTACGCGGAACAAAAGCATCGGCGAGGTGCGACGCAACGCATCGCCAAAGGTCCCGCGCAGGTGTTGCGCTTGGGGCACGCATTGTTTTTCGCCACGGATTTCCAACGTACCATCGATTGGTACTGCGCTCACTTCGGACTGTTGCCCTCGGACTACATTCACGAAGGCACGGAAGATCGGAAGCTGGGCGCCTTCCTGCGCTGCGACCGAGGCGCTGAGTGGACTGATCATCACAGCATCGGAGTGTTCAAGGCGCCTATGGCCAAGATCCATCATGCCTCGTTTGAGATCCAGGATTTCGATGCTCAATATCTCGGACACGAGTGGCTGAAAGACAAAGGCTACAGGCATGTGTGGGGCATCGGCCGTCACCTGCTCGGCAGCCAGATCTTCGACTACTGGTACGACCCGCACGGCCACATCGTCGAGCATTTCGCCGATGGCGACTTGTTCAACGCCAGCAAGCCCGCGCAATCGTTCAATGTCGGTCCCGACAGTTTGTTTCAATGGGGTCCCCCGGTGCCTGAGGTATTTTTCGCTTAGATGCGCTCGATCACCACGGCGATGCCCTGCCCTACTCCGATGCACATGGTGCACAGCGCATAGCGACCCTCGATGCGTTCCAGCTGGTGTAGCGCGGTGGTCACTAGGCGCGCTCCGCTGGCGCCCAGCGGATGGCCCACAGCGATGGCGCCACCGTTGGGATTGACGTGCGCGGCATCATCAGCAATTCCGTGATCGCGCACCGCCGCCAGCACTTGCGCGGCGAAGGCCTCATTTAATTCGATCACGCTCATATCACTCACTTTGAGTCCAGTCTTGGCGAGCACTTTACGCATGGCCGGTGCCGGACCGAAACCCATGATCCTGGGCGCAACGCCCGCGGTGGCCATAGCCAGAATCCTGGCGCGCGGTTTCAATCCGTAGATCTTGGCCGCTTGCGCGGACGCCAACAGCAATGCGCAGGCGCCGTCATTCACGCCGGAAGCATTGCCTGCCGTCACACTGCCGTTTTCCTTCACCACGCCTTTCAGTTTGGCCAAGGCTTCCAATGTGGTTTCGCGCGGATGTTCGTCGTCCTGGATGATGAGCGGATCGCCTTTCTTCTGCGGCAACGTAACCGGATGAATTTCCTTGGCGAAGAATCCATCGCGCTTGGCGGCGGCGTAACGCTGTTGGCTGCGTAGCGCGAAGGCATCCTGATCGGTGCGCGCCACTTTGAAATCGACGGCGACGTTTTCCGCCGTCTCCGGCATGCTATCGATGCCGTAGCGCGCCTGCATGATCGGATTCACGAAGCGCCAGCCGATGGTGGTGTCCTCCATTTTCAGGGAACGCGAAAACGCCGCGTCGGGTTTGCTCAACACATAAGGTGCGCGTGACATGCTCTCCACACCGCCCGCGATGATTAAGTCTGCCTCTGCGCAGCGAATGGCGCGCGCCGCGGTGCCCAGTGCATCCATGCTGGAACCGCACAGTCGGTTGATGGTTGTACCGGGCACATCCACTGGCAGCCCCGCCAACAGGCTCGCCATGCGTGCGACGTTGCGGTTGTCCTCACCCGCCTGGTTCACGCAGCCGTAGAACACATCCTCGACCTTCGCCCACTCCACGCCGGCGTTGCGCTCCATCAACGCCTTGATGGGAAGCGCCGCCAGATCGTCCGTGCGAATGGAAGACAACACGCCACCGTAGCGGCCGAAGGGGGTGCGAATGGCATCGCAGATATAGGCTTCTTGCATGGGATGTTCCTAACCAAGAAATGACAAAAGATGACGGAGGGTAAGTCAAGCGGAGTACGTCGAGGACACCTGTTCCTGTCTTTCATCCACCACGACCAGCTTGCGCTGCACCGGAAATAGCTGCAATCCAAATCTCCCCGACAAAGCCCCCCAAATTCCACGCGGCCATTTGATGACCACAACGATGGCGATGAGGCCCAACCCGATGAGATACCAACTTCCATAGTCGGAAAGATAATTATTCAGCAACCAAAACAACAGCGCACCAAGAATCGGCCCTTCGATAGTACCGATGCCGCCGATCAACACGATAAAAATGGAGAACGCCGTCCAATTCACACTGAACGCCACGTCGGGCGAGATGCGCAAATTGCTTAGGTAGTACAGCGCGCCCGCCAATCCGGCGCCGAAACTCGACAGCACATAGACAATGAGCTTCACCGCCTTCACGTTGATGCCCTGGCTCTCGGCGGCGCGCTCACTGTCGCGGATGGCCGTCAAGGCCAGGCCAAAGCGCGAACGCAACAAGCCGTAGACCAATCCAACGGCGAACACGACGCTGCTCAGGGCGATCCAATAGGTGATCATTTCACGCGTGGCCTTGGGGATGCCGACCATCGCCGTCAGACTGGTGCCCGAGCCGCCGCCCAACGAGGAGACATTGGCGAAGAACAGCCGGAACACCTCCGCCACCACCCACGTGCCGACCGCGAAGTAGCCGCCTTGCAAACGGAAAACGAACTGAGAGGTGGGCAGCGCGATGAGCGCGGCGACCAGTGCCGCCAACGGCACGGACAGGAACGGATTCACGCCCATTTTCTGGGCAAACACGAACAGGAAGTATCCGCCCAACCCGATGAATCCTTGCTGACCGATGGACACCATGCCCCCGTATCCCGCCAGCAGATTCCACATGCTGGCGAACACCAGATAGCAACTGATCTCCACCACGCTACGCATGGCCACCGGTGTGCCCCACCAGGGAAGCGTCACGGCCGCCACCCACAACACGACGGCAAATAGCGCCGCAATCTGACTGGCGCGGGTAGCGCGTTGCACTGCGTAATTCACGGATGTCATGGCGGGAGCGCTCACCGCGTTTTCGGGAACAGCCCGCTCGGACGAATCATCAACATGACCAGGAACACAACATGGCCGATCAAGATGCCCCAACCGGGATTGATGCGAAATCCGACACTCTGCGACACACCCAGAATAATACCGCCGGTGAAGGTGCCCCAGAACGACCCGAGGCCACCGATAATCACTGCCTCGAAGGCGTAAAGCAGCAACCCCGGCCCGTCGGACGGCGCGATGGTCGTGCGCATCGCTTGCAGCATGCCTGCCACCGCGATCAGCACAAAGGCAATGGCGGTGGCCAACGCGTAGATATGGCGATGATCCAGACCCATCAACTGCGCGGCGTCCGTGTCATCGGAGGTGGCGCGAAACGCACGGCCGATGTTGGTGCGACGAAACAGATACTCCATCGCCACGGTCGCCATCAATGCGAGGATAAAGATAATCAACGGCAACACACCGACGTGGATCCCCTCTCCTAAAGACAGGCTCTGCGTTTCGACGCCCAACGCGCTAATGGATCGCGTATCAGCGGAGAATATCTCCAGCAGCAAATTTTGAATCACGATCGACAAGCCAAAGGTCACCACCAGCGACGGCATGGGATCGGCGCCCAAGGTCCCGTTCAGTACACCTCTTTGCAGAGCATAGCCAAACGTGGCGGCAATGGGTACCAGGAACAGCATCGTAATGGCAGGGTTGAGTCCCAAGCCGGTGACCGAGGTGCCGGGCACACCGCTGATGAGAGCGAATCCGGCGAAGGCGGCGAGGATAATGAAATCGCCATGCGCCGTATTGGTCAGCCGCATCACCCCGAGAATGAGCGATTGCCCCATGGCGAACAGCGCGTAGAGTCCGCCCAGTAGTACACCCTGGAGAACGGTGTCGATCCAGTTCAGCATCGTTTAAACACCGAAGTAGGCATGCGATATTTGTTCTCGCGTCAGTTCACCGGAGCGACCGGATAACGACACACGCCCTTCCTGAAAGCAATAAAGCCGACTCGATGCGCGTTGCGCCAATCCCACATCCTGTTCGACGATGATGGCGCTCAATCCTTCCGCCGTGACTTTGCCCAGGGCTTCATAGATGTCCTTGACCACGATGGGCGCCAGGCCTAGGGAGGTCTCGTCGCACAGCAAGAGTTTGGGATTCGACATCAACGCGCGGCCGATGGCGACCATTTGTTGTTGGCCGCCGGAAAGCGAGGTGCTGGAGGCGTCACGCTTTTCTTTCAGCATGGGAAAAAGCCCGTAGACTTCGTTCAGATTCCAGCGCCCTACGCGTTGGCTGTAGGCGCCCATGCGCAGGTTTTCCTCGACGCTTAGGCTGGGGAACAATCGCCGGCCTTCCGGCACCATGGCAATGCCCCCCGACACGATTTTGCCTGCCGCTCTGCCCCCGATAGCTTGGCCGTCGAAGCGTACGGCGTCGGTGGGTGCGGATAGAAGGCCGGTGATGGTTTTGAGGAAGGTGGATTTGCCCGCGCCATTAGCTCCGATGATGGCGACGATCTCGCCAGCTTCCAGCTCGAAATCGATTCCGAAGAGGGCTTGGAAGTCGCCGTAGAAGGCGCTGAGATTTTTGGTTTCTAGGAGCATCGGACGATTAGGTGACGGGTGCACTCCTCACCCCAACCCTCTCCCCGCAAGCGGGGCCCCTGCTCCTGAGCTCATACGCTCGCCTCTTTATATACTGCAGTACGCACGCAGCATCGCGTCGGCGCCCAGAAGTATTCGCTTGGTCGCATCCCCGCAAGCGGGGCCCCTGCTCCTGAGCTCATACGCTCGCCTCTTTATATACTGCAGTACGCACGCAGCATCGCGTCGGCGCCCAGAAGTATTCGCTTGGTCGCATCCCCGCAAGCGGGGCCCC
>JANNFC010000682.1:0-2222 GCA_031379405.1 Betaproteobacteria bacterium | reverse complement strand
GTCAATCATTGTTGCGGAAGACCACATTATATCGCCCACACCGTGGCGTGCAGCCCTTGTATTGAAAAGAGGGCGATGGGTATGCCAAAAGCGTCGGCGGAAACACTGTCGCAGGTGGGGTCGCCCGTCTATAATGGCTTATGAGTGAAATTGGCCCAATCGATCCCGTAGTCGGCAAACGTTTTCTGACCGCATGGGCATCGGCATCCACGTTTCTTGAGGCCGAGAAAATACAGCGGTTGCGCGCGATGTCCGATGACGAAGCCCGGGAAATCATGCACGCCATCCTGGCCCTGCCGCTACCCGCCGATCTTCCCTCCCGCGCGTGCGGTTTGGTGGAGCAACAACGATGGTTTCAAAAGTTACCGCACAAGCATTAGCGCCGCAGATTCAGGCGGCGTGGCACATCGAAAAGCTGCTGAGGGACGATCAACGGGGCTTCTGTTTTATCGGCGGGATGGCGTTGTTTCGCTGGAGCGAGCCGCGCCTGACACGCGATGTCGATCTGACGGTGTTGTGTCCGTTCGGCGAGGAGGCGGACACTATTGACTGGCTGCTGGCGCGGGTCGACAAACGATTGGACAATGCGCGGGAATTTGCGCTTGAAAACCGTGTGTTGCTCTTGCGCCACGGCATCATCGATGTGGATGTCTCATTGGTTGACTTTTTTTTTGTGGATGTTGGGGTCGCGCGCGCGTGCCGCCACCTCTATGCCCCCGGGGTTGACCTGACGACGTGCTCCGCCGAGGATTTGATCGTCTTCAAGGCATTTGCCGCGCGCGGATGGGAAACCTGGGACGCCGTCGACGAGACAACACGGCGCACATTCCCGCGTTCCTCTAACGCGCTCCGGATTGTCCAGTATGAATCCTGTCGCGGCCTCGAAGGGTGGAGCACGGTACTGGATGGCTTGGACGAGTTTTGGGATCTGCGAAAGTCGGCGGCATTGGCAGCAGGCAATGAAGCGACAGGTCTGGATGAGGGCGAGGTAGTCGCGTGGCGTTGGTGCATGATCCCGATCACGCGGCCCATCGACACCCTTATCATCACTTTGCGAAACAAAGAGAGCAGGGTCGCCCAGGTACTTCAGACTTTGGCGAGATCTTTGCCTGACATGATCGAATTTACCACCTAGGAAGGAGGCTCAGATTTTGTTGGATGAAAGGCATATTTGCCCCTCTTCGTCGGTACCTCGCGAAGATGGTCGCCCATGCCTGGGCTTTCCCAACGGTGAGGCAATTTCATGATTGTATTGCATATACATCCTGGTTTGCAGTCGACCTGTTCTTCTGCCCGTTACTTTCTTGGTGTCGTCAACCTGGCAAATCGTTCGAGCCCATTCATTGGATTTATGCTATTCAAACTTAGCTGTTAAACGAGTGTCCTCGAAAGAGAGAATTTTTGACCATGCTTAGCGTGGCATCTCAGTGTAACGTCAAATCATTTTGTGCGACTAACGGCAACAAGTTATGGAGGTAGATATGTCGGGCAGAATTGATCCTAACCAAGCTGAATTCCGAACACGATTTCTGGAAGCATTTCTCGAACACTCTTCAAACTCGGATAGTCAACTTCAATTGATGCGGAGTTCTTGGTCGGCTATTCAAGAGGAGTTTCGTCAGCGCTGGCCGGGAAGCCGCGGTTCTCTTCGTAAAGTTCCTAACGAATATCGCAGCCTAGAGATTGACGGTGATGTCTGTTGGTTTACGTCTTATGGTGTCTCCAAATATTCACCCTTTGTGGACGATGCCCGGCGACGGCTCGCTGTTCGAGCGCGCAGCTAGACCAAACTGAAGTCTGCCGAATTCGGTGTCAGGCGAAATGGTGGGTGCCAAAATCCTTCGCGCGCACTCGCACAGATTAGCGCTTCCGTACCTCCACGATAGTACCTTTCTCCGTTACTTCGCGCCGCAGTTCGAACTGCTTTAGACTTTGAAGAAGATCGCTGAGCTTTCTGAATCCAAAGTTGCGTGCATCGAAATCTGGGTCCTTCGAAGTTACGGCCGGTGCGACCGCCGTTCTGCCACGCGACATTCCCCACCGCTTCGAGAACGTCGGTGAGACCGTTGCGCGCATGCTGATCGCAGTGACACCAGGTGGTTTTGAGACCTTCTTCCTCGACGTAGCCGCACTGGCCGACCAGAGCGAAGGTTCGATCATGACGCTTGCCGCGAAGTACCGGTTGGGCTTCCTGCCACCGTCCGAGGCGGACGCTGCTTAAG
>JANNFC010000659.1:0-4213 GCA_031379405.1 Betaproteobacteria bacterium | reverse complement strand
ACGGTGCCCTGGCTCACGTTGAAACGCTTGGCCAACTCCAGTTCGCTGGAAATGGCAGTACCCGGCTTCCACTCCCCCGCCACCAGACTTTGGGTGATCAATGCCTTGATCTGCCGGTAGAGCGGATGGAACGCCGGGGAGTCGGTGGTAGGTTTCATGAAAACACCGTAATCGAATGCGCACGCTCCGCTTCGCCCACCCTACGAATGCCAGCCCCCCCTCGCCGCTTGCGGGGAGAGGGGTGGGGTAAGGGGTGGGGTGAGGGACGAAAGCAGGACCACCAAGAAATAGCCCACACAACGGTTCTCATAGGAATAGCTATTTAGCATACTGCCGCACCTGCCGTCTACCAAGTCTTATATAAGACAGAAGACTTTCCATTGACACGCCGCGCCCTGGTTCGCTAGCATCGATCCGTTTTGCATCAGCGAGCCCTCTCGCCATGCGTACTCGTCAACGCACTGATAGACGTATTTTGGAGCGTGCTCGTATCTTGCGTAGCTGCCGGCCCTGTATTGCGCTTTATTGTTTTGCCCCAATGGCACCGTCGATCACCTTCAACCAGTGAGATCCCTCATGAAAGCTCCTGTCAGAGTCGCAGTCACGGGCGCAGCCGGCCAAATCGGTTACAGCCTGTTGTTCCGTGTCGCCAACGGCGAAATGCTGGGCGCCGACCAGCCCGTCATCCTTCAACTACTCGACATCCCTCAGTCCATGGCCGCCGTCAAAGGCGTGGTGATGGAACTGGAAGATTGCGCCTTCCCGCTGTTGCAAGGCATGGTCGTCACCGACGACCCTAAAACCGCGTTTCGCGACATCGACATCGCCTTGCTGGTGGGCGCGCGTCCGCGCACCAAGGGCATGGAGCGCAAGGATCTGCTGGAAAGCAACGGCGCCATCTTCACCACGCAAGGCAAGGCCCTCAACGAGGCCGCCAAACCCGATGTCAAGGTACTCGTCGTGGGCAATCCGGCCAACACCAATGCCTACATCGCCCTGCGCAACGCACCCGACCTCCAGCGGGGGAACTTCACTGCCATGATGCGTCTGGACCATAATCGAGCGTTGTCGCAAATCGCCGCCAAGATGGGCAAACCGGTGGCCAGTATTCGCAAGATGACCATCTGGGGCAACCACTCCGCCACCCAGTATCCGGATCTGTTCCAAGCCGAGGCCGACGGCGCCAAGGTGTGGGGCACCGTCAACGATCAATCCTGGCTGGAGAGCAATTTCATCCCCACCGTGCAAAAGCGCGGTGCGGCCATCATCGAAGCGCGCGGTCTGTCGAGCGCGGCCAGCGCCGCCAATGCCGCCATCGATCATGTGCGCGATTGGGTCAAAGGCACGCGTGCGGGCGATTGGGTCAGCATGGGGGTTCCCTCCGACGGAAGCTATGGCATTCCCGATGGTTGTATCTATGGCTATCCGGTAACCTGCCAAAACGGCCGCTACGAGATTGTGAAGGGCATCGCGCTTTCCGACTTCAGCAGCGCGCGCATGCAAGCCAGCCACAAGGAATTGCTGGAGGAACGCGACGCCGTCAAGCATCTTTTCGGATAACAGCCACCATGACTCCATCCTCCACAGGCACGCGCTTCCGGCAAGCGGTTGCCGACGAGAAACCTCTACAGGTAATAGGCGCCATCAACGCCTATCACGCCCGTCTTGCCGAGCGCACCGGCTACCGCGCCATCTACCTCTCCGGGGGGGGCGTGGCAGCCGGATCGCTGGGCCTTCCCGACCTGGGGATCAGCACACTGGACGACGTGCTCACCGATGTGCGCCGCATCACCGATGTATGCGGATTGCCGCTGTTGGTGGACGTGGATACGGGGTTTGGCGGAGCGTTCAACATCGCGCGCACTGTGAAGTCGCTGATCAAATTCGGCGCCGGCGCCATGCATATCGAAGATCAGGTGCTGGCCAAGCGTTGCGGACACCGCCCCAACAAGGAGATCGTGTCGCAAGAGGAAATGGTGGATCGCATCAAAGCCGCCGTCGACGCGCGCACCGATCCTGGCTTCGTCATCATGGCCCGCACCGATGCGCTGGCCGTGGAAGGATTACAGTCCGCCGTGGATCGCGCCTGCGCCTGCGTGGAAGCCGGTGCCGACATGATCTTTCCGGAAGCCATGACCGAGTTGGCCATGTACAAGAGGTTCGCCGATGCGGTGAAAGTCCCGGTACTGGCAAACATCACGGAATTCGGCAGCACTCCGCTGTTCACCGTCGATGAATTGCGCTCGGCCAACGTCAGTCTTGTGCTCTACCCGCTGTCGGCATTCCGTGCGATGAACCAGGCGGCGCTCAATGTGTACCAAAGCGTGCGCCGCGAAGGCACACAGAAAAACATCGTAGGTAGCATGCAAACGCGCGCGGATCTCTACGATTACCTTAACTATCACGACTACGAAAGCAAACTCGATCAGCTTTTCGCCAAGGAAAAATATAGATGAGTTCGGAGACCCCGGCGCCCGCCACGCCCAAACCCAAAAAATCCGTCGCCCTCTCCGGCGTTCCGGCCGGAAATACCGCGCTTTGTACCGTTGGCCGCGCCGGCAACGACTTGCAATATCGCGGCTACGACATTCTGGACTTCGCGGACACGGCGGAATTCGAGGAAGTCGCCTACCTGCTCATTCACGGCAAACTGCCCAACGCCGCCGAATTGGCCGGATACAAGCGTAAACTCAAAGCGCTGCGCGGATTGCCCGCCACCGTGCAGGACATTCTCGAATGCATTCCGGCCAACACGCATCCCATGGACGTATTGCGCACGGGTTGCTCCGCCATGGGTTCCGTACTGCCTGAGCCCGAGGATCACAAACTTTCCATCGCGCGCGATATCGCGGACCGTTTGATCGCCAGCTTCGGCTCGATGTTGCTCTACTGGTATCACTATTCGCACTCCGGACGTCGCATCGAGGTGGAGACCGACGATAATTCCGTCGGCGGACATTTCCTCCACCTGCTACACGGCAAGCCGCCCACGGCGCCGTGGGAGCGCGCCATGCACACCTCCCTGATTCTCTACGCCGAACACGAGTTCAACGCATCCACATTCACCGGGAGAGTCATCGCTGGCACGGGCTCCGACATGTATTCCGCCATCACCGGCGCCATCGGCGCGTTGAAAGGCCACAAGCATGGCGGCGCCAATGAATTCGCCTTTGACGTCATCGGCCGCTACGACACACCCGACGATGCTGAAGCGGACATCATCCGCCGCATCGCCGAGAAACAGATCATCATCGGCTTCGGCCATCCGGTGTACACCATCGGCGATCCGCGCAACAGCGTCATCAAGGAAGTCGCTCGCCGTCTATCGCAGGACGCCGGTGACATGAAGCTCTACGATATTTCCGAGCGCATCGAGAGCGTCATGTGGCGCGAGAAAAAGATGTTCCCCAATCTGGATTGGTACAGCGCTACCAGCTATCACATGATGGGCGTGCCCACGCCGATGTTCACCCCCATCTTCGTCATCAGCCGCACCGCCGGCTGGTCCGCCCATGTCATCGAGCAACGCATCGACGGCAAGATCATTCGACCCAGTGCCCATTACACGGGGCCGGAGAATTTGCAGTGGGTACCGATTGCGAAGCGCAAGTGATTTTGTTGCGCTCAAGCGATCAATCGTTGGGGTGAGGGGCGTTTCGTTCCTGCCACTGGATTCTCCACACCCGATTCATACAACCCGTAACGCGATCCCTCATGTCCGCACACCTCTCCAACGTCCGTCCCAAACCCGACAAAGTCCTGGTCGACATCGCCGACTACGTTTCCAAGTACACCATCAAAAGTAAGGACGCCTACGACACCGCGCGCTATTGCCTGATGGACACCCTCGGCTGTGGCTTCGAAGCGCTCGAGTATCCCGCTTGCGCCAAGTTGCTCGGGCCGGTGGTGCCCGGCACGATGGTACCGAACGGTGCCAAGGTGCCTGGAACGTCTTTCCAACTGGATCCGGTCCAGGCCGCCTTCAACATCGGCGCCATGATTCGTTGGCTGGATTTCAACGACACCTGGCTGGCGGCGGAATGGGGCCATCCCTCGGACAATCTGGGCGGCATCCTCGCCACCGCCGACTGGCTCTCGCGCCATGCGCTGGCGCAGGGCAAGAAGCCGCTCACCGTGAAAGACGTCCTGACGGCCATGATCAAAGCCCATGAAATTCAGGGCTGCATCGCACTGGAGAACAGCTTCAACAAGG
>JANNFC010000647.1:0-1901 GCA_031379405.1 Betaproteobacteria bacterium | reverse complement strand
CAAATCCTAAGCCGGGCGAGCCGGAGCCAAGACAGTCGAAACTGTGCGGCCAAAATGCATGTTACGAACAAGGGGGGCACCCCCTTGTTTATCCCCCCGAAATGAACAAGGGGTGTCCCCCTTGTGTATCCCCCGGGGAAGTGTCGTCGCATCATAGTCTTCGCCAGTTCTGTCAACACTTGACCCATAAGCGACTAAAGGCAGAGCTTCGACAATCCGCACATTGTCGGTTTTTGGATCGAATACTTTCCGTGCCTTAAAGATGCACCTCAAGCGGCCCTTGGGGTTGGATTCGTGTTCGCTGGGACTGTCTGCTATCCGAGGTGGTTTTCTCGGCGGTCGGTGCAACGCTTTAGAGATTGCGTCACCGTCAGCTAACATCCAGGTTTCCAGTTCGCGCTCAACACAAACTAGGAAAATACAGGGATGTCCATCGAGCCCCGCCTCGGCGAGGCTACGAATCGCCCGGTGCCGATCATTTCGCCGACACGCGTTGCTGCTTGAAAAAGCCGACTCGAGGTCCCAAAAGATCAACACGCGGTTGCACCTGTCGGTATCAATCAATTGGCGCGCAACCTTACCGCAGCGCTCGAGTAAAGTCGGTTTGCTTCCCTGCGGCAAACAGACGATGCTATTGTGCCCAACGATACGCGCCACGAGTCTTGTCAGTACCTTCTGGTCTTCAAAATCCCGTTGACCCTCGCAGATAAGTCCTATGCGTTCCCTCAGCGTCAAGCCCATCCTCCGTCGGGAGCCTCAGAAACGTTGGGCGCCGGAACATTCGCCAAACCAGCGCGCGGACTGAGCCGGCCCATGGTGTATAGCTGCCCGGGCTGGAATGCTGCATGCCATTGCCGCAGCGCTTCTTCGTCCCCTGGGGACCAAAAGGGTTCACCTTCGAGAGAAAGGCCCTCGCGCAATTCATCCTGTGGCAGCCTCTGCATGCCTACCAGCAGCCGGCAACAATTCTTGTCCTGGCCGGAATAGGCCTCGACAAGGTCGGCGATCTGCCTCCATCCTCGAAGATTGAAGTAGCCAACGCAAAAATCTGCCGATGAACTGACTTGAAGTGAACCGCGAAGAGCCGGGAGGAGCTCTTTGTCGATGTTATCGAAGATGCGTGGCAAGGCAGCGTTTCCAGTTCTTGGTTTTCAATCGGCCCTAAAATACCGGCGCTTGGGGTCCTGCGGACCGGTTCCAATTTCCCTTATGAGTCCTCGTCCGATCAGTTTTGCTAAACGTGTGCGGGTCGCGCGCGAGGTCAATCCAATCGCACTCGCGATCTCGCTGGTCAGCTGTCCGTCATTCGCGATCAACACGTCCAGGATGGCTCGGTCGGTACCGTCCACCTTCGACGTTCCGTCGCGGCCAATATAGAGCGTCACGCGAAACCGGGCGCCGACTTCTTCCAAAACTGGCGCCGGATGCCCGGCCTCCGCGCACGCTGTGATCATTCGCTGAATACCACTACCCCATTGTTCGACGAGCCCCAGTTCGTTAAACACCCGGCCAATCACGCGATTGCGCAACTTGGATACCCCTTGCCGAAGATCGTCTATGGTTAATCCAAAAGGCAGGATTCCAGGGTTCTCCACTTCAAGCCGATCATCGAAGATGGAAATCCGCAGAGGAGCGCCGCGCTGGGAGTAATCCGCATGCACCACGGCGTTGATGATCGCCTCTCTGACTGCGATCGGTGGCAGAGTCCAGCGATCTTTGCGCTTCACGCGGCCGATCTCTGTCCCATGCAGAGTGTGTTTTTGTACGAAAGCAATAGCCTCGTCTAGTGCGCGCACGAGATGAGTTCGAATTTCGGAACGATCGGCGATTCGGCTTTTGTCCGTGCCTTGAAAGCGACCGATTTGGATCCATGCGTCGGGGAAGTGGCGTTCACGATCTTT
>JANNFC010000646.1:0-27538 GCA_031379405.1 Betaproteobacteria bacterium | reverse complement strand
GCCGCCGGTGTCATTCCGGAAATTCGACCCGCCTGGCCAATGGTCTCGGGTTTTTGTTTGCCCAGTTTTTGCTGTATCTCGTTGGACAATCCACGCACCTGTGAGTAGTCAATCCCCGTCGGCAACCTAAGCTCTTCATTTGCCTGTTGGCGTTCGATTTCTTCTTGCTGGCGATCAATATACCCTTGATATTTAATTTGAATTTCTACTTGCTCCGCAACGATTCGGTCTTCGACCGCAGGCCCGGCCGCTGGGATCCGCATAAGTCTGTCGTAGGCTACTTCCGGTCGTCGTAGCAGTTCTTCAAGGGAATACTCTCGCTCCAGGCGCTGTCCGAAGACGTCTATTGCCTGTACGTCTGGGACCAGCTTAGGCGACAACCACGTCGATCTAAGTCTTTGTCTTTCCAGTTCAATTTCTTCCTTCTTGTGCTCGAAAGCGCGCCATCTTGCGTCCTCCACCAAGCCAAACCCGCGGCCGATTTCTGTTAGGCGCAGATCCGCATTGTCTTCGCGCAGCATAAGCCGGTATTCGGCGCGCGAGGTGAACATTCGGTAGGGTTCGGATACGCCTCGGGTAACCAAGTCATCCACGAGTACACCGATATATGCTTGGTCGCGTCTGGGGGACCAGGATTCTTTTTCCTTGGCAGCAAGCGCCGCGTTCATGCCCGCGAGGAGCCCCTGCGCTGCGGCCTCTTCGTAGCCAGTCGTGCCATTGATTTGGCCCGCGAAGAATAGTCCATGGATCGCCTTTGTTTCCAGCGATGCCTTCAGTGCACGTGGGTCGAAGTAATCATATTCAATGGCGTACCCTGGCCGGAGAATGTGCACATTTTCCAACCCTTTGATAGACCTAACTAATTCCACCTGCACATCAAACGGAAGGCTAGTAGAAATACCGTTCGGATAGAACTCGTTGGTCGTGAGTCCCTCGGGTTCCAGAAATATTTGGTGGTTGTCTTTTGCAGCAAAACGCACCACTTTGTCTTCAATGGATGGGCAGTAACGGGGCCCGACACCCTCGATCACACCCGTGAACATGGGCGACCGATCTAATCCTTCGCGAATAATCTCGTGAGTATGCGCGTTGGTGTGGGTGATCCAACACGGCGTCTGCTTAGGGTGCTGCTGAGCTCGACCTAGAAATGAAAATACAGGAGTAGGCACGTCTCCCGGTTGCTCCGTCATGGCCGAGAAATCGATGGTTCGCCCATCAATTCTTGGAGGTGTTCCAGTCTTCAAACGACCTACCGGTAACTTAAGCTCGCGCAGCTTATGCGCTAGGGTCGCTGCGGGTGGATCGCCGGCGCGGCCACCTTGGTAATTCTTCAGTCCGATGTGAATTAAGCCCGCCAGAAAGGTCCCTGTGGTAAGCACAACGCATTGACTTGGGAAACTCAAACCGATTTGAGTGATAACGCCTGCGACGTTTTCACCGTCCAATAGCAGGTCATCCACAGCTTGCTGAAACAACCAGAGGTTAGGCTGGTTCTCCAAGCGCTTGCGTACGGCGTGACGATACAGAACACGGTCCGCTTGGGCGCGCGTCGCCCGAACGGCGGGGCCTTTCGTGGCGTTCAGAATGCGAAACTGTATTCCAGCCTCGTCCGCCGCGGCCGCCATGGCCCCTCCCAACGCGTCGATCTCCTTCACGAGATGTCCTTTGCCGATTCCTCCAATGGAGGGATTGCAGGACATCTGGCCCAGGGTTTCAATACTATGCGTCAGCAATAGGGTCTCGCAACCCATGCGTGCAGACGCGAGTGCGGCCTCTGTACCCGCGTGCCCGCCTCCAACGACAATTACATCGAACTGCTTAGGAAAATTCATAGGGAGGACTTAAAGAATGGTGGAATGCATAATATACAAACGTATGTTTCACGTGAAACCTTTGTTGCCTTGTTTCACGTGAAACAGTGTCTATTTGCCAATGCAATAGCGCCCGAAGATCTCTCCAAGCAGCTCGTCCGAACTATACTCGCCGAGGATCTTGGAAAGCGAGACCTGCGCGCGCCGCAATTCCTCTGCGAACAGTTCCCGAGATTGCAGCAAATCACCCGCATGCTTCAGACACTCTTGCGATTCTCTTAAAGCGGTGAGATGACGCTCTCTGGCGAGAAAGGTACCCTCCTCTACATTCGTCCACCCAACACACTTGACTAGCGCACGTCGCAGCAAATCCAAACCCGCGCCCGTCTTGGCGGAGAGATAGACCGCCGTTCCCGCCTCCGTGTCGATAACTCGGGGCTGCTCCCCCAGCAGATCGATTTTGTTGATTACGCGAAGCACAGGCACGCCTATCGGCACGGGATTAACGTCCTCCGAGCCCGGTCCCTCCATCACATATAGAACGATGTCCGCTTGTTTTGCCGCCCGGTGTGTACGTTCCATGCCCATCTGCTCGAGCACATCTGAGCTTTCCCGCAAACCTGCGGTGTCTACGATCTCGAATGGAAGACCTTCCACGACAATCGACTCGCGTAGCACGTCACGTGTCGTGCCTGGAATATTAGACACGATGGCGATCTCATTCTCCGCTAAGCGGTTGAGGAGACTCGATTTTCCAACGTTTGGTCGCCCCATCAAAACCAACTTGGCGCCTTCTCTCAGTCGGCTCCCGCGTTTCGCGGCCGCTGCAATGCGATCAAGTGTTTGCATGACTTCAGTCAATCCCGACTCTAGACGAGCCTGCGGAACAAGCTCTAGCCCCTCTTCCGGAAAATCCATGCTGGCCTCGACCAAGGCTCGCAAGTCAACCAGGCGCTCGAATAACTCAGATACTTCCTTGGAGAACTCTCCCTGCAGTGATCGAATGGCGCTACGCGCCGCCAGATCCGAATGTGCGTCGATCAGATCCGCCACCGCTTCTGATTGGGCCAAGTCTAGGCGTTCATTCAGAAAGGCGCGTTTGGTGAACTCACCAGGTTCCGCCAACCTGGCCCCCAACTCCACGCAGCGGCGGAGGATGAGGTTCTGCACGACCAATCCACCATGACCCTGAAGCTCCAGCATACTCTCGCCGGTGTAAGAGCGAGGCCCAGGAAAGTAAATCGCCAGCCCCTCATCGATTGCTTCGCCTCCACCATCCAGAAACGCGCACAGCGTCGCGAATCTAGGCTGTAGTGATCTACGAAGTAGGCGCTGTATTAGAGGTTCCAGCCCCGCCCCGGTGAGCCGAAGGATTCCGATGGCCCCGCGACCACGAGCGGTCGCGGGTGCGACAATCAAGTCAGGCTTTTTCATGAGCGGTCTTATTAGTCCGCTCTAGGCTTCTGGTGATATGCCATTGCTGGGCAATAGATAGGATGTTGTTGACTAACCAATACAACACCAGCCCGGCGGGAAAGAAAAAGAAGAACACGCTGAAGGCTATCGGCATGATCTTCATCAGCCGCGCCTGCATCGGATCCGGCGGCGTCGGATTCAGCCAGGTCTGGATGAACATCGTGATACCCATCAGAACAGGCAGTACGTAGAATGGATCGATTGAAGATAAGTCTTTGATCCATAAAATAAAAGGTGCCTGTCTCAATTCGACGCTAAGTAGCAAAGTCCAGTACAGCGCGATGAAAACCGGGATTTGTACGATGATTGGAAGGCACCCTCCAAGCGGATTGACCTTCTCCGTCTTGTACATATCCATCATGGCTTGATGCAGTTTCTGTCGGTCATCGCCATAGCGCTCCTTCAAGCGCTGTAACTTAGGGCCCAACACCTTCATCTTCGCCATGGATCGATAACTGGCCGCAGATAACGGGTAGAAGACCAATTTAATCAATATGGTCAGTATGATGATCGCACCACCCCAGTTACCAACGTAGTCGTAAATCGAGTGCAGTACCCAAAACAAGGGTACCGCCAGCATGCGCAACCAACCGTAATCAACCGTATATTCCAATCCCGGCGATAGGGACTTCAGCGTTTCTTGCTCTTGGGGGCCCACATAAAGCGATACTTTGACCGACCGAGAAGCCCCTACTTGCTCCAGCGGAACGATGGTTCCGAAAGCATAAATTCCGTTATCCAGCGCGCGCGCGAAGTATTCTCGGCTTTTTCCTTTCTCCGGGATCCAGGCACCGAGAAAATAGTGTTGCACAAAGGCGATCCAACCATCCTGTACACCCTTCGGCAAGACTATTTTCCCCTCCTTAATATCGTCGAAGGTGAGTTTGGTCAGCTTCGACGCCTCCGTAAAAACTTCTCCGCCCGTATAGGTAGGCATCATCTTCGAGTCGCCAGGCGGGGGCCGATCGTCGCGGACGAGCTGGAAGTATGCGTGCTCCGGTGCTGCTGCGCCTTCTGGCAAGTCGGTCCTAAGCTCGGCGCCGATCAGATAACTTCCTCGACGGAACCTGAAGGTCTTTTTGGTCAACGCCCCCGAAGGCATGGTCGCCGTCAGCACAACCTCGATTTCGTTCAAACCGTCTTTAAGCTCATACAGGGAGGTCGAAGAACTGAATACCGTGGTGTGGTTCGCCTGCCCCTCACCCAGGAGTCCACCTTGAGCCACGTATATGCCCTGGGCGCCATCGTGAAACAGCACCATGTTCTTGGACTTGTCGACAGGATCACGATGGCGCAGCAACTCGACTTTTCGCACGTCGCCTCCGACGGTGTCGATCTCAGCCACCATCAAGTCGGTCCGCACCGTAACTCTTTGCCCGGTCTGCACAAGTGTCGAAGAAGATGCGGTGGTGGTAGATGAGTTGGCAGTCGAAGCCGGTAGCGTCGCGGTGGGCACCGGGGCCAGTTCCGGATGCTTGCCTCCTTGTTGAATCGTCGTAGTCTGCGGCGCAATGGGTATCGGGGGTTTGTTCTGCTGTATCCATGCCTCGACGATGAGGAATACGGACACGGCAAACATGATCCCGAATACGAGTCTAAAGTTATCCATTTATTCTAGGGAATGATCTAAGGTACAGGGTCGATACCGCCCTCGTGAAAGGGATGACACTTGAGCAAGCGTCTGGCCGCCAGAAAGCTGCCTTTTGCGCTACCGTGCCTCTCGATAGCCTCGATCGCATAGTGCGAACACGTTGGCCAGAAGCGGCAGCGATGTCCCAAGTAAGGGCTGACAAGGAGCTGGTATCCGCGTACCAATCCTTTAACCAGCACGTCCACCATGAACAAGCCGTAAAAACAGCGCCACGATTTCCTGCGATAGCGCGGGTTCATAAGGATCGGCTACTGTCGCAATTTGCCTGACTAGAACATCGCCTGCAGGCAGTTCGCCGCGGCAGTTTCGGAAAGCCTCTCGCACCATTCGCTTCAATCGATTCCGGCGCACCGCCAACGACGTTAGCCGCTTAGGGACTATACATCCCAATCGGGCATAGCCTAATTCACTCGCAATGAATTTCAGATCAAATCGCTCAGATCCGCTCTTTATTCGCGCACCCTTTGCCAATACCTGCTTAAATTCGTGCGGGTGCCTCAGTCGTACCGTTGGAGGATATCCAGCGCCGAGCGCTTTTATAGAACGATCAATTGCTTGCGGCCCTTTGCCCGACGTCTGCGCAATACTTTCTGCCCATCTGCCGTAGCCATTCTTGCGCGAAAGCCATGGGTGCGTGCTCGGCGCACTTTCGATGGATGGTAAGTCCGTTTCATAGAGAAATCCTCTCCCAAAAGAAAAGCCGCGTATTAAACTCCCCGACGCCTTGCGCTGTCAACGAATAGTGTTGCGCACATCCTGTGGATAAGTGGTTAGTCATTGGTTAGAATCCCAGCATCATAACTGGAGTACCCTGCGGCGATGATTCCGTTGCCTGCAGATCCGTGTGGGATTGACTCGGCGCTTTACTCGCGACGTGTCCGATTTCCTGTTTTTGATTCTCCCTTACGTACTATTACGTACTCTTACGTACCTCTCGTACCTCTCGTACCCTTACGTACTCGGGCTCACTCATTTACCCTCTTATTCCGATGGATAGGTTCTGGCCAAGCTGCCTTGAGTACTTCCGTACTAAACTGCCACCCCAGCAGTACAAGACTTGGATCCAGACTCTTGACGCGGACTTGGAAGGGAACAGACTTACCTTAACGGCCCCTAATCGCTTCGTTATGCATTGGATCAAGGAGCGATTCCTCTCGGCAATCGAAGACCTGGCCAAGAGTAACGGGCACAACCGCTTGGAAATCGTTCTTGCACTCGCGCAGGCCACGAGCGCCTATTCCCCTGGCGCCGGTCGTCCAGCACCGGCGAGTGCATCGGAGCCAATTTCCTTAAGAACGAACGACCCGGGCAAACTCAATCCACAATTTACGTTCGACAGTTTCGTCCCCGGCAAGGCGAATCAACTAGCGCGAGCCGCCGCGCTGCAAGTTGCCGAGCACCCCGGCACCAGCTACAACCCTTTGTTTGTATATGGCGGTGTGGGACTAGGGAAGACGCACATGATCCACGCCATTGGCAACCACGTTCTGCAGCGCTCAGCCCACGCCAAGATTCGTTATATCCACGCCGAGCAGTATGTATCCGACGTCGTGCGTGCCTACCAGCATCGGGCCTTCGACGGCTTCAAGAAGTATTATCACTCGCTGGATTTACTACTCATCGACGATATTCAGTTCATCGCCGGCAAAGTCCGAACACAAGAAGAATTCTTCTATGCTTTCAATGCGCTCATCGAAGCACACCGACAAGTCATCATTACCTGCGACACTTATCCTAAGGAACTCTCCGGTATAGAAGACCGGCTAATATCGCGCTTCGGTTGGGGTCTCAACGTTGCTATCGACCCGCCGGAGCTTGAAATGCGGGTAGCCATAGTGTTGAAAAAGGCCGAAACCGACAATGTTTCCTTGCCGCAGGAAGTCGCCTTTTTCATCGCTAGCCACGTCCATTCGAATGTACGAGAACTCGAGGGCGCTTTGAAGCGTATCCTAGCGTTCGCGAGGTTCTCAGGCAGGACCGTCGACGTGAACGTCGCTAAAGAGGCGTTGCGGGACCTCTTAGCCATTCAATCCCGACAGGTGACGATCGAGAATATCCAGAAAGTCGTAGCCGAGTACTACAAGCTTAAGGTCGGCGACATGTACTCCAAGAAGCGCTCCAGAAACCTGGCGCGACCACGCCAGGTGGCGATGACTTTAGCTAAGGAATTGACGCAGATGAGTCTGCCCGACATCGGAGATGCCTTCGGAGGGCGCGACCACACCACAGTCTTGCACGCCTGCCGAAAAGTAGCGGAGCTTCGGCGAGTCGATACGGACATCGAGCGTGATTACCTCAATCTTCTTCAAACACTGCGTGCTTAATGGCGCTTTTCATGGGCGAATCGAGCGCGCCCAGGATAAATTTCTAAGGAGGAAAGTTTTCCCGGTTTGTTCTCGAAGTCCGCACAACTTATCCACAGACAGCGAGAGCCGTAGCACCAGCATCAACGCGGGTATTGCATGATATCCACAGAAAAGCGGCCGCTTAGTAGTTATAGATTTATAAATAACTAACTTCTTTAGTAGCAACTATGCAAACAATATTTTTATCGCGCAATGATTTGTTAGGACCGGTTCAAGCGGTAAGCGGAACGGTCGAACGGCGTAACACGCTTCCGATACTGGGCAACCTACTTTTGGAAATTCAGGATGGGCTGCTGAGTGTCACGGCGTCAGATCTGGAGATTCAGGTCACGGCCAGGGCCAAACTTGCGGTAACGGATCCGATGACGGCGACGGTGTCCGCCCGCAAATTTCAGGAGATATTGCGCTCACTGCCAGAGAACACGACCGTCGGCATAGAAGCGGCAGAGAACAAGTTCACACTGAAGTCAGGCCGCAGCCGATTCAATTTGCAAGCCCTGCCTGCGAAGGACTTTCCCAAGCTTTCGCAAGGCGAGTCACCGATCGCCGAGGTGACGCTGACGCAGAAAGAACTCAAAGCGGTGTTGCGAGCGGTGCAGTGCGCCATGGCGCACCAGGATATTCGCTACTACTTGAACGGCTTATTGCTGTCTCTCTCGGAAAACCGGCTGGTCGCCGTGGCGACGGATGGGCATCGTTTGGCGTTCATGGAGGTCACCACGAAGGAGCAACTTCCCAATGTGGAAGTGATACTGCCACGCAAGGCCGTCAATGAGATCGTGCGCTTGCTCGGTGATGATGACTCCGAAGTCGTGATCAGCGTTCGCACCGGTCAGGTAGGCATTCGATTCGGCGACATCGAGTTTGCCACCAAAGTTATTGATGGCAAGTTTCCTGACTACAACAAAGTCATCCCCACCGGCTACCAGAAAACCATCAGTCTGGAACGGGAGCAGTTGCTACATTCTCTGCAAAGGGCGGCAATTCTTTCCAACGAGAAGTTTCGAGGCATTCGCTGGATCGTAAGCGATAACACACTGCGCATCGTATCGACCAACGCGGAGCAGGAGGAGGCCCAGGAAGAACTACCGGTCGACTACAACGAGGCGCCATTGGACATCGGCTTCAATGTGGGATACATCATTGATGTACTGCTCAGTGCACCCACGCAGACCGTGGACTTTTCCTTCGGCGATTCCAACAGCAGCATGTTGGTGACCATACCAGGAGAGTCCTCTTTCAGGTACGTCGTGATGCCCATGCGCATTTGATAGAACTTAAACTCGTATTCCCAGTGCTCTGGGCGTGGGGCAAACTTCGGGGGATTCCAAAGGGGGCAATGTGAATCGTATGCAGCCCCTTTTGGTCAAGGGCGGGGTGAATACCCAGCCCGCGAAGTCCCTTTTATTCATAGAACTCCAATAACGCCACTCCATGTCCGACTACAACGCAGGAAGTATCAAAGTACTTAAAGGCCTCGAAGCGGTGCGCAAGCGCCCCGGCATGTACATCGGCGACACCAGTGATGGCACTGGCCTGCATCACATGGTATTCGAGGTGGTGGACAACTCCATCGACGAGGCGCTCGCAGGGCACTGCAATGAGATCAAGGTCACTATTCACAGCGACAACTCCATCAGCGTAATCGACAACGGACGCGGTATCCCAACCGATATCCACCCTTCCGATGAGTTTAGCCGTTCCACCGCGGAAATCGTGATGACCGTGCTGCATGCGGGTGGAAAATTCGATAGTGATTCCTACAAAATCTCCGGCGGACTGCACGGCGTCGGCGTATCGGTGGTGAACGCCCTTTCGGAATCGTTGAAGCTCAGTATTCGCCGCGATGGGCAGAACCACTTCATGGAGTTTCGCGATGGCGATCCGGTGGCGCCACTGAAAATCGTTGGCCAAACTGAACGACGCGGAACCGAAGTTCATTTCATGCCCAACGCCACGGTTTTCGGTACGGTGGAGTTCCACTACGACATTTTGGCAAAGCGTCTGCGCGAGCTCTCTTTTCTGAACAACGGTGTACGGATCGATCTAATCGATCAGCGCAGCGGGAAGGAAGAAGTCTTCCAATTTGCGGGCGGAATCAAAGCGTTTGTGGAATTCATCAATCGTACGAAAACGGTCATTCACCCGCAGGTCTTCTACGCCAATCGCGAGAAAGACGGCATCGGTGTGGAAGTCGCCATGCAATGGAACGATTCTTATCAGGAATCCGTTCTATGTTTCACCAATAATATCCCTCAGAAGGACGGCGGCACCCATCTGACGGCATTTCGCGCCGCCATGACGCGAACGCTCAATCAATACATTGAGCAGCAGGAAGTTGCCAAGAAAGCCAAGGTCGAAACCACAGGTGAAGACATGCGCGAGGGTCTCACCGCCGTCTTATCTGTAAAACTCCCCGACCCGAAGTTCTCTTCCCAAACCAAGGATAAGCTAGTCTCATCGGAGGTTCGCCCGATTATCGAGGAGTATGTGACGGATGCGTTGATGGCCTTCATGCTGGAGAATCCTGGTAATGCCAAGGTGATTTGCGGCAAGATAGTCGACGCGGCACGCGCACGTGAAGCTGCCCGCAAAGCTAGAGAAATGACACGTCGCAAGGGCATTATGGATGGCTTTGGCCTCCCCGGAAAGCTTGCCGATTGCCAGGAGAAAGATCCTAGCCAATGCGAACTTTATCTAGTCGAGGGTGACTCTGCAGGGGGTTCAGCGAAGCAAGGGCGCGACCGAAAATTTCAGGCCATCCTGCCGCTCAAAGGGAAGATCCTGAACGTTGAACGCGCACGTTTCGATCGCTTACTTTCCTCGCAGGAAATTGCTTCGCTGATTACCGCCATGGGCACCGGCATCGGTAAGGAAGAGTTCAAGATCGAGAAATTGAGGTACCACCGAATCATCATCATGACCGACGCTGATGTGGACGGCTCTCACATTCGAACCTTGCTGTTGACGTTCTTCTACCGGCAGATGCCGGAACTGGTGGAACGCGGGCATATATACATTGCCCAACCGCCACTGTATCGCGCCAAGCACGGAAAAGACGAACGATACTTGAAAGACGACCACGAACTCAAAGAGCATTTGCTCAAGATCGCACTGAAGGACGCGATCCTTATTCCCTCTCCAGGACATCCCGGATTGGAAAGCGAAACGCTGGCGAGTTTATCGCGTGAGTTCATCCTCGCCGAAGCAGTGATAGAACGCGTATCAAGGCGTATGGACAAAGATGTCCTCCAGGCCATGATGGAAATCGATGATATCGATCTGAGCAGTCAGGAAACCACCCAAGCAGCGGTGGACAAGCTCCAGCGCGTTATTTCGAATCCCACGATCACCATACAAACCCGCTTCGACGAAAGTAGTGAAACTTTCGCGCTTCTTGTGCGCAAGGTGCGTCACGGCAACGCCCGGTCGTTCCTCGTGAGCCGCGATTTCGTGGAAAGCGGAGACTACGTTCAGATGCGCAAAGTTGGCAAGCTGCTGGTCGGCTTGGTGCAGGAAGGCGCCAACATCAAGCGCGGCCAAGAAGGCCAGCAAGTGGAAAGCTTCCGACAGGCCCTAAACTGGTTATTGGACCAAGCGCGCGGAGGTATCGCGATACAGCGTTACAAAGGTCTCGGAGAAATGAACCCGACGCAGTTGTGGGAAACCACCATGGACCCCACCGTTCGTCGTCTTCTCCGCACGCAAATTGAAGATGCCATCGCGGCGGACGAGATCTTTACGACCTTGATGGGCGATGTGGTCGAGCCGCGGCGCGCGTTTATCGAATCGAACGCCTTGGGTGTGCGTAACTTGGACGTTTAAGCAGCCTTCCTGCGAGGCTTGGCTGCAGTCTCGCCAGTGTGCTTTGCCGTCTTGGCGCGCGCGGCCGTTTCCCCTTTTACGGCGGCAACGGCAGCCTTGTTTCCGCTAGCCTTGCTTCCGGCAGCCTTCTTCCGAGCTTCGAACTCGAAAGTAATCTTCCCGCCCGCGCCTTTCACCAGGAAGGCCTTGAATGGTCGCCCTTTCTTGGAAATAAATCGGGTGATCAAGTCTGTTCTTCCGTCCTTGAGTAGCTTCTCCATTTGCTCGCGGGAGATTTCCTGTTGCAGAATGATCTTTCCGGAGCGGAAATCGCACCGTTTCGCTGGCGTGTTCTCACATACGTAACTCATTCCGTGCTCATACACCGCACCGCTGCATTTCGGACAACTGCCAAGGGCGTGCTGATTGGAAAAATCGACCTCTTCACCCTCCTCACTATTGCTCTGACCGAAATCGAACTCAAGTTTGAAGTTGTTGTTCTCTTCATCGGGCACAATGCGCAAGATGGCTGCGAAGGGCCTGCCTAACTTCGAGCGGAACCCTTGCACCGGTCCCAGCTCGCGCTTAGTCAACAGGTCTTCGACCTCTTCGATCTCGAACTGTCGGCTGGCCGGGGTCTTGGTGATGGAGAAGTCACACTTCTCGCAGGCGAAGCGCCGGTAGTTCTCCTTCACCGTACTCTTGCAATGCGGGCACGTGGCCTTCAATGTCGCGTAATCACCCGGGATAGTGTCGCTGTCGTATTCCTTGGCGCGCTTGACCACCTGAGCGGCCATGCGCGCAATCTCCTTCATGAAGGTTTCGCGCTTGAGTTTGCCGCGCTCCATCTGCGCGAGCTTGTATTCCCATTCTCCGGTAAGTTCGGGTTGGGTCAATTCGGTCACCCCCAAGCCATGCAGTAATGTCATGAGTTGGAACGCTTTGGCGGTCGGTATCAACTCACGACCCTCACGCAGTAAGTACCTCTCAGTAATCAATCCTTCAATAATGGCAGCGCGAGTCGCGGGGGTCCCTAGACCCTTCTGCGCCATGGCTTCGCGCAGTTCGTCGTCGTCGATCAGCTTGCCGGCGCCCTCCATGGCGGTCAGTAGCGTTGCTTCGGAATGGCGCGCTGGCGGTCGGGTTTGCAAGCCTACCGCTTCGATGGCCCGTGTTAGCGCCTTCTCATTTTTCTTCACCTCCACCAAATTTGCGTCTTCACCCTGCGCATCTTTCCCATAAACCTCCAACCAGCCGGGCGTTACCAGCACTTTCCCTTCCGTTTTGAAGTAATGTTTCTCGACTTCGGTGATGCGGGTGGTGATCAGATACTCTGCCGCTGGAAAGAAAACCGCCAGGAATCGCCGAGCGATCATGTCGTAAATCTTGCCTTGAATTTCATTCAAAGTCTTCGGTACTTCAAGCGTCGGGATGATGGCAAAGTGATCGCTGATCTTGGCGTTATCGAAGATCCGCTTGTTAGGTTTTACCCAACTTTGCTTGAGAATCTTGGCGGCGAAGCGTTGAGTGTTGTTGCGCTCCTCCATGGAAGAAAGCGTGCTCTTCACGGTCTTGAGGTAGTCCTCGGGCAGGTGTTTAGAGTCCGTCCTTGGATAGGTGATGACTTTGTGTTTTTCGTAGAGCTCTTGTGCAATTGACAGCGTGGTCTTGGCGGAAAACCCAAAGCGGCCATTGGCTTCGCGTTGCAGAGAAGTCAAGTCGAAAAGCAAGGGCGAGAGCTGTGAGGAAGGTTTTGATTCTTCGCTGACCTCCCCCGATTTGCCTTTGCAAGCGGCGGCAATGGCCTCAGCTGCCTTGCGCGACCAAAGTCGATTCTCCTTTCGCTCGGGATCGTCCTCAAGCTTCTTGAACTTTGGGTCGAACCAGCGGCCCTCGTATTCGCCGGCTTTGACTCCGAATGTGGCGCGTACTTCCCAATAGTCGCGCGTCACAAAAGCTTTGATCGCTTTCTCGCGGTCAACGACGATGGCCAGGGTCGGTGTCTGTACACGACCCACCGTCGTCAAATAGAAGCCCCCGCTCTTGGAATTGAACGCGGTCATGGCCCGTGTGCCGTTGATGCCCACGATCCAATCGGCTTCGGAGCGGCTGCGAGCGGCGTTGGCGAGGGGTTCCATCTCATCCCCTGTTCGCAGATTGCTGAATCCCTCGCGAATCGCGGCAGGCGTCATGGATTGCAACCACAACCGTCGAATGGGCTGCTTGGCATTGGCATTCTGCGCGATCAGGCGAAAGATGAGTTCCCCCTCACGTCCGGCGTCACAGGCATTGATCAGTTCGGTCACATCCTTGCGTTTGATCAGCTTATTGAGCAAGCGCAGCCGTTCTTCGCTCTTGGCAATAGGCTGTAGCGCGAAGTTTTTCGGTATGACGGGAAGATGGGTAAATGTCCACTTGCCGCGCTTGGGGTCGTCCTCCGCGTACATTTCCAGCAAGTGACCCACCGCGGAGGAAAGCACGTAACGATCGGCTTCGAAGTATCCATCGTGTTTGGAAAACCCGCCCAGCGCTTTCGCGATGTCATTGGCGACAGAGGGCTTCTCAGCGATGATTAGTGCTTTGGCCATAGGTAAGTTGGTTTAGTAGAAGCGATCCCGTTCGCATATCAACGATCGGAAAAAGGCGCAGATGATAAGTGCAGCGGCGGGCATTTAGCAACTTTGTAAGCTTTGGTCCGGCCGGCGAGAATTCAATAGCGGTCAAAAAACCCGTTGATAAAGGTTTCCCGGCAGTGCCACGACTCTCCCCGCCAGTTCAAGTTGGAGCAACTGCGCGCTCAGTTTTTCCACCGATACTCCTGTGCGATCGCATAGACTGTCAAGGTCGACAGGATCGTAACCTAGCGCCAGTAACAGCGCTGTCTCCTCGGGCGAAAAGGCGAGGGAAGTGTCGTTGCTCGATTTCAAGTCCTGCTTGGCACCACCCCAACCAAGCTCTTCCAATACATCGTCCGCCGTCTCTACCAGCTTAGCACCCTGCTTGATCAAGGCGTGACATCCTTTTGACAGGGGCGAGTGGATCGAGCCGGGGACAGCAAATACGTCGCGGCCCTGTTCAACCGAGAATTGGGCAGTGATGAGCGATCCACTACTGATGGCAGCTTCGATGACGAGACAGCCTAGTGACACCCCGCTAATGATGCGATTGCGGCGAGGGAAGTTGCCCGGCGTGGGCGGGGTACCCAACGCGAATTCGGATAACAGCAAGCCATCACTGGCTATGGTTCTGGCGAGTTCGCGATTGCGCGCCGGATAGACGCGGTCAAGACCGGTCCCTACAACCGCTATGGTGGAACCTTCTCCGGCCAGTCCGCCGCGGTGCGCGTTGGTATCGATTCCCAGGGCGAGGCCACTGACAATCGTTAGACGGGCCTCGCTCATCGCATGTGCAAAGGCAAAGGCGTTCTTCTCTCCTTGTGCGGTGGGATTACGGCTACCGACAATTGCCAGCTTCTTCGCCCTCAGAAGCTCGCGCCGTCCGATGGCGTAGAGAAGTGGTGGCGGGTAACCGGTTTCCAGGAGCAACTCCGGGAAATCAGACGCCTCAAGAGTAAGAAGAAAATGAGCCGGTGCTTGCAGCCACTTCAGCGCCTTGTCCAAGCGCTCGCTATCGCAACCGGCTCGTAAGGCTCTGGCCGCCGTTTCTCCAACCACACTGGAGAGTTGCGAGGGCGCAGCCTCGAGCGCCGTGCTCGCTGACCCAAAGGCAGCAAGCAGCTTATGTAGGTGGCTGTTGCCGACCCCTTCAGTTAACGAGAGTCTTAGCCAGCTCTCATCATCGGAGTCGGAAGGATTACTCAGAGTGCCTAAGGATTCTGTACAACGTCATTGAGATGTACGGGGCGCGAGGAGTTCAGCACCAGCGCATAGGACATGCGCGGGAATACGCGGTAGATCATCGCCACGCCGTAACGCTCTTCGGGCAGACGCAGAACCTTCCCGCCGTTGGAAGCGGTTACCATGCCTTCAGATCGAAACAGTCCCAGTACATGCCCCACCTCCATGCCATCGCGCCCGCCACGATTGATAACGACTGTCGTTAGAGGTGGAATTTCACCCACCGAGTTATCGGAACCGGCGACGACTTTACCCCGAATCGGCCTGCTTGGCGAGTGCGGCACGAAGGGAATTGCAGAGGAAGGAATGGAAACCGCAAGGCGATCGTCGGTCGTTATTTCTTGCAAAGATTTCGTAATGGTACCGACGCTAATCTCACCAAAGGAGGTCACCTCGAAATTGCCTAGATAGATGGCCTCATAACCCAATAACTCACGCGTATCAGGATCTTGAAAGCGGCGACCCTGGCGATAAACCGTCCAGCGTCGCCCTTCGTTCTTTTTGATTCCTTCCGCGTAAACCGTATCTCCAGCCGTGACCACTACGCGTTCATCGGGTGTGGAGGCGATCCGCGGAGCGCGTCGCACGGCATCGGGGTCCACGATGAGCGGCTTGCCAAGAAAGGGCTCAATCAGGCGTGCCGGGAGGGTGGGAATGGGTGCGGCGGAAAGATCCTGAGAGCGGATTTGGGGCGAGAGCTTTTCCGCTCCTGCCCAGCGTGACTGGCCCCCGTCCGCCATGCCTTCCAAGCGCAAGCGTGGTGTCGCCCCGCTCAAATCCAGGATGATGACATCCCCCGGATAGATGAGATGAGGATTCTTGATGTCTTCCTTGTTGATCCCCCAAATGTCGGGCCAACGCCAGGGACTTTTCAGAAATCGCGAGGAGATATCCCATAGCGTGTCGCCTTTTTCCACCACGTAACGGGTAGGTGGGTCGTCCTTTAGCATGCTGTCGGTTTCGGCAGCGCCAGCCCGTACAGGCAGCAAGGGCGAAAGCAAGAGTGGGGTCAGTAGAAGTGTAGTCGATATAATTCGATTCATGGCGCGCATAGGTCGATGATCCGGCGGTGTCTCTGCTGCGTTAACGACTGCTCGCGAGAGAATCTTTACAGCAGATATTTTGTCGTCGATCCGAAGCGCCCCCTTTGGTCAAGGACGCGGTATTAACCCTGCTCAGAAGTCCATTTTATTCTTTTAGAACATGGCTCTATTGAACATATTGGAATGGCCCGACGCAAGGCTACACACTGTCGCCCAGAGGGTAGGCGCTGTGGACGAGCGCATACGTGTGCTAGTGAGGGACATGGCCGAAACCATGTACGCCGCCCCCGGCATCGGATTGGCCGCCAGCCAAGTGGATGTCCATCTGCAGATCATCATTATCGACATCTCCGAGACGCGGGACGCACTGCAGGCGCTCATCAATCCGGAGATCGTCGAGCGCATCGGCGAAGCGCAATGTGAGGAAGGCTGTCTTTCCGTACCCGGAATTTACGAGCAAGTTACGCGCGCGGAGAAAGTCACCGTACGAGCACTCAACGTCGCAGGTGAGGAATTTGTCCTGCTCGCCGAGGGCCTCATGGCGGTGTGTGTACAACACGAAATGGATCATTTAGAGGGTAAAGTCTTCGTCGAATACCTATCCCCCTTGAAACGCAAACGCATTCTGAGCAAGCTCAAGAAGCGGCACCGGCGTACTGATTGATCGATGCGACTCTGATTGACCGATGCGACTACTGTTCGCTGGTACGCCGGAATTTGCCGCCGCGGCGCTTGTCGCCTTGATCGAAGCGGGACATGACATACCGTTGGTGTTGACTCAACCTGACCGGCCAGCCGGGCGAGGGCAAAAGCTCGCCCAAAGCGAAGTCAAACAGCTGGCACTGCGCCACGGCATCGAGCTGCTTCAGCCTGCCTCTTTGAAAGATGACCAGACTCGAAATGTACTCACGCGCCAAGGTGCGCAGGTTATGGTGGTGGCCGCCTACGGCCTCATCCTCCCTGCTAGCGTTTTGGAGCTATTTCCACAAGGATGCATCAACATCCACGCTTCTTTACTTCCGCGATGGCGGGGTGCCGCACCCATCCAACGCGCGATCCTCGCGGGGGATAAGGAGTCAGGCATCTGCATCATGCGCATGGATGAAGGCCTTGACACCGGCCCGGTCATGCTGCGTGAACGTGTGCCTATCGTCTGCGATGAGACCGGTGGAAGCTTGCATGGCAAATTGTCGGATCTGGGAAGTAAGCTCATCGTTCAAGCCATCGCGCAACTCGAAACGGGCACAGCATATTTCCAGCTACAGCCCAGCGAGGGGGTAAGCTACGCACGTAAGATATTGAAGGAAGAAGCGCGCATCCAATGGCAAACCAGTGTGCATCAAATCGATGCGCAGATCCGCGCTTTCAACCCTGTGCCGGTGTGTTTCACCAACTTGGGGACTGTCCTGTTGCGACTCTGGCGCGCGCAGGTGCGGAGCGCAGACTCTGTGCTTGGCGTGCCCCCCGGACAGATTCTCGCCACATCCCCTGAAGGTATCGATATCGCCTGTGGACACGGTGTGCTTCGGGTGACCGAAGTGCAGAAAGCGGGGGGCAATCGGCAAAGTGCTGCCGATTTCCTGCGCGGTCAACCGTTACAGCCTGGTGCTATCGTAGGCCCCTAGCCCGCGATTCTCACCGTGCAAAAGAATCAGCAAGCCGCCGTCGAAGTCGTTCTCGCAGTCTTGGGCGGCGAAAGTCTCACGGCAAAATTGCAAATGCTGTGGGTTGCCAGATCGAACCTCGCGCCCGGCGATCGCGGCGCCATTCAAGATCTAAGCTATGGAACGCTGCGTCACCTGTCCGAGCTGCGGGCGTATGTCGATCTGATGGTTAGCAAGCCAGTCACCGACGACAGTCTTCGCGTCCTGTTGTGTATCGGCCTTTATCAGCTGAGTTACACTCGAAACGCACCTCACGCCGTCGTGAACGAAGCAGTCGGCGCGACGCGTGTCCTCGGCATACCCTGGGCCAAAGGACTGGTAAACGCCCTCCTGCGCCGATTCCTTCGAGAAAAATACAGGTTGCAGGAGAAGGTGCGGTCCGTCCCGTCCACGTGCTACTCCTACCCCTCTTGGTGGATCGAGCGCTTGAAACAGGATCACCCCGAGCATTGCACCGCACTGCTGGAAGAGGGTAATCGGCGACCCGGCATGACATTAAGAGTAAATCGGCGCCGAATCTCTCCCGTGGATTACCTTGAGGCCCTTGCTCTAAAGCAGTTTCCCGCAACCGCGATTGGCGAATCGGGGGTCATTCTCGATCACCCGGTTGCGGTGGAGCAATTGCCCGGTTTCGATCGGGGATGGGTCTCCGTACAGGACTACGGTGCTCAGTTGGTGCCAGGCTTACTGGACGCTCGCGATGGCATGCGCGTATGCGACGCCTGCGCCGCTCCCGGCGGGAAAACAGCACATCTGTTGGAAACCCACGAACTTGATATGACCGCCCTGGAAGTGAATCCCGCGCGTATGCAACGGATTCGTGAGACACTGAATCGACTCGGACTAGATGCCCGCTTGGTATGTACCGATGCTGCCGATCTCTCCGCGTGGTGGGATGGCAAAGCGTACGATCGTGTTCTGCTGGACGCACCGTGTAGTGCCTCTGGCGTCGTGCGTCGCCATCCCGACAGTAAGTGGCTGCGACGCGACGATGATATCCCGCGCTTTGCCGCGCAGCAGCGCCGATTGCTCGATGCACTTTGGCAGGTGATCCAACCCGGTGGTAAATTGCTCTACGTTACCTGTTCGGTATTCAAGGCGGAGAATGAAGAAGTTATTGCGAGTTTCACCGAAGGAAGGCGCGACGCAGCGCTTGCACCTAGCGGCCCGCCGCTGGATTGCGCCGGACACTTGAAGCCCAGCGCCACGAATGATGGTTTTTACTACGCCTTACTCGCCAAGACGCAGCACTAGGGCGCAACAGCGTCGCGCGTTTTCAGCGAACCTTTTGTTGGCGATGCTGTGTGCGTTCGTGTTGAGCGTGCGCGGCGCTTGGGCGGAAGGGATCGTCATCAAGTCAGCCGAGATTGTGCCGCACGAGAACAGTTACATGTTCAATGCCACCTACGATGTCGCGTTGGGACATGTCCTTGAAGACGCCCTCGTACGCGGCGTGCCGCTCATTTTCGTAACGGAGTTCGAACTCGAGTACCCGCGCTGGTATTTTCTGAATTTATGGAACAAGAGCATCGCTTCCTATCGTAACGAGCAGAAGCTGTCATACAACGTGTTGACGCGGCAGTACCGGGTAGGCGTGGGAGCGCTACACCAGAACTTCGACATCTTGGAAGAGGCCCTTGCCGTACTGGGACGCACGCGTAACCGAATCATCGCCGCACGCGATGGGGTGCCGCCTGGCGATGTCTATATCGCCGGGATTCGTATGTCACTCGATACGTCGCAACTTCCCAAGCCACTGCAGATTAACGCCCTGGGGTCGCGCGACTGGAATCTGAGTTCGGATTGGTATCGGTGGACTTTCAAGCCATGAACTCCACCATAAGATCCGTGCGTAAAAGGTTCGCCAGCCGCGGCGTACAGCTGCTGGTGGCCTCTTTACTGGGCCTCGGCGGCGTGATGCTCTATCTCTTGTTGGGCGCCGCCAGCAATACGCCCATGTTCGCCCAAAATCTTCCCATCCTATTGGGCGTGACACTGATATTGGTGTTGGTGCTGATGGGCTTGGTGGGCTACCAACTACTGATCCTGCGACGCCGCCTGAAAGCGGGCCTTTTCGGCTCCAAGTTGACACTACGGTTGGTATTGTTGTTCTCCACCGTCGCTGTTTTGCCCGGCGCGTTGGTCTACGGTGTTTCGGTCCAGTTCCTCAATCGCAGTATCGAATCGTGGTTCGACGTGCGCGTCGACAAGGCCCTGGAAAGCGGCGTGAATCTTGGGCGTACGGTGCTGGACAACTTGCTGCAAGAGCTTGCGCGCAAAGCCGAAGCCATGGCCAACGCTCTGGAGCGCCAGTACGTATCACGCCAAGTATCCGTTCTCAATGAGTTGCGTGAACAGTCCGGTGTGCAGGAGGTTGCCCTATTTCGTTTCGATGGGACGCTGGTGACTTTTTCCGGCAACGAGAAGAGCGGGTTGATGCCGCTCCTTCCGAAAGCGGAGTCGTTGCGTCATGTGCGCTTGCTGCAAGCATATAAGGGCATCGAATCGGATTCGGGTAGCGGATATCTTCTGCGCGTGGTGGTGCCGGTGGATCCTAGAGGCGGAGAACTGCTCGCGCTTCAGCTGGTGCAGTCGGTACCTACCACCCTGGCAAGAGACGCGGAGCAAGTCAAAGCCATGTACCGGGACTATCAGGAACTCGAATTGTCCCGTTCCGGGCTCAAGAGACTCTACGGTTTCTCCTTGACGTTGGCACTCCTGCTGGCGCTGTTTTCGGCACTGTTACTGGCCGTGCTTTTCAGCGAACGGCTGGCCGCGCCATTGCGCGCCCTCGCGGCGGGCACGCGAGCGGTGGCACAAGGCGATTTCAGCTTGCGCCATCCGGTGCGCCGGCATGACGAATTGGGTGTGCTGACGGAATCCTTCAACACCATGACCATTCAATTGGCCGAAGCGCAAAGCGAAGTCATGCAGAATCAGGAGGCTTTGCAGGCTGCGAAGACCTATCTGGAAAGTATCGTGGCGAAGTTGTCCGCCGGTGTACTTTCTCTGGATCCGCACTATCAACTACGCTCCTTCAATCCCAGCGCCGCGCAGATTCTCGGCGTTGAACTGGACGCGCTTATCGGCAAGCCCATCTCGCAATGGGGGCTGCACGAGGCGAGACTTGCGCATGTCGCGGGCGAAGTGATTCCTTTTTTGGCCAAGGAAGGTTCGGCGGCGTGGGAGACGCAGTTGGAGTTCAAGGCCGAAGCTGGCACCAAGGTGCTGCTTGTGCGAGGCTCCAGCTTGCAACCCAGCGTTGAAGGCGGATATGTGGTGGTGTTCGATGACATCACGCGCGTGCTGCAGGCGCAACGCTACGCCGCGTGGGGTGAAGTGGCACGACGCCTTGCACATGAAATCAAGAATCCCCTTACGCCTATACAACTCTCGGCAGAACGGCTGGAACATCGCTTGTTAGACAAGGTCCCGGCAGAAGACGTGGATATGCTGCGCCGGTCAACTCGCACCATCGTCAATCAAGTGACGGCGCTGAAGGGAATGGTGGACGCCTTCAGTCAGTACGCCCGCGCGCCCGAAACAAGACTCCAAGTGGTCGACTTGAACCTATTGGTGCAGGAGATCCTGTCGCTGTATGAAGCCAATCGTCCGCCCATCCAACGCAATCTGTGCGCGAGTCTGCGGCCGATACAGGGCGATCCCTCGCGGCTGCGCCAAGTGATTCACAACCTGATGCAAAACGCGCAGCAAGCGGTCGCGGACCAAAGCGAAGCACGCATTGAAGTGCGCACCGAGCCGCTGGAAACAGGCGCGCGCATCAGCGTCATCGACAACGGCCCGGGCTTTCCGGCGGAATTATTAGGACGCCTGTTCGAACCTTACGTCACCACCAAGACCAAGGGGACGGGGTTGGGACTGGCCATTGTCAAGCGTATCGTGGAAGAGCATAGCGGACACATCGAGCTGCAGAATCTCCCCCATCGGGGCGCATTGGTAGGCGTGACCATACCCTGGGCTGAAATACCAAAGCCCGTCGCGGTCGCACAGGGAAAAGTAAAAGTCGGGTGATGGCATGAGTCAAATACTCGTAGTGGATGATGAAATCGGCATTCGAGAGTTGCTCTCGGAAATCCTGAACGATGAAGGACACCAAGTTCGCCTAGCGGAAAGCGCCGGCGAGGCGAGGTTGATGCGAACGCGCAATCGACCCGATCTGGTCTTGCTCGACATCTGGATGCCGGATACCGACGGCATCACCTTGCTCAAGGAATGGGCGAGCACCGGGCAGCTCACCATGCCCGTGGTTATGATGTCCGGTCACGGAACCATTGACACGGCGGTTGAGGCGACTCGCATCGGAGCCTATGCCTTCCTTGAAAAACCGATTGCGCTGCAAAAACTGTTGAGTACCGTCGGACAGGCCTTGCGCCAGGGACAAACCGCCAGTAAACCGGGATTGTCGATGGCGTACCTGGGCCGCTCACCGTTATTGCAAGAACTCAAGCTGCGACTGGAGAACATTCGCAATCTGCCTTTGCCGGTGATGTTTACCGGCGAACCGGGAGTGGGTAAAACGTTGTGTGCGCGCTTTCTGCACAACGCTAACACGCCCTGGATAGCGCCCGAATGGCCATCCTTGCTGGACGATCCGGCTAACGACCTGGTGGGCCAGGCTGCCGAGGGTACGCTATTCCTTCATGAAGTTAGTGCGCTCACGTCTCAACAGCAACAGAACTTGCTGCAGCAGTGCGCCAAGCTGGATCGCTATCACACGCGGCTAATTTCCACCACGTCCAAGGACTTGCCCGCATTGGTGGGGCAGGGCCAATTCGATGCGCGCTTGTACAGTGTACTGAGTCCGTTGAGCGTCAGAGTGCCCAGTTTGCGCGAACATCCCGAGGACACACCGGAAGTGGCGCGTTTGATCTTGAGCCGCTACATCGAAGCCAAGGAAGTGCCGCCCCGTCAGTTCAGTACCGCAGCGCTTAATGCACTGCGCTTGTTTCATTGGCCGGGCAACATCGCGCAATTGGAAAACGTCGTGAAAAGTGTCGCGTTACTGGCATTAGGTCATGAAATCACCCTGGCGGACATCAACAGCTCCTTGGCTCGGTTGGATGCACGGGCAGCAAGTAACCCCCTGGAGTCCGTTGCGTTGGATACTGATTTGCGCGAGGCGCGGGAGGCCTTCGAGCGCATCTACTTTGAGTACCATATGGCTCGCGAAGGTGCCAACATCAGCCGAGTGGCGGAAAGGGTGGGCCTGGAGCGCACGCATCTTTATCGCAAACTCAAACAGCTAGGCATCCAGATCCCACGCAAGGAGTAAGGGTGTAAAGCCAACCAGGCTTCGCCCCGCCCAGGTTCGGGGAAACCATCGCCTATAATCCGGCGCTTTCGCACTCCACTCCCCCCGCACTTAACTCTACCACTAAGTTTGGGGTTTTCTTTCAGGAATAAACTCCATGGCAACCCGACAACAACTTGCCAACGCCATTCGCGCCCTCGCGATGGACGCGGTGCAAAAAGCCAATTCCGGCCACCCAGGCATGCCCATGGGCATGGCCGAAATCGCCGAGGTAGTGTGGAATCACCACTTGCGCTTCAATCCCTCCAATCCGTACTGGCCTGATCGGGATCGATTCGTCGTATCCAACGGCCACGGCTCCATGCTCCTGTACGCGCTGTTGCACTTGGCCGGTTTCGATCTGCCGATCGATGAGTTAAAGCGTTTTCGCCAATTGCATTCCAAGACCCCAGGGCATCCCGAACATGGTATGACGCCGGGCGTGGAAACCACTACGGGGCCGTTGGGCCAGGGCATCGCCAACGCCGTGGGCATGGCGATAGCCGAAAGAGAATTGGCGCGCACCTTCAATAAGGCGGAGTGCGCCATCGTTGATCACCACACCTACGTTTTTCTGGGTGACGGCTGCTTGATGGAAGGCGTATCGCACGAGGTCTGTTCGTTGGCCGGTACCCTGGGATTAAACAAGCTCATTGCACTGTACGACGACAACCGCATCTCTATCGATTCGGAGAAGGGGCATATCGACCAATGGTTCACCGACGATACGCCCAAGCGTTTCGAAGCCTATGGATGGAACGTCGTTGGTGGCGTGGACGGACACGATGTCGGGGCGATCGATGCCGCCATTCGTGCCGCCAAGAGCGAAACCTCGCGCCCAACGTTGATCTGTTGTCGCACCACGATCGGCAAAGGCTCTCCCAACAAAGCCAACACCGGTGCTGTGCATGGCGCGCCGCTGGGCGATAAGGAAATCGCGGCAACTCGTGAGCAATTAGGTTGGAATCACGCGCCCTTCGACATCCCGCAAGATATTTACGCTGCCTGGAACGCGACAGAACGCGGCGCCAAGTTCGAAGCGGTGTGGAGCGAGCGATTTGCGCAGTACCAGCGCAGCTACCCCGCGGAAGCGGCGGAGTTCGAAAGGCGTGTCAAGGGCACACTGCCTGCCGATTGGCGAGACCACACCCAGCAAATCGTCGCGAAGGTCAATGCCAAAGGCGAAACCATCGCCACGCGAAAAGCGTCGCAGAATGCGCTTGAAGCCCTCGCTCCCTTGCTGCCCGAATTGCTGGGGGGTTCGGCCGATCTGGCGGGGTCCAATCTCACCTTATGGACCGGGTCCAAAGGCATCAGGAAAGACGGCGGCGGAAACTATCTGTTTTACGGCGTGCGCGAATTCGGCATGTGCGCCGTCATGAACGGGTTGGCGCTGCATGGCGGGTTCATACCCTACGGTGCCACCTTTCTAGTATTCTCCGATTACGCGCGTAACGCGCTACGCATGGCGGCGCTCATGGGCGTGGGGGGCATTTATGTATTCACGCACGACTCCATCGGGCTCGGCGAGGATGGCCCGACCCACCAGGCCGTCGAGCACGCGGCCAGTCTACGCATTATTCCGAACATGGACGTGTGGCGTCCGTGCGACGCCACGGAGACCGCCGTTGCCTGGGTGGCGGCCGTGGAGCGGCGCAAAGGACCCTCCGCTCTATTGCTGTCGCGCCAGAACCTTCCGCATGTCGCGCGCACCGGCGCCCAGATCTCCGCCATCCGAAAGGGCGGCTATGTTCTGTCCGAGGCGAGCAATCCGCAAGTCGTGCTAATTGCCACCGGGTCGGAGGTCGCCTTGGCGCTGTGCGCTCAGAAGGCGCTGGGCGAACAAGGCATCGCGGCACGAGTTGTCTCGATGCCCTGCACCTCGCTGTTTGATGCGCAAGATGCTTCTTACAAGGGCAGCGTATTGCCAGCACGAATTCCCCGAGTGGCCATCGAAGCCGGCGTCACCGATTACTGGCGCAAGTACGTGGGTCTTGAGGGCGAGGTTGTTGGCATCGACCGCTTCGGCGAATCCGCTCCGGCGGTAGACTTGTTCAAGTACTTTGGCTTCACCACCGAGAATGTGGTGGCTAAAGCCAAGAGCCTAGTGCACGGCTGAGTTTCGATCATGAGACTGCTGGCGGATATTGGAGGCACCAACGTCCGCTTTGCATTGCTGCCTGAAGCTAGTTTTACGCCTCAGGACGAAACCAACCTTCAATGCGCGGATTTTCGCGGGCTGGAGGAGGCGGTGGCGTACTACCTCGAGCAAGTCGGCCATCCGGCGATCACCGACGCCGCCATGGCTGTGGCGACCGCCGTCACTGGCGATCTTATCAAGCTCACCAACAGCCCGTGGGCGTTCTCCATCGAACAAGCACGTCGCCGGCTGAAGTTAAACCGGCTTCTGGTCATCAATGACTTCACCGCCCTTGCGCTGTCGCTGCCCAGACTATTGCCAGAAGAACTGCGCAAAGTGGGACGCGGAGATGGTGTGCGCGCAACGCCCATCGCATTGTTGGGCGCAGGCACCGGGCTTGGGGTCTCTGCCCTTATTCCGAGCGGTGATCGCTGGATTCCTCTGCAGGGCGAAGGCGGGCATGTAGCGTTCAGTGCCATGAGCGAGCGCGAAGACGCCATACTGAAAGTGTTGCGCGCGCGATTTGGTCACGTGTCGGCGGAACGCTTGCTAAGTGGCCCCGGTCTGGTGAACATCTATCGAGCGCTGTGCGAAATCGATCATTTCGTGCCGCGAACTTATAACCCGGAGCAAGTCAGCACCCTCGGGCTGTGCGCCGACGATGCACAGTGCGCGGAAGCCCTCCAAATCTTCTGCGCCGCCTTGGGCACGGCAGCGGCAAATCTTGTTGTCTCCCTTGGCGCTCGTGCGGCGGTTTATATCGGTGGCGGCGTCGTGCCCAAGTTGGGGGACTACTTCGAACACTCCAACTTCCGCTCACGCTTCGAGCACAAAGGCCGGTTTTCCAGCTACGTGGCGCAGGTTCCCACCTACGTCATATTGGCGGAGACGCCGGCCCTAAGGGGATTGGCGATGGCGTTGGATAATCAGTAGTGCTCATCAATTGCCGACAAACACCGTTTCAACACAACTGCCAACGGAGAACTAAATGGTTGCATTTTTCGAACTACGCCAAACCCGGCTTAAGGATTCACGAACTGCAGCCGCGTGAATTTCCCCTTTACCAGCTTTGAATAGGTGTAGCTCGACAATGCGATCCCCGTCATGTCCGCTGCCGCGAAGTTGTAAGCCGCCAGCACGCCTTGGTGGGGACCGCGGATCGCGGCCGCGAGCACGTCCGGTTTGGCATCGGGGCCGGCGCTCGCCAAGGCCTTAGCCAGTACGTGGAGCGCGTCCCAACCCGCTGCATCGAAGGCCTTGGGATAGGCGTTATAGGTCTTGCGGAACAACTCCGTAAACTCCTTCTGATGCGGCAAAGGATCTTCGGAAACAAGAAACTCGGCGAAGGTGATATCGTCGGCAAACTCTCCCATGCCCTTCACATACTCATAGGTCGCCGATCCTATGGCCGCCAGGATCGGCGCCTTGATGGCCAACTGCTTGGCGTTACGGAAGGGGATAGGTGAAGTGGCGATGATCAGCACGACATCCGGATTGGCGGCCTTGACCTTGGCGGCCTGCGTCGTGACATCGTTGGCGCCGACTTCGAATTTCTCGGTGGCGACAAACTCGACATGATAGTTTGAGGCAACGCTTTTCATCGCACCCATGACCACGCTGCCGTAACCGGAGTCGTGCAACACCCCGATACGCTTGGCGCCATGGGCCTTGGTGGCGTACTCCAACAGCGCACGCGCGTTCAAGGTGTGCGGTGGCAAAACGTGGAACATCGACTTATAAGTGCTCTCCACTTGTGGGCCAAGACCGGTAAAGACAATATGCACCAACGGAATGGCATTGGTCATCGCACCGACGGCGCCGGTGCTGGCCGTCAGCGATGGTCCGAGCAACGCCACCACTTTCTCGTCGTGTATCAGGCGCTCCGCCTTGCTCTTAGCGATATCGGGTTTAGAGAAATCGTCCTCGATGATGAGCTTGATGGGGCGGCCCTTGATGCCGCCGCGTTCATTGATAACCTTTTCCGCGAGCAGCATGCCATTGCGCTCGGGAATGCCCAACCCGGCGCCGGGCCCGGTTAAAGCGATCACGGCGCCAATTTTGATGGGAGGGCCTGATGGGGTTTGAGCACCACTTGGAACCGGAAAACCGAGGCTGAGCATCCACGCCATCGCGACGACCACGCCAAGCAGTCTGGATCTTCCTAGAAAAGCTTGCATCGATTTCCCTCCGAGAGATTGCTGATTCGGTCCACACATTATGCCTGTGTCCCGAGGTGATGTAGTACCGCTCGGGCGCATCCTAGCGGAGGGGGTATCCTAGTGTAGTGCTTCACTCTAAACGGCACAAAAGATGGCGAGAATCGGCCCCATACTTCGTTGCAAATCCTCGCGAGGTGTTCAACCTCGCTGCGGTTTGCGCCTCGTCTGGGACCGATTTCGCCACTTTTGTCCCAAT
>JANNFC010000052.1:0-17046 GCA_031379405.1 Betaproteobacteria bacterium | reverse complement strand
ACCACTGGCGTAGGCTTCCTTTTGATACTGCTTCGCCGCAACCAGCGCGCCGTCGAAGCCGGGTTGGGTGAGTTCGCGGAAACGGCGCTTGGTCAAGCACATGGCGGTCTTACCCATCTTCGACAATGACTCTGCCAGTTCGAGAGATTTGCTCAAAACCTGATCGCGCGGCACAAGGTGATTCACCAATCCCAATTCATAGGCGCGCTGCCCGGTGATGAGATCGCCGGTGATCGACATCTCGATGTTGTGCGACATGCCCAGATGCAGCGTCATCATGTATGACCCCACGATACTGGCAAGACCCGCCTTGATCTCCGGCTGACCGATCTTCACGTCCGGATGCGTCACCCGCAGATCGCTTACCAAGCTGATCTGATAACCCGCACCGGTGGCCACGCCATTGATGGCAGCGACGCAAGGTTTGTCGAGCGCACGCACCGATTGATACATGGCGTGCTGGCGCTCCAGCCAGGCACTCACCTCGTCGCCTTGATACTGCATGGATTCGGCCAGATCCTGGCCGGCGCAAAAGGCACGTTCGCCGGCACCCGTGATGACGACGGCGCGGACAGAATCGTCGGCATTGAGCGCGTTCATGGTTTCGATGAGTGCCATGCGCACTTCGTGATTGACGGCGTTGAGCGCATCGGGTCGGTTCAGTGTCACGATGGCGGCGGTGCCGGAGCGTTCGGTGAGTACAAGATTAGACATAGGCGGGTCCTTCGACGACGGGATGAGCGGCCAGGAAGCTCTCGTCCAACTCTACCCCCAAGCCGGGTTTTTCCAAGGGTCGTACGCAGCCGCTCTTGTCGATGGTGTAAGGCGTGCTAACCATCTTGTCGCGAAACAAGTTGTTCTTGGAGACGTCGCCCTCGAAATAACCAGGATTGTCGATGGCGCAAAGGTAGTGAATAGAGGCCGCCATATTGAGGCCGGTCATGGACGTGTGTGGGTTGATCTTCAGCTTCCAGGCTGAGGCGAGATGTGCGATGCGCATACACTCGGTGATACCGCCACTCTTGGAAAGGTCTGGCTGCAAGATGGTGATGTAGCCGTCGTCGAGTACCCGAGTGAACTCGAAGCGCGTGTAGTGATTCTCTCCGGCGGCCAAAGGTGTGCGGCCGCATTGCGCTGCGATTCGATAACTCTCGTAGTCGTGGGGCGGGAAAGGTTCTTCCAGCCAACCCACACCATTCGCATCAAGTCCCGGCATGGCGGCACGCGCATCGGCCACGGTGTAGCCGGTATTGGCGTCGGTCAAAATATCGATCTCCTCGCCAAGCGCTTTGCGCACGGCGGCCACACGCTGCAAGTCGCGCTTGGGGGTGTCTCCGATTCGAAGTTTTATCGCCCTGTACCCCGCTTCGATGTGAGGCATCGCTTCGGCCACCAACGATGCGGGATCTTGATAGCCCAACGATACCCCTCCCGCATAGGCGGAAATCGGCTTCGAAGTCCCGCCGAGCAGTTTGTACAGAGGCAGGCCGGTGGCTTTACCTCGAATATCCCAAATCGCCATATCAATGCCCGACATGGCAAGACAGGTGGCCGCCCCCATTCCATGACTGCCAAGTTGTTTGACGTAGATCTTATTCCAGATGCCCACAACGTCGTGGGCGTCCATCCCCACCACCAGCCCGCGCAACGTCGTGTTGACGATATGTGCCACGGCACCGGGACAGCGTCCATGGTGGGATTCGCCCCATCCCACCAGGCCACCTTCGGTAGTGACCTTGACCACCACCGCGTCGCGTTTCACCGCGCGGCCAATACCAAGCGTGACACTATCTTCGGCTTTGACGGGAAAGGAAGTCGGGTAACCAATGACTTCACGAATACGCATATCGCTTGAACTGGCAGCCATAAGTCTCCTCACATGGAAAGCTTTCCTACGCAGGATTACACGTTCTCAAAAACTTGGTGTGACGATAGGGGTAGCTCGATACTCTCCAACCGAAACCCACCTTCCTGATTCGGCTCGGACAAGTACCATCTTCGCGATGGGTCAAGGCGATAGATTTCAATGCGCCGGGTGTCGGAATCCACCAGAACGTATTCCCTTAGAGGCTGGATCAACCGATAAGCGGCGAATTTCTCGCCGCGGTCGTAGGCCTCAGTGGGCGGCGACAGGACCTCGACAATCAGGACAGGTGCCGTTAGATAGGTTTCGGCGGTATGATCGTCCGAGTCGCAAGTAACCAAGAGGTCGGGATAGAAGAACGCATTGGCAGCCTCGATCCTGAGCTTCATGTCTGACATGTAGGCCCGGCAATCCGTACCTCGGAGGTGCGGTAATAAGAGCGCGGAAAGATTCATGGCGACAGTGACGTGGCGGCGAGTCGCCCCCACCCTCGCGAACACTTTCCTCCGAAAGTACTCGTGCTTTTCCGATTGATCGTTCTCCCAGCGGAGATACTCGTGCGCTGAAAACTCCGCAACCTTAGCAGGATGTGTCATGCCATGCCCAAATACGGGAAGCTGATAAGGACCAATTGTAGGGCAACATCGCCAGTCTACGTGATCACTTAATCAGCGAATTACACCCACGTGGTGCTTGCACCAGACCTTACGCGCTCCATTCGCTGCGCTGGATCATCACCCCTGGCCGCGATAGAAGGTCAGGCAATAATTTCGTGCCCAACCCAGTGCCTGATAATGGATACATATAGCCTCCCTTCACAACCGGCAACTCGGTCAGAATATCCTTGTACCAAGTCGAGTAGTAGGCACGCACCGCCTCCATGATGAGCGCATTGGGGATGTGAAGCATGAAGTGCAGGGACGCGACCCACACCACAGGCCCATTGCAATCGTGTGGAGCCACCGGGCGTTGATAGGCTTCCGCCAATGCGGCGATCTTGCGCGCTTCGGTGAGGCCACCACACCATCCCACGTCCAACATAACGATATCCACGGCTTGTTGTTGAAGCATGTCTCGGAACGGCGCAGTGCCGCCGAGCGTTTCGCTGCCGCACACGGGAATTTTTGTCGAGCGTGCATACTCCTTTAACGTGACGGGGTCGCACATCTTGATGGGGTCTTCCGACCAGTAAGGACGGTACTCCTCCAGCGCGTGCGCCAATTGTTTGGCTTGCTGCAAGTTCCACAATGAATGAAACTCCGCCATCACTTCTATCTTGTCGCCCACCGCACGGCGTATTTTTCGGAAGGGTTCCAGGGCAACGTTGAGGTCGGTTTGCGAAATGAAACTGCCGTCGGTGTTTTCTGCGTACGGATCGAAGGGCCAGATTTTCATGGCGGTGATGCCTTCGTCCAACAGGCTTTGCGCTACTTCATCGGCGCGATGGACGAATCCGACTTGATCGTCGTAGGGGCCTTCAGCGAGCGCTGGTGTGTCGCTTGCCGTCACCGCTCGGCGTTGCACGGTTTTGGTGTTGTAGTGATATCCCGCGCAGGTGTTGTAGACCTTGATTCGCTCACGCGATTGCCCACCCAATAGCTGCGCAATGGGTTGACCAAGCGCTTGCCCCATGAGGTCCCATAGCGCGATATCGACCACGGATGCCGCGCGCACCTCCGCGCTGCTACTGGAAAAACCCAAGTACGCATTCATCAACTTCTGGTTGTGAAGCTGAATGTCGAAAGGGTTTTTTCCCAACAGATAAGGTGCAACGATCTCGTGAAGTTGTGCTTCCACCGCGCGCGCACCGCGAGAAGTTTCGCCCAATCCGATGAGACCTTCGTCGGTGTGAATCTGTGCGAGCAATAAATTCGGCCGATCGGGCAACCGAATGGTCTCGATGGCGCTGATCCTCACTGCTCGGCCTGTATGCCGCGCTGTTTCACAAGCTTGGTCCACTTCGCGTTCTCACTGCGAATATGATCGGCCAAGCGTTGCGGTGTGCCGCCGATAACTTCGAACTCCTGATCTTCCAGCTTCTTGTGTACGGCGGGATCGTTCAGCACCTCATTTATCACTTTGTTGAGCATCGCGATGATGTTGGGCGGTGTCTTGGCAGGTGCGAGCAGCCCCCACCACGCGGTGAGCACGAAACCGGGAAATCCGGCTTCTTCCATGGTGGGCACATTCGGCAGCGCTCGTATGCGTTTGGGTCCGGTAACGGCGACGGCGCGCACGGCGCCCGCTTTCACGTGCGGCAGGATGGAAGGCGCGTTGTCGAAGAAGAAATGCGTCTGGCCGCCGCGCAAGTCGATGATGGCGGGGGCCGAGCCCTTGTAGGGAACGTGCACGGCTTCGATGTTGGCCATGTCTTTGAGTAACTCCCCGTTCAAGTGCGGCGAGGTGCCGAATCCCGAGGATGCGTAGGTCAGTCCGCCGGGCTTGGTCTTGGCAAGCGCCACCAATTCCTTGACGGTTCTCGCCGGCACGTCGTTGTTCACCGCCAGAATGTTGGAGACACTTCCAGTCAAGATGATCGGTACGAAATCGCGCTCGATATTGTAGTTGAGCTTGGGATAGATGGCGGAGTTAATGGCGCAGGTGCCGATGGTGCAAAGCGTGAGGGTGTAGCCGTCGGGTGCGGCACGCGCAACCAAGTCTGTTCCAAGATTGCCACCCGCACCGGGGCGATTCTCTACGATGATTTGTTGGCCGAGGCGCCGGCTCGCATGTTCGGCGAGAATGCGCGCAATGATATCCGTGCTCCCGGCGGCGGTGAAACCCAGAACCAGGCGTATAGGTCTGACAGGGTATTCCGCCGCGACCATGGGTGCAGGCAGGACGAGCGCTGCACCCATGGCTGCCAGTGCGATGCTTCGAATCGTCGTCGTAAATATCATGTTGATCTCATAGAAGGCGGCAGCAGTTCAATGTCGACCACACGATAGGCGGGTTTGTAGTTCTCGCGATAAGTTTTCGTGTGTCCCACCGCCGGAAATCCTTGCTCGGCAATCTCGTCGAAGCAGGTAATGACGTCATCGCGGTTGAATGGGAGGATTCCCTCGCTCGCGAGATCGCCGAGACAGCCGCAGAATCGAGCGAGTCTTTCCGGTGCCGGCGGACAAGTCTCGGGCGAACGCATGTGTGCATCGGCTAGAGCTTGGAGATCGTGCTTGTCCGCCACATAGGATCGAAGATGTACACGCACCAGGCGACCATCGGGTGAGATGGGCTCCCAGAGTGGCTCCGAGGGGCCTTCTCCCATGCAAGCGATTTCCTCTTCTAGCCGGCGAGCGACTTCCCCCGGGCTGCCCACAGCGTGACTGTTGCCCAAGGCCGCTTGATGCAGAAGCTTGTAGATATCCAGCAACTGCATCGACGGGTATCTTGCCAAATGTTTTCCGAGTAGCTGGCCGATGAACTTCAAGCGATTTCCTCCGATGCGCGCTGGGGTCTTAGGTTTTGCACGATGTCCGAGGATTATGGCAGAGTCATTGCGCGGTGTTGCGATCAGGTAAGGGTGTCCCCTACCGTGTATCCCCGCTTTGTATACGTAGAGAGATCGCGTTCATCGGGCTAAAATCAACGGGCTGCAAGGATTCTGCGCACGCCTTCCTTGGTGACTTTGTGCGGGGCTGCGCGCATATTTCTTTGTAGGACAATGTCTTAGATGCCAATCGACCTCTTGCTCTGCTAAAGTGCGGGTCGAAGGCAATGGCGCGCGACGGGGAAATGCAATGTCGTGGCAGATGCTGAAAGAACAAGAAATAAACGACTGCCAAGCACAAACGCGCGTACAAATCATACAAATCGTACAAATAGAAGTACGACCGCAACAACGATAAATAAAGCAGCGAGCATAACGATGACGTTGATGTTCCAGATCTTGCGCGATCTTTTGGTGGGGGTGCTGAGGACTGCGGAGCAGTTGGCGCAGAGCTATGGAGTAAGTCGGGCGGATGTGATCCAGGCCATGGAAGACGCAAGAGAGTGTGGCGTTGAGATTTCCGCCATTCGAGGCCGGGGATACGAGCTTCTGGCCAAGATCGACTGGCTTGAGTCCGATCAAACCCTGCGGGCGTTGGGCAATCGCGCCGATCAATGCCAGATACGCATATTCAACCAGGTGGATTCGACCAATGATTCGGTCCTGGGTGTGGCCGATCGTCCCATCGAAAGCGGACTGGTCGTGGCGGCGGAACTGCAAACCCGCGGGCGAGGGCGTCGCGGTCGCCCCTGGAGCTCGGGGCTGGGTAATGCGCTAACCTTTTCCGTTTTGTTTCATCTGCGCCAGCGTCGGATGGTGTCGGCCGCATCGAGCCTTGTGGCCGGAGTGGCGATCGTGCGTGCGCTACACGAACTGAATGCACGCGATGTTGCCTTGAAATGGCCCAACGATCTGATCGGCGCGGGCGGGAAGCTCGGGGGCGTCCTGATCGAAACGCAGCCAGAGCGAGATAGCTTAGGGACCTGTGTAGTGGGCATCGGGCTCAACGTGCGGATGTCGGAGAAACTCAAATCTTCGATCGATCAACCGGTGAGCGACCTGCGTTCCATCGGGGTCGTGGCCGATCGCAGCACCATACTGGGTGTAAGCTTGCGCCACCTCTACGAAGCGATGGACCAGTTCGAGTTACAGGGATTCGATCGTTTTCGGCAGGAGTGGACGTCGCACGCGGCGTACCTTTCCAAGCCGGTCATGTTGGTGCATGCTAACGGTGATGTCGAGAAGGGTGTGATGAGTGGCATAGCCGAAGATGGCGCACTGTTGTTGGCCACAGCGCAGGGGCACAAGAGAATCTATTCAGGGGATATTAGCTTGCGCCCTTTGGAAAGCTAGTCTGCCATGATGATACTGGCCATCGATGCTGGCAATAGCCGAATCAAGTGGGGCATTCATCATGGGAGCGAATGGTGGTCGCTAGGGTCGCTGCCGAGCGCCGATGCGGCACGCTTATCCGTGGTCTGGGGCAATCAAACGCCCCCAAGCAAGGTGATCGGTTGCAACGTCGCGGGCGCAGATCCTGGACGAGATATCGTGCAAGCGGTAGCAACGCTTGGATGCCAAATCGAATGGGTCTCTAGCCGCCGCGAGCAATGCGGAGTTGTCAGTCGGTACGATGATGCGGAACAACTGGGCGCGGACCGTTGGATCGGGTTGATTGCGGCCCGCCGACGCATGCAGAATTTTGAGGGCACCGGCCGCGGTTGTATCGTGTTGAGCGCAGGGACCGCAGTGACCATCGATGCTTTGACGTCCACTGGCGAATTCTTGGGTGGCGTCATCATCCCCGGTCCGCTGGTGATGGCAGATTCCTTGGAGAAAAATACGGCAGCGCTCAAACGCCAAGCCGGAAAATTTCGACTGCTGCCTACCAACACGGCAGATGCCATCGCCACTGGAGCCTACCTCGCGGTGGGAGGAGCGCTGGCACGCGTCGAGCAGGCGTTGCGGCGTTCGGGGGAACACGACTGCGAAGTGCTGATCACCGGTGGCGGCGCCGCCGACCTGCAACCGACGCTTGAACGAAACGTGACTCTGATACCCAATCTGGTGTTGGAAGGATTGATCGTCGTCGCCAGTCAGGCAGGTTAAGCGTGCGAGCTAGCGTGATAGTGCTGGTGATATTCAACGTCTTCCTGGTGCTTGCACTCAGTCTGCGGCCCTCGGCCTCACCGGGGCCTCCCAATCCGAGGGCTCTCAACTCGGACCTGATTCGAGTCCTGCCTACACCGCGCAACATTGCCGTCCCTTCGCGTTGTCTGGAACTCGGCCCCTTCAACGTGCAGGAAACCGTCTCTGCCCGTCGTATGCTTGATGAACTGTCTTTGAGTAGTCGCATGTCGAGCGTGGAAATTCCAGTCATTGCGGGATGGTGGGTGTACATCGCACCACGCGCCACGCGCGCGGAAGCCCTAAAGCGAGCGCGGGATCTGGAGAAATTGGGCGTCCGGGAACATTATGTTTTCGACGACAGTAGCCCGTGGAAGAACGCAATCTCATTAGGACTATTCAAAACTGAATCCGCGGCGGAGAAGTATCTGGACGATCTTGGCAGGAAAGGCGTCAAAGGCGCGAAAGTGGGCCGGCAAGACCAACGCGTCACACACACCGTGTTCTACATGACTGATCCCGATGCCGAGGTGATCGCACGGCTGACCGAAGTGAAGGCACAGTTCAGCAATGCCGATCTTCGTCAGGTGAGTTGCCCCGCGCTCCGCAGAGAAGCGCGCGGTGCGGAATTCTGAACTCGTACCCCCCGCGCGCTTGGCGCGAGGCAAACCTCGGCGAAGTCCCAGCGCTTCACGGGGCGTTTTTGACGCCCCGTAGTCCTTTAGAATTTCGACGATTTATCAGTCGTCGTGCGCGGCAGGTTTGTACTGTGAAGCGAGCAGAGACTGTACGTTCGGAGGTGCCGGTTCGTAGTGACTGAACTCCAGCGTGTAGGAGCCTTGACCACCGGTCAGGGATTTCAGACGCGACTGGAAGTTCTCCAACTCCGCCAGCGGCGCGCGTGCCGACACCTTCATCAGTCCGTTGCCTCCGGTGTCGTTGCCGCTCAGTTGACCGCGTTTGCCCGAGAGTTCGCCGGCAATGTCACCCATGGCGGCGGCTGGCGCATAGACGTCGACGTTCACGATGGGCTCCAGCACGACGGGCTTGGCTTTGGTCAATGCGTCCAGGAAAGCTTTCTTTCCGGCGGAGACAAAGGCTACTTCCTTGGAGTCGACCGCATGGTACTTACCGTCATAGACGATGACTCTCACGTCCTGTACGGGATGGCCCGAGACTGGCCCCGCTTCGAGGGCTTGCCGTACGCCTTTCTCCACGGCCGGCAGGAATTGGCCGGGGATGGTGCCGCCGTGTATGTCGTCCACGAATTCGAAACCGCTGCCGCGCGGTAGGGGTTCTACACGTAAAAATACCTCGCCGAATTGCCCAGCTCCGCCCGTCTGCTTCTTGTGTCGATGATGGCCCTCCGCCTTGGCACTGATGGTTTCCACGTAAGCGATGCGGGGAGGATGGGTGTTCAGGATGAGCTGATAGTTCTTTTCCATCTTTTCCAATACGCGCCGTAGGTGCAGCTCACCCAAGCCGCGAATGACGGTTTCATGCGCGGTGGCGCTGCGTTCGACGCGCAGACTCGGATCCTCCGATTCGAGTTTGTGCAGCACGTCCATCAGTTTGCTTTCGTCGCCGCGCTTTTGCGGTTCCACCGCGAGGCCGAAAACTGCCGCGGGAAACTGCAGCGGGCGAATGTGAATGTGATCGTCTTCCGGCGCATCGTGCAAGACGGCGCCGAACGTAATGTCGTCCACCTTTGACACCGCACAGATGTCACCTGGGAGCGCTTGGTCCACCTCGATGTGCTGCTTGCCTTGCAGACGATATAAATGCCCGACCTTGAAAGGTTTGCGGGCGTCGCCGATGAACAGCTGAATGCCCGGCTTTACGGTGCCTTGCTCCACACGGAATACGCCAAGCTTGCCGATAAAGGGATCGATCTCGATTTTGAATACGTGCGCCAGCACATGCTTGTCGGCGTCGGGCTCCGCCAGAAAGGGATGGGCTTCAGCGCCTTCGCCCTTTATGAACACGGGTGGATTTCCCTCCGCCGGATTGGGCATCAGGCGCGCAAAAATATCCAACAACAAATCCAGACCAGCCCCCGTGCGTGCGGAAACGAAACATACGGGGATCAAGTGTCCCTCACGCAACGCTTTCTCGAAGGGCGCGTGCAATTGCTCGGGCGTGACGTGGCCCTGCTCCAGGTAGAGGGCCATGAGATCTTCGTCGACTTCCACCACTTGGTCCACCAGCGCCGTATGTGCTTGGTCAACGGACATGATCTCGGATGTGCCAGAAGGATCGAAGAAACAGTCCACAACATTCTTTCCGCCTGCGGAGGGCAGATTGATGGGAAGGCACTCCTTGCCGAAAGTTTCCTGCAACTCGGTGAGGATGGCTTGGTGATCCACATTCTCCGCATCGATCTTGTTGACGATGAGCAGGCGGCACAGTCCGCGTTCACCCGCCCACTGCATCATGCGGCTGGCGATAAGTTCCACCCCGCTCTGGGCGTTGATGACGACGGCGGCGGTTTCGACAGCCGAAAGCGCGGGGAGCGCCTGCCCGAGGAAATCCATATACCCGGGCGTATCGATCAGGTGGACGAGGGTGTCTTGGTAGGTGGTGTGCGCGACCGCTAGCTTCAGAGAATGACCGTGAGTCTTCTCCAAGGGATCGTAGTCGCACACAGTGCTGCCTTTTTCCACCGCCCCCGCCACGGTGATGGCTTTGCTGCGGGCCAGCAATTGCTCGATGAGCGTGGTTTTACCCCCGCCCCCTTGTCCGACAATGGCAATGGTGCGGATGTGCTCGCTTCGGAACTGCCCCATGGTTCTCTCCTCCCAATTACGGCATGCACGAAAGCTAGGAATGGAATGCTAGGAATCAAACACTAGGAATCTATAGTCGAGCCTCGCGGGGTTCCCAAGGACCGGCTGCAGAATCCGTTGGGCCAGTATAGGACTGGCGTGAGGTAGCGGCAACTAGGAAGACAAACTTAGGTGACGCGTCATGTCGCCTGGTGGAACAACAAGATGACTGCCGTTGGATTTACTAGTAGGCACGAGTTCAACCACGCGGTGGTGGAAGCGAGCTAACTCAGGTCGATGGCCGATGCTCACAATGGTTGTCGTAGGCAGACGATCTATCATGACGGTGTACATCTTCTCCTGACTTTGGTCATCGAGACTGGAGGTTGCTTCATCGAGAAATAGCCAACGCGGCTTTTGCAGTAGCGCGCGCGCGATAGCGATGCGTTGCTGCTCCCCGCCGGATAGTTGCATACCCCACGAACGTTCTTCGTCAAGATGCACGGCCAAATGCGCAAGACCAACTTCGGCCAGGGTATCACGCAATAACTCGTCGGGGAATGCGCCGACCAAAGACGGATAAGACAAGGCAAGTCGCAAGGTTCCCAATGGAAAGTAGGGACGTTGAGGCAGAAACATCGCACCGAAGCGTTCGGGTACTTTGATGAGTCCTTGCCCGAAGGGCCAAATGCCTGCAATCGCGCGAAACAGTGTGCTCTTGCCACACCCCGTGGGACCTTTGATGAGCAGGCGCTCCGACGGATTCATTGCGAAGGACGACGCTGTAACGACGGGAGACCCGTCCGGCAATCGAATGGCGAGGCCATCCAGTACGACGGTGTCTTGCGCTTCTGAACGCACTTGTGGGCCCTGATCTGCGAGGGCCTCTTTGCTAGCCTCCAGAATCGATCGACGAAAGTCCACGATACGATTGGAGGTCGCCTTCCATGTTGCGAGCGTACCAAATGAGTTTACAAACCAGGAAAGGGAACCTTTGACTTGACCAAACGTATTACCGATTTGCATGAGACCGCCCAATTCGAAGGCGCCCGCAAAGTAACGCGGTGCCGCCACCAGATAAGGGAACGGCACCGCGAGCTGCCCGTAGCCGAATTGCCAAAAGCCAAGGATTTTCTGCCGTCTCATCATCTGAAGCCAGTTTTTCACTACGCTATGGAATCGCACATCGAGTTGATCGAGCTCTTGCCTCTCTCCTCCATAAAGGGCGACCCCTTCCGTGTTCTCGCGAAATCTCGCCAAACTAAACCGATAGTCCGCTTCAAAGCGTTGCTGATCGTTGGTAATGGCGACCAAGGGCCGTCCCACCCGATGGATAAGCCAGCTGCCCACTCCGGCGTAGATCATGGCGACCCAGACCATATAACCGGGGATATTCACCGTGAACGTACCCACGGAGAACGTTAGTGGCCCCGATTGATTCCACAACAGCGTGACAAACGTAACGAACGTTACGACTGCACTCAATAATCCCAGAGAAAGATCAAGCGATCTGTCCACGAATATCTTTAAATCTTCGGCGATTCTTTGATCCGGATTGTCCTTTTGTTGATCCTTCAACTGCAGGCGATAGTAGGTTCGTGCATTCAGCCACTCAGCGAGCAGCGAATCGGTGAGCCAGGTGCGCCAGCGTACTTGCAGTTTCTGAGTTAGATAAGTTGCATACACCGACATGATGATCCACACCACTGCCAACACCATAAACCAGCCCATCTCCACAAAGAAATCTTTTTTCGCTTTGTGCTGAAGGGCTGTGTAGAAGCGGTTGTACCAATCGTTGAATTGGACATCGATATAGACCAGTCCAAGAGTTAGCGCCAATATCGAAATCAGTAGCGTCCACGCGGTTTTCCTTTGCTCGGATCTCCAGAAAGGTCCGATAAGACTCCATACATCGCGGCGAAACGACGGCGATGTGCTGGACGCTGGGGTAGACATGCAAAGTTCTCCTCACAACGCTTCGCGCCTGGGCAAAGCGGCTCACTGCAAGCGATTACAACGATCGGATGCGTTCGACTAGGTGTGTGGTCGAGCGTTCGTGGACAACGGGGATAGAGTGTACTCGACCACCCCAGGACATGACTTCCGGCGCGCCGACTATCTTTTCCGGAGACCAATCGCCACCTTTCGCGAGTAGGTCGGGTCGGCAGCGAAGTATGAGGTTTAGGGGCGTGTCTTCGTCGAACCAAGTCACTAGGTCGACACACTGCAATGCGGCGATCACCGCCATGCGATCTTGCAAGTTATTGATGGGCCGATCGCTGCCTTTGCCTAAGCGGCGCACGGACTCATCAGTATTCAGTGCCACGACTAGACTTGCGCCCAACGCGCGCGCTTGCGCGAGGTAAGTGACGTGACCGCGATGCAAGATGTCGAAGCAGCCGTTGGTAAAGACGCGCGCTCGGATAAGTCCTTCGCAGCGGGTGACAATGTCCGCGGGCGCGACGATTTTGCCTTCGAACTCAGGTGCTATAGGAGGCTGACTACTGACCACGACTGGATCGCCACTGCTGGAGCAGGTCGGGGACCTGCTGGAGAATATGGGCGAACTCGATTCCCTGCGGTGGCCTCTTTAGACGGGACCAGTCATTGCAACATGCCCACACTTTGATTCCCGGCGCCAGCAGCGTTCTTAGCTCGGCGAGACCGGAGGTGGTTTCGTGATTCAGGCCTTTGATCGAGAGGCCGACGACGTCCGCCCGATGCGCGCCGACGGCGCGTGCAATTTCCCGAACGGGCGTCTGCGCGCCGAGCGGAACGCATATCGCACCGCCTACCGACAACACCGCTTCCATCATGAGCAGCGTGCGCGATTCGCTGGTCAGGCTCGCGAGCAGAACGCATGGCGCCCTGCCTGCGTGCTGTATGGCATGAATGGCGCTACGCAACACGCCTTGCATTTGCTCCGCATACAGATGTTCTTCGAACAACTCGAGATCGCCTCGCATCCAATGTGCGGCGACTAAATCGTTAAGTGGCGAAACGGTATCGAGGACAAAGGAGTGCAATCCCTGGCGCATCAAAGTTTGCGTCAAATGGCGGCGCAAGTTGGAAACGTCAGGCTCGCGCAGTAGCGCCAGGAAGCGGGCGAGATCGGGACGTTCTTGATCGGACGCGCATTGATTCATCCCGAGGTTCTCAAGGGATCTCAAATCCAGGGATATGATTTTCCCCGGCCGCATGCCGCGTTCGGTCAGGCGCCGTAGAAGGCGCAACTTCTCAACCTGTTCCGGGGTGTAGATGCGTTCGCCGTTGACGTCACGGGTCGGTTGCGGAAAACCATAGCGCCGCTCCCACACACGCAATGTGTCTTTCGACAGCCCGGTCTCTCGTTCCACTGTTCGAATGCCTATCGCCTCGTTATGCGGCGAGGTGAGCGGAATGGCGAGTTGCGAAGTGCGGGACAACGGTTGGTACTGTAATTGCGCTCGGAGTCAGTCGATGTATTCGAATACTTTCACGACTTTCAATACGCCGGAGGTCTGCCGCGCCACTTCGGAGGCCATGTCCGCCTCACGATGCGTGACCAAGCCCATCAGGTAGACGACGTTGTTTTCGGTGACGACTTTGATGTGGGTCGCGGAAAGATCCTTGGTGCCGATCAGCCTGCTCTTTACCTTGCTCGTCGTATAGGAATCGTTCGCTCGCGCGCTCATGGCGCTGGCGCCCGCGACGACGGTCTCATTTTGCACGCTGCGCACGTTCTCTATGCTCTTGACGACTTCGGTGACGCTCGCCTTGACTTCTTCGCTGCTCACTTCACCTGTCACCAGCACGACCCTGTTAAAGCTGGTGGTGTTGACATGGACTTGGTCGGGATGGCGTTCCTTGATGCGGCTTCCCGCTTTGAACTCGATGCCCTGATCTTCCACGTACACTCCGCTGGTGCGTCGGTCCTCCGCGAACATATAACCGGCCGTGGCACCGCCTGCAATCAGCACCGGAATGCATCCGCTCAAGGCGGGCAGGACCGCGATAGAACCGACCAGAAACCACCGCTGAACATTAGTCATTACTCAACTCCCATTAGTAAGCAATCAATCGCATCGCACAGGCAGTGCAAACACAGGATGTGGACTTCCTGAATGCGTGCCGTATTGTTGTGCGGCACACAGATATGGATGTCGGTTTCGGCAAACAACTCGGCCATCATGCCGCCGTTGCGGCCGGTGAGTCCGATGACGGCCATCTGTCGTTCGTGCGCCGCTAGCATAGCTTCTATCACGCTGCGCGAATTGCCGCTGGTGGAAATCGCCACCAGTACGTCGCCAGAAGCCCCAAGCGCGCGCACTTGCTTGGCATAGACTTGATCGTACTCGTAGTCGTTGGCGATGGCGGTCAGGATCGAGCTATCCGTGGTCAGCGCGATGGCGGCCAGTGGCGGTCGCTCCACCTCGAAGCGATTGACCAACTCGGCGGCGAAGTGCTGCGCGTCAGCCGCCGACCCCCCATTTCCGCAAGCGAGAATTTTTCCTTCATTCATCAAGCATTGGACGATCCGCTGCGAGGCCTGGCCGAGCAGATCCGGTAGCACCTTGGCGGATTGAGTCTTGAGTTGCGCGCTTTCCGCGAAGTGTTTACCGATACGCTTGACGATGTCCATGCAAGAAGGGGCTGTGAATGCCGACGGAATTATTGCACATCGTGCGAGCCGACTCGTATTCCCCGCGCACTTCGCGCGGCGTCAAACTTCGGGGGATTCCAAAGAGGGCGAAGTGATTTGTACGCAGCGCCCTTTTTTGGTCAAGGGCGCGATTCATCCTGCCCGCGACGTTATTCTCTAAAGGCGTCGGGGATCCATTGAGCGGGATCGGTTCCCGAGAAAAGGACTACATCGAAGCGGCAACGGGGTAAGACTCGAAACTGGGTGAGGTAGTGACGGGCCGCGGAGAGGATCCGCTGTTGCTTTTTGGCGGTGATGCTTTCTGCGGCGCCGCCGAAGCTGGAATGCCGGCGCAGGCGGACTTCAACGAATACCATGGTGTCACCCTCGCGCATGACCAGGTCAATTTCTCCCAGCCGGCAACGATAGTTGCGGGTGACTAAGCTCAGGCCCCGGGTGCGGAGGTATTCGAGGGCCGAATCCTCCGCGCCGGCGCCCGTCGGACTCATCGGTAGGCGGTATCCGCCAAGGAGCGCGCAATGCCGTGCCGAAACTCGGCCGGGGTGAGCTCACGCAAGAAGCGCTGGTTCTCGCCTTTGACCACCAGACCGGTAACACCGTCCAGAGGTTCTTCGTCGATTTTGAGCATCGGCTTGATCATTTCCTGGACGATCCGGTAGGCATCGATGCCCAGGGCAAAAAAGCGCTGGGTTTCCAGGGTGGTAAATGCGGCAGCTTGGTTATATATCATGACGGCAGGGTGATCGGGCAATAGCAGCCAAGGCATGTCGACAAAGACCACCCCATCGAGTTCGAAGTTATCCAGCGGGTCGTTGCTGGTATAGGCCAGCGAAGTGGCGTAGACATTGAGTGAGCCGCTGATGTAAGGGCGCGCGAGCTTTGCCCGGCTGGCATCGAGCGCCATCAACACGAGGTCGGCTTGGGTGGCCTGCGGTCTATTCTTGAGTTTGGACAAGATGGTGGGATCGGCATGATAGGCAAATTCTTCGGCCACCGTACCACCCTTGCTGGCCCATTCTTCCTTGAACGCCTGCACGATACGACTGGAAACCGGCGTGTCTGCCGATACAATAAAGACGCGCTTCAAACCTTTGTGCGCGGCCATGCGGGCCAATTGGCGTGCTTCGGTGTCCACCTGAAGGCCGAAGATGAAGAGGTTCCGCGGCATGACTACTTCACCTTCCGGGTTATTGAGTGCTAGCGTTGGGACTCGTACTTTGCCGTTTCGGATGAGTGCGGTGACCGCCGTGCGGGAAAGTGGACCGATGACGGCGCGAGCACCTGCGTCGACGGCACGATCATAGATTGCTTGAATTTCTTTGGCGTCATCGCTGGTTGCGTGCAACACGACCGGTAGACCTTGCGGATTGGCGGCGGCGGCTTGGAGGACGCCCTGGCGCACCGCGTCGGCTTGGCGCCCGAGAGAATCGGACTTGATAGGCAGAATGACCGCTACGTGCCCCGTGGGTTCATCACCGCCCTGTTGAGCGTGGGCGGCGGGCATGGCGAGTGTGAGCGCGGCCACGTATAGTGAGAGTGCTGCGGATTGCAGCGTTACCGAGAATTTCTTCTTCAATAAGAGCCTAAGTGCGTGTTGCATAGTCATTCTCTCGATCGAATTGAGCCAGGATTATATGTGCTCGCCACGCCCATCGGTAATCTGAGGGACATCACGTTGCGGGCCTTGGACGTGCTCTCCGCGGTCGATCTGGTCGCTGCCGAGGACACACGAATTACGCGACATCTTCTAGCGCATTATGGAATCAACGCAAAGATTGTCTCCTTGCGTGAACACAACGAAGCCCGCGAGGCGCAGCGCCTGGTCGCCTTGATGCAACAAGGACAGTCCATTGCGCTGGTTACGGACGCGGGCACCCCGGGCATTAGCGACCCGGGATCTATTTTTGTGGGGAAAGCGCGCGCTGCGGGGGTTGGGGTATGGCCGATTCCCGGGCCGTCGGCGGTGGTTTGTGCGCTCTCGGTACTGGGCTGGGATGCCGGAAGCTTCTCGTTTCATGGTTTCCTGCCTAGCCGGGGGCGCGAGCGCAGAGAAATCCTTGGGAAATTGAAGGCTTTGGCTGGTGTGATCGTCCTATTCGAGGCGCCACACAGAATCGTCGAGACTTTGCGTGATCTTGCCGAGGCCTGTGGAGAGGTGCGC
>JANNFC010000615.1:0-13174 GCA_031379405.1 Betaproteobacteria bacterium | reverse complement strand
AACTCTTGGTATATGGGTCTGTTCGTTATCAGCTCGAATGCGAGCTTCCTTTCAACATTCTTTGCGCTATGTTCCCTCTTGTGACTTCTAAACGCCAATGCGAACTTGCGGATTGTTTTCTTCGCATCGCTCGCACGGTAGGGAACGGTCTGTAAGCTTTTCGAGTACTTGACCTGGACAAGGACGATGGAACGCGCTCCGTTAAATGTGGGACGTTTCCCGTAGTAGAGGACAAGGTCGGCGATCTCGACCGTTTCGGCTAAAGCACTCGCTTGGTCGGCGGGAGAAAGCCCTTCGATAGCAATTCCCACGAGTCCATCGGTCGGCATGACCAGTTGCAGCGCCTTGCGCGCTGCCCAGGCTTCATGAAACTCATGGCCATCTCGGGAAGCTCTGACTTTGTCTATTGCGCGGGCGCGGTAATTCTTCTTCATCTGGATCAATTTAGCGAGAAGACGGCTCGGCCGCCAAGGTATTCTCGGTCTTCATCGGCAAAGCGTAAGGAGGCGTAAATAAATTAAGGTATCAAGTCTATGAGCTAGATCTTGGCCTTATGACGTAGTTCCAGTCGCCATGAAACCGATTGCGCTCGACGTTGACTCGCCTCATTTCTTCATCGCTAACTCTTCGCCCAGTGGGATATTTTCGGCGATCTAGTCGGCACTTGACTTGGAGTCCCTTTGCCGTGGTGGTGCTGGCGATGAGATTGACAATTGTCTCGTAGTCCCGCAGCGGTTCTCCACGCCAGTTTGAGGTGATGAAGGAAAAGAGCCGGTGCTCGACCTTGTTCCACTTGCTGGTACCAGGAGGGAAATGACACACCGAAATGGCTAATCCAGTTTGATCGGCCAAGTTCTGCAACTCCAGTTTCCAAAGCCGCAACCGCGAGCCGTTGCTGCCACCGCCGTCCGCAGTAATCAGAATCGTTGTCGCCTTCGGATAAATCCGCCGACCTTCAGATCGCCACCATCCCCGAATCGAGGCCACGGCGAATTCGCCTGTGTCATGGTCGGTGCCCACATTGACAAAGCCAGCGTTTCGTCCAAGGTCGTAGATGCCATAGGGAAAGGCGCGAGGAACTTCAGGGTCGGGAAAGTCGTGCCCTTGGACTTTGATGGGCCGTTTCGCGGGAAGCCACTGCTGCCCTGCGTTGTCGTAGTTGCCGATCATCTCCTTCTTCTTTGTGTCCACTGAAATCACGGGCGAGCCTTGCGCAAGACATTTCTTCACCGCGGCATTGATGTGCCGAAATTGCGCATCGCGATCAGGATGATCCGCGCCTTCTTCAGTCTTGCGATTGCTTTGCAGGCTGTAGTTCAGATCGTGAAGAATCTGGGCAACCTTCACGTGGCTGACCGGATGCTTCTTGCGGCCAAGTTGTTGCGATATCGTCCGCGTACTTTTACAGATCCACCGCAATGGTGACTGTGGATCGCCTCGCGTTTGGCTGTCAATCATCGCTTCCAATGCTTCCAGCAAAAGCGGGTCGGACACGGTGATGGGCTTGCGTCCAGCGCCGGGGCGACGCACGCGGCCCGCTGGCGGCATCGCACGTTCTTGGAGCTCGAGGATCCCTTTGGCAATGGCACGTCGCGACAATCCACTGGCGCGATGGACCGCGGAAACTCCGCCGAAGCCCAGATTCATCGCCTCACTCGCCGCCATAATGCGACGCGTGCGTTCGTCCAATAGCGGCCACAACAACTCAAACTTCTGTACCAGTTCGGGCAGAGGATCCATGCTCGTATAAGCATATCACCTCAGTCCACTAGTTGATACCTTTATTTATTTACGGCTCCTAACCTCCGCTACGCATCCAGTGTTGGATGATCGCTATGGTCTCGCCGGGGTCTCCCCCGCACGTCCGCTGATGACGCAGGCATGGGGTATCATGCGACGCGGTGCGGTCTCATAATCCAAACCGGTGGCGGACAAGATGCGGCAATTGAGACGTGAGGCGGGGGACATCGGCCGAGTTTGGCGGGTCGGTCTGCGTCTTGCCTTGCTCGCCCTGTGCGTCTACACAGCGCACGGCCACGCACAAGACGCCTGTCTGCCGATTCTCGGCCGTGTCGTATCGATTCAAGGCCAACTCGAGATCAAACGCGCGGGCAAGGGAGAATGGACGCCGCTCAAGCGTCTGAACACGGCCGTGTGTGCGGGAGACATCCTGCACACAGGAAGGGGCAGCCGGGCCGGCGTGTTGCTGGCGCCCGAAACCATGGTTCGACTGGATCAACATTCGACCTTCCTGATACGAAAGGCGGGGGCCGAAACCGAGTTCGAACTCTATCTTGAAGAGCGTGTTCCACGCGATGTCGTGGGCAACGTGTGTGGCGCCGCCCATGTGATAACACGCGTGCCGCGTAATTTGCGCGTCAAGACACCCTACGTCAACGCTTCGGTGGAAGGCACCGAATTCCAAGTGGCGCTGGCCTGTGACCGTGCCACACTTTCCGTGTTCGAAGGGCGCATGAGCGCGCAAAGTTTGCTGTCTCAGAGTTCCAGTCAACGCCTCGAAGCGGGTCAGGTTACGGCGGCGGGCGCCAATGAGGCGCTGTCTCCTGTCAAGGTACTGGTCAATCCCCGAGATGCCGTGCAGTGGGCGTTGTTCTACCCGGCGCTCGGCGATAGCACCCAGGAGGTGGATTCCGATTGTGCCGCGTTGCCCCCGGAGAAACGGGCGACTTGTCTGATTGCGCGCGCGCAGCGAGCGCTCCGCGCGGGACGAGTGGACGAAGCGCAATCCGCTTTGAGGGCGTCCAGTGATTCCACCGCGCTGTCGGCCGATGCGCAGGCGCTGCTATCCCTCGTCGCCGTCGTGAAAAACGACAAGGCCGACGCATTGCGTCTGGCAAACCAGGCTGTCGAACTCTCCGATCAATCCAGCCGGGCGTGGATGGCACTTTCCTACGCCCAGCAAGCGCACTTCAGACTGGACGAGGCGCTGGCGGCCGCCCGCAAGGCAGCCGCCTTGGCACCGGAGAACGTGGTCACACAGATTCGAGTTACCGAATTGCTGATGACCCTGGGGCAGATTCTGGCTGCGACTCAGGCGGCGCAAACCATCGTGGCCGCTCATCCCCAGGAAAGTCGAGCCCATGCCGTACTCGGGTATGGCTATCTCGCGCAACTGAATATTTCGCAAGCCAGGGACGCCTTTGACCGCGCCATCGAACTGGACTCCACCGATCCTCTGCCACGGCTTGGAATGGGTCTCGCCCTGATTCGGCAAGGCGATCTGACCGGTGGACGCGAGCAGATCGAAATCGCCGTCGCCCTCGATCCAGCCAACTCCCTACTGCGCAGCTACGCCGGCAAGGCTTACTACGAAGAGAACACGCCGGAGCGAAATCGCTTGGCACTGGCGCAATTCGACCTCGCCAAGGCGTTGGATCCCAAGGACCCGACACCGCACTTCTACGATGCTATTCTCAAGCAGACACAGCACCAATCCGCGCAAGCGTTGGGCGAACTGCAAAGCTCCATGGAAAAAAACAACAACCGCGCGGTGTATCGATCGAAGCTGCTGCTCGACGAAGATCAGGCAGCACGTGGCGTGAGTCTGGCCCAGGTCTATCGGGATTTGGGATTTCAGCAGTTGGCCGTGGCCGAGGCCTACAACTCCATTGCACTGGAACCGGGCAACGCCGGGGCGCATCGATTTTTGTCGGACGCATTCGCCACCCTGCCAAACCATCAACTGGCCCAGTCCAGCGAACTGCTGCAGGCGCAACTACGTCAGCCGCTGACGTTGGATCCGATTCCGGCTCACCGGAGTGCCGTCGACCTTTCCATTCCTCGCAGTAGCGGCCCGGCAACGGCAAGTCAGTATGAACTCAATCCACTTTTTGTGAGTCAAGGAGCGGCATTCTCCCTCGATAGGCTGGTGGGTGAGAGCAGGACGAATGGCGGGCAAGCGAGCGTGAGTCTCCTTGGAGAAAAGCATGCAATGACGGCTGGGATCTTCCGCTATAAGTCCGATGGATTCCGCCAGAACAACGATATCGACCGGACCATTGGCAGCGTATTGCTCCAGGCGATGCCCATACCCAGTTTAAGTCTGCAGGCAGAGCTGCGCAATTCCGACTTCAGCCATGGGGACCTTCCGTTGCGCTTTGATCCAACCAACTTTCTACCCTTGCGGCGCAATGACGAGACCCGGTCGAGTTTGCGCTTCGGCGCCAGAATCGCGCCCTCGCCCAATGTTGATTTTCTGGTGTCAGGAGTATCCGCGTCTGAAACGGTCCGTACAGCGTTTCTTGAGGTAGGCGACATTGTTCTCACGGAGCAAACAGAGGACGCCTCGATAGAAGTTCAGAGCATGATTCACTCCGACGTTTGGCATGTAACAGTGGGAACAGGCCATCTCAACGGAAACTTAGTGGTGACATTCGAGGACTCTTCCGGCCCTTTTGTATTGTCAGATGACAGCCACGAGCAGCGCAATCACTATGTATATGCCTCGTATACACCGGACAAGCTTGTCCGGGCAGTTCAGGTGGGCCTCAGTGTGGATAAATTCGATGAGTTCGTCATTCACCGCTCGGAAGTCAATCCCAAGGTTGGCATCATTCTTCAGCCCTGGTCCAAGGCCACCCTTCGCGCGGCGTACATTCGCGCCATGCGACGTATCCTTGCCGCCAACCAGAGCATCGAGCCCACCCAGGTCGCCGGATTCAATCAGATCTTCAACGATCCGCCCGGCACCGTCGCACGCCGCTGGGGACTGGGTCTGGATCAGAAGTTGGGCGTCACGCTATTCGCGGGTGCAGAGGTATCCGCACGCAACCTCATGGTTCCTATCATTGATACCAATACGAGTACCTCTTATGAGGTCGCACGGAAGGAACGCTTGCTGCGCGCCTACCTCAATTGGATACCGCACGCTCGCGTGGCCTTAAGTGGCGAAGTTTTTTACCAACGCTACAAGCGGCAAATTGAGGATGCTGCCGAAGAGTATTTCGTCGACGCAAGAACGCTGCAGATACCCCTGGCGGCGACGGTTTTCCTGGGTGAGAGGGTTAGCGCCCGCGGCATTTGGACTCTCTGGCGTCAAAGCGGAACATTCGTCGATCCCACCAACATGCCGTTTGCCGGCAAGGAGCGCTTTTCCGTCCTGGACCTGTTGCTGTCCTTCCGGCTACCACGTCGCATAGGGACGCTACAGGTGGGCATCAACAACGTGTTCGATTCGGAATCCAGATACCAGGAAACAGATCAGTTTTCGCCTCGCTACGTGCCCAAACGTGTGGGCTACATTCGCGCACAGCTGTCGTTCTAGAGGTCGAAACGCGCTCTGAGGATTAATATGTTTGCATCCGCGCCAAGCGCGCGGGGAATACGAGTTCACGTCACACTACTGAAAAGGAGGCATCATGCAGCGCATCGGCTTCAATCGTTTGTCCATGGGATTCTCTATCGCCGCGCACCGGTTTCTATCCGTTGTCGGCGCATGCGCCATTGCAATTTTGTTGGGCGCCGTCATGCCGTCAGTGATCGACTCGTCCGTAGCGGGCGAACTCAAGCTGGATGCTCCTTGTGCGCAACTGCAGCCCACGGACGTTACTACCGTTGACAACCCCTCGTGCCCTGCGGTGTCCGCAATCTACTTCGACAAGGATGGCAATTCGATCTACTCCGAGCGCCTCGAACTCAACGGCGAGCGCCAAGTAACGGGTCGCATCGTCAAGGTCAATCCCGGGTGCGCCGAGGGTGATCGCGATTGCGCTGGAGGATGCAGCAGTCTCAGGTGCTCCAAGTGCAGCGGCGGACGCTGTTTTTGCATCTGCTGACGAACTGCCCGAAGGGAGTTATCGAAATGGACCACGAGAATTTTCAGATTTCCCTAGAGGCTGTTCGGCGTGTCCTGCCGGGTGCGGTACAAGCCTATCTTGGCAATCAGGCGGGTACTTCGTTTGATCCGCGGTCCGTTTCGATTCCGCTTATCAGAGACCCGGATTTACGGGTCTTGCTCGACGGCGCGATTCGCGACCACGCATTGGACGCGGTGACCGCGGAAGACATCTACGATGTCGCCGGTAATCTCCTTTTCCGTGATTTTGTGCTGACGCTCACTGCGGACAAGGCGCTGCGTATTCGAACCGGCGCAAATAAGGCGCTGGGCGCGGTGGTGATCTCCCTGTCGCTTGGTCCGCCGACGTATTGGGCTCACCTCATGAGCGAGGCACTTTCGTACGCCGAGCGCAGTGGACTCGGGCGCGCCGAGGAGCCGACTCGGGTCGTATGCTACGCCTACCCGCGCTTGGGCGTCCCGGTGGTCGATCAGGATGGGCAACGCAGCTATGTCGACTTGCTGGAGCCGAAATTGGCCACCGTCTCACTTTATCGCGAGGCGGGCGAAGGTGACAACACGTGGAAGCCGCTGAATGCAATCGCGTCCGAGGCCGTGCAAGGCGGAGTCAAGCAGTTTGAGGTGGAAGCATCCGCCCTGAGCGCCCGATCAGCGCCTGCAGAGGACGGGAGTGCCCGCGGTGCGGAGTCTGATTCTGTGGCCTTTGAAAAATGCATTCCGCTGCCGCTCCTTGCGCAGCAGGGGGACAATTGGTGCGCCCTTGCTTCCGCACAGATGATATTAAAAGGACATGGCATCGAGGTGGCTCAGGAAGAAATCGGCGCCAAAATGGATAACATGGAGATCATCAATATCCAGGGCACTCGCCCGAAACGCCAAGCGGCGGGATTGGATCAAATTTGTACGGACAAAGGGTTGGTGACCACCTTGATAGACGCCAAGGCTCCGGAGATCAACGATGACTGGGATAGAGCCCTCCCTCTCATCGTCAGAGAGATCACTAACAATCGGCCCGTACAACGGCAGCTCGATCACCCCATGCACGTCGACGTCATCGCCGGCGTGCGTGGTGTGGTTGGCTCCAGTGATTTTATGCTGCGGATTCTGGATCCGCGCAAGCCCGAAGGCGAGGAGCGCTGGGACCGTTGGAATCTAGTAAAGTCCAACATCCATAACCTGATCCTGCTTCATCCGCCGGAAGAGAAGGTGGCTGCGCAATCGTTGCTTAATCGCGAGACCGCAAGAGCCTGATTGCCCTTCGCATCGCGAGACAGGAGTACGCGCAGCATATCGCATACGGCTCGGTGAACTCGTATTCCCCGCGCTCTTGGCGCGGGGGCAAACTTCGGGGGATTCCAAAGGGGACGAAGTGATTTGTACGGCGCCCCCCTTTGGTCAAGGTAAGGTCGATCTGCGGTTTGCACTGGCGCAGCGGTGTCAACGTGGATAGGTGAGATTTGAACAGCGGCCGTTGCGGCCAGACGGTGGTCCCGCAACGCGAAACAACTCATCATGTCGACCCCTGAGAAAGTCGCTGTGCTGCTGCCTGCAACGCAATGATAGCGCGCGCAAGGAGTCCGCTCGCCATGACGATGGCTAGTCGATAGAATGAACGCGCAGGAGTTGTCGGTACCAGAGGCCTTGCATGGGTCATTGACCGAACCGCGCTGGTAACGGCGTGCTACCTTCTTATCTCTGTTATCTCTGAGCAGTCGCGGTATCGATGCCATTGCAACCATTGCGTCGTGGACATGTGGTCGTGCTCATGGCCTTATTGTGGGCCACGGCTGGCGCCCTGGGTTCCCTGTTGCCACTCGTCAAAAGCCTCGAACAGAAAATTGGCTTGGGGCTGTTGTTCCACCTGCGCGGGCCGCGCCCTGCGCCGGAGGAGGCCGTCATCGTGCGCATCGATCAGAATGCCGCCCGCAGCATCCGCACCTCGACGGATCCGGAGCGCTACTTCCGCTGCCAGTCACTGCACATTGGCGGTACGCCGGAACAGGGTCAGGCGCTACCTGCACCGACCCGTCTGGTGGAGTGGCCGCGTTGCGTGCATGCGGAACTGATCCGCACGCTGCACCAAGCGGGCGCCCGCCTGATCGCATTTGATGTGTTGTTCCGGCCGCGTCCGGGTCTCCCGGGCGGCGCACGCGACGTGCGCGCCGAAGAAGACCGGATTCTGGCGCAGAGCATGCACAGCGCCGGCAACGTGTTGCTATCGCGTCGACTCGATGCCACGGCCGCCGAGTCCGCGCGTACGGACACGGTGCAAGTGGACCTGTTGAGCGCTTTGAGCGCAGATCTGGAAGGAGCCGCCCTCGGATCGGGGGTTTTTCTGCTGCCCGATGCCGAAACCGGTCGCTTCGACCGCTTTTTGGCCTTCGCGCCCAATTCGTGGCTGGTGTCGACCTTTCCCAGCCTGGCGGTGCAGTCGCATCTGCGCGCCCACCACGAACCGTTTCGCAAACTGCTTAACGAGGCCTCTCCTGCCGCGCGCGAGTTGATGTCCGAACCGCTTGCGGGCATTGACGCACCCGGGGCTACGGAGGCGGCCGCACTGCTGACCCGGCAATTGTTTGTCAGCGAGCCTGGCATCCTCACGCAAGTGCGGCGCGCTCTCGACGCCCGTGTGGCGGCTGGAATGCCAGTCGACACCGCCAGCGCCATCCAAGCCCTCGCCAGCATGTACGGCGGCCCCGCCGAGCAGTACTTCAATTTCTACGGGCCGCCGGGCAGCATTCGACATATCGGCTACGACGAGGCGCTGGACCCGGCCCAGGCACAGCGTCTCGCGCAACTGGTGAAGGACAAAGTGGTCTTCGTCGGGCGCGCCGAACTGCATCATCCGGAGAAGGATGACTATTTTCATACAGTGTTCTCCGGTGACGGTGGCGTGGACACCAGCGGCGTGGAGTTGGCGGCCACCGCCTTTGCCAATCTACTGCACGGCGACAGCATTCGTCCCGCTGCACAATGGCTGACGATCCTCATCGCCTTCGCTGGCGGATTCCTGGTCGTCGCATTCATGGGATTCACGCGTGGTATTTGGCGCGGAGTGCTGTGGGTCGCTGGCATCATGCTGGCCTATTGCGCGGCAGTAGCCTGGACCTTTTCCCGCACCCAAGTCTGGCTTCCCATGGTGCTCCCCGTAGGTCTGATGGGCGGCCTGGGCCTAATTCTATCGGGTACCTGGATACATACACAAACGCGACGCTATGCCAGGCAGATGCGCACCCTCTTCGGCCACTTCGTGCCGCCCGAGGTCGTCGACAAGTTGATCTCGGGTCGCCGCTCCTTGGGTGATCTGCGCGAGTCCCTGCAGGCGGCCTGCGTGGCCACGGACGTAGAGCGTTACGTATCTGTTGCGGAAGGCATGCGGCCCAGCGCGCTCTCCGATTATCTCGATCGCTACTTCGCCGTGCTGTTCAAGGTAGTGGCACGGCATGATGGATTGGTCACCGACGTAGTGGGTGATGCCATGATGGCCATCTGGCCCGATCGCGGCCTGGATCGCGCCGTGCGCATCGCGGTGTGCGACGCCTGTCTGGACATGCTAGAGGGCGTCGAGACCTTCAATCACGAGAGCGGGCTTGCGCGTTTGCCCACACGCATCGGTGTGGACTGGGGCCCCATTGCGCTGGGACCCGTGGGTGCCGGCGGGCACTACGAGTTTCGCGCTATAGGCGATCCGGTGAATACCTCCAACCGTATCCAGAACTTCAACAAGCAAATGGGTACTTGGCTTCTGGTATCCCAGCCCCTCATCGCCGGGCTGGATGAATTTCTCACGCGGGAGGTGGGAACCTTCCAACTGCGTGGCAAGCAACATGCCGTCACACTGCACGAAGTGTTATGCCGATCAGCGAGGGCAACGCCCGGTCAAATGCAACTCTGTGAGCGCTTCGGCAAGGCGCTTGCCCGCGCACGCTCTGGGCAGGCAGCAAAAGACTTGTTAGGGACGATTGCGCGGGATTTCCCAGGTGATGGGCCCACTGACTTCTACCTACGGATGTTGGCAGGCCAGGACGACCCGGACTTGCGCGTCATCCAAGTGGCGTAGGTTTTGAGCCATGTGATTTGTGGCGTGATGGCTGCCGATTTAGACATTTTCCCTCGCGGTTGGGCTTATCCAGCGTCAAGCTCCGGCCGCCTTTGGTCGCGCTTCGCTCAATATCTTCTCCGCCTCCAAGTCCCAGTGATGCATTTTCATCGCGCGCATGGTTTCGATGGCGGCGCAAAGCAGGTCGCTGGCTTGCTCAGGTTCGCCGCGATTGAGGGCTTGCCTGCCGAGACTGACCTGGCAGCGTACCGCCAAGGGTTTCAGGTGCAGTTGACTGGCGAGTCGAGAGGCCTTCTCGAAAATTGCGGATGCTTCCGGATGGGGACCATTCCCACTCATAGTCGCCAGCGTCAGGCCTTCCAGATATAAGGCCCACGTTTCCCAGCCTTTCTCGTCGTATTGGTTTCCAAGTGCCTGAGCTTTGCGCGTGCTACGCAAGGCGTCGTCAAAGCGGCCGGCAAGCGCATAGGCTTCGCCGGTGAGGCCGAGGAGCCACGATTGACAGGCCACGTGCTTTACTCGGGCGGCGGACTCGATGGCGGACTCCATGAGGACGATGGCCTCGTCCGTTCGACCCACCCGAGCGTATGCTGATCCCAGGAAAGTAGAAACAAACGGCAACTCGAACCGAAAGTTCATGGCACGGCACATCTCAAGTCCATGCTCCAGTCGCGCGATGGCCTGTTTGAACTCGCCTTTGCGTAGGCAGACGTATCCCGCGCAATAAGTGGCAAAACTCAATGCGTATCCTTGCTTGATCGAGTCAGCGATGCGGACAGCTTCCTCCACGGCTTCCTGCGCTTGCGAGAACTCGCCGCGCTCGGACAGCATGAGTGCCATTTGGCCACGCGTAAACACACTGGGCGCGCCCGCCATCCCCACGCGTTGCTGATTCAAGTCACCATGCAACAAATCCAGGTTGTGATGGAAGCGCTCGAATGCGTTGGTGTGATCCGCCAAGTGAAAATAGGTTTGTCCCAGGTGGTAGTTGGCAGGAGCAAGAACACTGATATCGTCTAAGGACTCCCCCAACGTGATGGCGCGCTTTGCCGTATCCAGCGCTTGCGCGTATTCACCTTTGACGCGGTACGACTGCGCCAGAAGACCCAGCGCGCGACCCAATCGATTGTTGTCGCCGAGTTTTTCGGCCAGAGCCTTCGCGTCCAACAAAATCTCGTAGGCACGATCGAATTCAGCGAGGGGATGGAGCGCGTTGCGCAGTTCCAGGCGAATATCGATGCCGTGTCTCAGACTTTCCGGCGATTCAGGTAACTGAGCCAAGGCTGTCAGTGCCTGATCGAAATAGGACACCGCCTCCTCGATGGCGGAGCGAGCCAGAGCCTTGTCTCCGGCTTGCTTCAAATACTGCACAGCCTTGGGCCAGAGATGTCCGCGCAGTGCGTGTTGCCCGAGGCGCTCAACGTGCTCCAACATGCGCCCCGAGTAGGCGCGCTCCATGGCGTCCACAATGCGAGCATGCACTGCCCGCCGTCGCTCTTGCAGCATGCCGCCATAGGCGACTTCGTGCGTCAGCGCGTGCTTGAAAGTGTATTCGAGCTCCGGGAACAAGCTTTTTTCGTAGATGAACTCCGCGGCCTGCAAGCGCATAAGGGTGCGCTGCAACGCTTCTTCCAATAAATCCGCGATCGCCTCAAGCAAACCAAGCGGTACATCCTTGCCCAGCACCGAGGCGACTTGCAACAAGCGCTTGTCGTCGATGGGAAGGCGGTCAATACGAGCCGCGATAACGGCTTGCACTCTTCCGGGAACTTGCACTTCAGTGATGGGCAAGGCGAGCCTGTAGTTACCGCGTTCACCCACCAGCGCGCCGGTTTCAACCAGAGTCTTGACGCTTTCTTCAATGAAGAAAGGATTGCCTTGCGTGCGCGCCACCAGCATGCGGCGCAATGGCTGCAACTCAACCCCGTCGCCCAGCAATCCGGACAGCAACTCGTCGGCGGATTCCGTTGGAAGGGGATCGACATGCAACTGTCGGTAATAGGATTTACTCGACCAGGTGTGTTGGTACTCGGGGCGGTAGTTCACGGCGAGCAGAATGGGTGCCGTCGGCAGGCTTTCGACCAGACTGTCGAGAAAGGCTTGGGTCTCGCTGTCGATCCAATGCAAGTCCTCGAACACAACCAGAAGAGGTTGTACCTGAGCTTCCCGAATGAGTAGACGCCGGCACGCTTCCAGGATTTGCTGGCGCTTCTGTGTTGGAGGCAGTGCCTGCCAGTCGGGCCGCTCCAGGAATACATCCAACACGGTGTAGAAGGCGGGGAGAAAGGGTTCCAGGCTGCGATCCAACGTCAATAACTTACCTGAGACTTTTTCTCGCACGCGACGCTCGGAATCCTGATCTTCGATCTGAAAATACAGCTTCAGCATGTCGGCAATCGGTTTGTACGCCGCCGCTTTGCCATACGACACCGAAGAACTCTCGATGATGACCCAGCCTTTCATGCGATGGGAGTGACTGAATTCCCAAATCAGCCGCGACTTGCCGACCCCCGGCTCGCCCACCAGCGCTACCACCTGCCCGCGTCCCGCCGCTGCTCGCTTCTGGGCGTCCGTCATGGATTCCAGTTCAGGTGCGCGCCCCACGAACCGCGTCAATCCGCGCGCGGCGGCCGCTTGTACGCGGTTGCGTAGTGTGGAGGCGCCTATGAGTTCATACACTTCGATGGGTTTCTCAAGGCCTCTTACCGGAATGGGACCCAGCGCGTTCACCCGCACGAAGCCTTCGACGAGTTGCAACGTATACGCGGTCAGGCGAATGCTGCCCGGTGCGGCTAGCTGCTCCATGCGGGCGGCAAGGTGAGTGGTCTTTCCCACCGCCGAATACTCCATCAGCAGATCGTTGCCGATGGTGCGCACGACGACTTCACCGGAATTCATACCCACCCGGATGCGGATTTCCACGCCTTGCGACCGGCGCGTTTCCTCGTTGTATCTTTGAATGGCTGCTTGCATTGCAAGCGCGGCATAGCAGGCGCGTAGCGCGTGGTCTTCGTGGGAGATGGGCGCGCCGAACAAGGCCATGATGCCGTCGCCCATGATCTGGTTGACCGTACCCTCGTAGCGATGCACCGCTTCCATCATCTTCTCGATGACGGGGTCAACCACTTCGCGGGCATCTTCCGGGTCGAGGTCGGCCAGCAACTCCATGGAACCTTTGAGGTCCGCGAACAGCACCGTCACCTGCTTGCGCTCGCCTTCCAGGGAAGCCTTGCTAGTCAGAATGCGTTCGGCGAGGTGCTTGGGGGTGTAGCTGCTGGGGGAGGCAGATCTGTTTTCCG
>JANNFC010000607.1:0-3917 GCA_031379405.1 Betaproteobacteria bacterium | reverse complement strand
GCGAATTGGCGGCCAAGTAGCACGGGCATACCCGCGGGACGGGTGGAAGTTTTGACCCATTCGCCGAAAGCACCCAACATGCTTTGGGCTGCCGCCGACAGGGTTTACGGCAGCTCGGATGGCGGCAGGACGTGGAATCCCGTGGGTCAACCCCTACCCGAGGTGAACACTTCCATACGAGGTATGGCGGTTTCCGATGATCGAAAACTTATCTTACTTGCGACCCATCGGGGCGTGCTTCGCAGTGAGGACGCCGGCGAAAGTTGGACCCAGGTCGAAGGCGCGCTGCCGGTGCACCTCGAGGCCGGTTTGATGCTGCGTGACCCTCACGATTCCCAGACGCTTTACGCCGGTTTCGCCCTGACCCCTTACCCGGAAATCTATCGCCGCGCGCAAGAAGGCAACAACTTGCTGTCGCGCACGGATCCTGTCAGTTTGGCCGGTGGCGCGGCGTTCCTGTTGTTGTTGATCATCGCCGGCTGGTGGCTGGCCACTAGATTGTCGAGAGGAAGGATATGAAGCGCACTCGCATGACGCATCGCAAACATTGTCTCGGGGAGGGGATTCCCATCATCTATATCCTCTTGTTCGCCGGCGTCATGGGGATCATTGGGACGCTCGCGTTGAGATGGCTGTCGGGACCGAAGGCGCTCGAGGTGGTGGAGTATCCGATGCTCGAAAAGTTGGATATTCCGACGGCCATAGCGGTGGCGAAGGACGGTACCGTGTGGTTCACCATCGACTCTTCCGATGCGCTGGGCGTGGTCAAGGAAGGAAAGATCAACCGGATTTCAAAAGGCTCGCGCAACGTCGAGCCCTTGGGTATCGGCGTCGACTCGAAGGGCAATGCGTGGGTGGCGGACGCGCCCGCCGTGGCCATCAAGCGCGTCACGCCGGCCGGAGAAATTACAGCGGTACCCCTGGGAACCAGCATCGCGCGTGTGGGCCGGCTCGCTATCGGCCCCGATGATGCGGTTTGGTTTGCCGAAAGCACCGCCTACAGCATCACCAAACTCAAGGACGGCGTTCTCACCCGCCACGACATCAAATCCGTGCGAGGTGGACCCTATGGTGTGGCGGTCGCCGCCGATGGCACGGTATGGGCGACCTTACAGAGCGGCAATGTGCTGCTGCGAATCGCCGCCGATGGCCAGATGACCGAGCACGAAGTTCCCACCCGGGGCGCCTCGCCCACCGATATCGCCATCGATGCCAAGGGGCGGCCGTGGTTCATCGAGTTTCGCGGTAACAAGGTGGCATTCTTGGAAGACGGCAAGATCACCGAGTACGCGGTGCCCGTGGAGAACGCCGCGCTTTCGGGTATTGCCGTCGCGCCCGATGGGTCCGTATGGTTCGGTATGTTGCGCGCGCATGCCTTAGGGCGTGTGCGCGATGGAAAGGTCACGGTACGGCCCTTTCCGAGACCGGAGGCGCGGCCCTTTAGCGTTGCCGCCGATGCGGCGGGCAATGTCTGGTATGCGGATATCAGCGGCTATATCGGGATGGTGCCCGCGGCGGAGGCGAGTCGCTAGCCCACGGGCTAGGCCATTAACTCTTCGTGCAGGTGTCGCGCGATTTTGCGAGCGTAGCGGCCATATATCCGAGGCCCTGGCCTTGTATTTGGAGTGTCAGGATTGGAACGCGGTGAGCGCATTGGCGCGAGGTGAGGCGCAATCCGAAATGGCGCTACGCTTTTCCGCCGCAAGCGTCCAAGCACACCCAACCACTACGCCGAAACGCGAATGCGTTTCGGCGTAAAGCGACGACAGTCACAGGCTCCTAGTTCGTCGGGCAATTCGCCGGCAGGAACGGGGAAGGTGGTTGCGCACAACCTGGCTCAGTAGGATCGACGTGACGGCTATTGCGGCCGCTGTTGGCGAACGCTACGTACGGAAACGTCTCCTGGTAGGCCCGATCGTTGGTATTGGTGCCATCGCCGATGCGATTGTTGGGAAAGATGTTGAAGGCAGGATTCAAGACGCCTACTACGGCGCGCGCGGAAATATCCGTGACATCGTCCGAAACGCGGCGTCCGTTGGGATAGCCCGCGCTATCACCCGCGATGAATCCGTTGCGCTTGCGGTTCGCTTTTGACGTCGGCGGGATACCAGTATTGAGCCGCAGCAGATCCGCCACCGGGCCGGTTTGCGCCGGCGTACAGCCCGGGCAAATGGGTGCGGTGTAGAGCACCAGCGGCAGCAGATCGGTTCGCGGTGGCGCGGGAATGGATACGGCGCCACCGTAGGCCGCATTGATGACGCGAGCGAGCAAGGGATCCAATGCATAGTTGGCGAACGTGGCATCGTTCTTGGGCTCGCTCTGACTGAACTTGTCCTTATCGCCGGTGCCGATGATCAACTCGTTGAACAACGCGTTGCCCATGCGCTGGATCTGCACGAAATTGGTCGACAACGCGGGCACGCCTCCCGGTCGAGTTGACAGCGTCTTGATACGCGGACGCGAAGTCGTGGCATAGGTGCCTAGGACTGCTTTGGCATCGCCTGCCGCATGCATTGCGCCGTCGGCCGTCAACAAGGTGATGGGCACTTCGATGGCGATGCTATTGACGTTGAAACCCGCCACATCGTCAGGCGCAAAATTCTTGTTATCTTCGGCGTCCTGAGCATCGGAAACCACTCCGGGCGGGAATCCCGACGGGGCAGCGTCCGCACGGAAATTGAGGGAATCGAAGGTGGCACCCAGATCGATATAGAACGGATCATCCACAGTCCCCGCAAATACTTTAACGCCACTACCCAAATCGTAGATGCCTTGCTTCGCAAGATTGTCGTAGTCCGGCATAGTGCGGGGACCCACATTCGCGGGCACTGCAATCAGTTTCCTGCTTCCGCTGGTAAAGGTGGTTTGCCATGTGCCCCCTATCTTTTTCAGGATCTTGATGGTGTAGGATTGTCGAAGGCTCAATCCCTCCGATCCAGCACCATCCAGAGCGGTGATGCCCGCAGGAATGATAGGCGTACCGGGGGGTACCGGCGCGGGTGAATTGGCTGGGGCGTTGATACCGTTACCGGCACCAACAAATGCGGTGAACACCCCGGGAAGACGTACTTCCGGCTTATTGAAGCGGATCTGAATCTTGATATCTTCATCGGCGTCAAAGTTATTGTCCACCTTCATCTCGTATAGAATTTCCGGATCGAAAGGATGGTAGTTGGGGCCGTTCGAGGGTTCCAGGAAGGGATCCACATTGAGGATCATCGTGACCTTGTTGGCGTCGTCGTAGCTCACGAAGGCGTACCAGTCTGTGATGTCCGCCTTGGTGTCGAGCGCGGTGATGGGTGCTTCGCGGTGGTTGGCGGCCTGTGCCGAACCCATCGACACAATGGCGAGAGTCAGCGCGCCCAGCGCATGGGGTAGAAGGCGAAGAGCTGCGGGGGCATTCATTTTGTTGGTCTCCTTGAAAGTTGGGGAAAGGTTGGTTACGACTGAGGGGAGCGTTTTTCGCGACAACGGCGCAACGCGACGAAACCGGGAATCAAGGCCAGCAAGCTCATGGTGCTGGGCTCCGGAACGAACACCGTCACCAAGGGATCGCTTGCCGTCGGTAGCAGGCACTCGGCGGTATCGAGGCGACATACCAGCAGCGCATCCTGATAGGGAACGGGTGCCTCAAGTGCGTCCAGATCCGTATCGCTCAGCGAGAAGTTGGTGCCGGCATCCAGTAGATTGATGATCAGCAAGTCGGGGTCGCCACCGGAAAAGTTTTTTGTATAGTTCAGCAGAAAATTCAGTGTGCCGCCGGCCAGGAAGTCGTATAGGATCTGATCGGGATCGGTGATGGTTTGGCCGAAGGCAGTAGCCGTGTTGTTACCCGGATTGCCGGGTGTACCGGGATTGAGCGGATCGTCGTCGCCGTCCAGCAGATTGATCTCCAGGCGCGCATCAATGCCGGCGAG
>JANNFC010000370.1:0-2398 GCA_031379405.1 Betaproteobacteria bacterium | reverse complement strand
CAAGCCCGGATCCACCCATAATTAGAAGTGCTACATCGACTGCATGCCATGATGGTCTACCTTACGGAAAGACATCTTGCCTTTGGTCGAATTGAAAGAAAGCCCTTACAAGGAAGAGAACAGCATTTCTGTATCGGTGCTGCCGGCTTTCTTGATCGACTCGACCACCGCAATGCCCGCCGACATGCCGCCCGCCGTAAAAAAGTCAGGCGGGGTCTTGTAGAGCCGGTAATGTTCTGCGACCAACCACTTGTTCACGGGATTCTGCGGAATCTCGTAGTAGTAGTACATGGCTCCCTCCATGCCGGGCAGCGCCTTGTAGGCGGCGAGCGCAGGCAGGATGTTGCCGCCAGACGCTATTTCGATGCCGAAGCGCTCAGGCTTCATGTCGGCGATCCTGAACGGGTTGCCGCCTGCCCAAATGATGAAAATGATCTTGCGGCCCTTCTTGTCCTTTAACGCGTTGAACAGTCGCTCCGCGGGGGCAGTGAAGTCTGTCGTCGCCTGCGGCGCGTACTCCTCGTGCACGACCTCGGCACCTGTGCCGGCAAGGGCTTCCTTGAACGCCTTCACCCCGTCGCGCCCGAACGCGTAGTCCTGGGCGAGTGTCGCGATTACGACCCCCTTCTTGCCAACCGCAACGGCGTTCGAGATCGCGTCTTGGGACGACGAACGTCCAGTGCGGAAGATGTAACGGTTCCACTTGTCACCGGTGATCGAGTCTGCCACCGCAGGCTCGACCAGCAGAATTTTTTTGTATTCCTCGGCAACGGAAAGCATCGCCAGCGCTACGCCCGAGCCGGTCGGTCCGACGGCGAGGTCCACCTTGTCGTCGCCATAGGCGGCGGCGAGTTGCGACTTGCCCACGTCGGGCTTCAGTTGGCTGTCCTTCTCGATGACGATGATCTTGCGGCCGAGTACTCTCATCGTGCCGCCAGTGGCGTACTCCAAACCCATCATCAGCCCGGTCTGAGTTTGCTTCGCATAGGCCTCGAGCGCCCCGGTCTTGTCGTAGACGTGGGCGATGCGAATTTCTTTGGCTTGCGCGAAAACGAGACCCGCGACGCTCGACAGCACCGCCGCTGCGAAGACCTTAGTCAGCCATTTCATATTTCCTCCCAAAGATGTGTGTAACAGTCTTATTAACTAGGCATTTGGAATGCCATATTGCTAATTCATTGAAATTGCACATTTCGCCTCGATGAGCCATGGCCCCGTCCGATATGTGCGCAGGAATTGGACGACTGAGTGTACAGGTACCAAACATAGTGCCCTAGTTTCTCTGCCAGTTAGCTTACGGGTATCTGGCGGCTAGTGCGTCGATGCTCTCGATAGCCCAGATCTAGGACAGCAATGTCATCTGAGGGCTTGTCGAATTTAGGCCCGCCCGTTTCGGGACGACCCTCAATTGCATGACAGCAGGGAGAGCCGTCTATCGGCGCAGAAATTGCAGGGCGGAGGCCCAGCCCTTCTCGTCCGCCTGTTTCTGGTATCCCATCGGACCAAACGGCGTTTGAACAATCGGCGGCAGCCCTTGCATGTCAAACGCGTGATGAGCGTCAGGATAATCGATCAACGTGACGCGAAGCGGCGCTTTTCCGCTGATCAGTTCCTTGCATATGGCTGGCGGCGCCACGGAATCCGCTGCTCCAAGCAGCAGGAGCACAGGCTCTTCGGAAGCCCAGCGCCGCACATCTTGGCAATAAGGATAGAAGGCGACGATTCCTGCAATCTCGCTGTCCACGCTGTTGCGTCGGGTCGAAAGATACTGCAAGGTGGCTCCGCCACCGTACGACCAGCCCATCAGACTGATTCCAGCTGGATTTACGAAATTCAAGCCCTTCAGGTGCGTGACAGCCGAGTCGATGTCTTTCGCGACGTCTTCGTACGTAACCGCGAAACGTCCATCCGGCACGCAATTGCGCAAGCCACGTGCGCCGATGTAATCGACGCGAATACTGGCGAATCCTGCGGCGCGCAGTGCCTCGATCTTGGTTTCGTAATGTTTCTGCGCGATCGGACTCGACTTGAATCCCCCGCATCCAGGCACAACTACGATGGCGGGAGATCTTCCGCTGCCATCTGGCTTGCGGACGTCAAACAATTCGGTCAGGCGGCCGAGCGATCCCTGCGCGCAGACAAGTGGCGAAAATGCTACGAGTGCCAGTGCTGCGCACAGCATTCCGATAGCGCAATTCGATATTCGCCGCATTGTTCCTCTACCGCATGGTCGTCAAATTCATCGAGGGGTTGGTGTCAGGCGGATATTCGCAATTTGCTTGCGAACGCTGGCCGCGTCGCTCGGCAGCGGGGTGGCCTTGCTCACTCGGCGCGCGCCTGCGGCTTGGGCCGGCGGCCCACGGTGACCGCGAGTTCCATGTCCTGGCCCTTGCGCTTC
>JANNFC010000551.1:0-5894 GCA_031379405.1 Betaproteobacteria bacterium | reverse complement strand
CGCGGGTGGCGTGCAATGCATCTTCCACGCGGGCTTTCTTCTCTTTCATCTCGACTTCCGTGGCGGCGCCGACTTTGATCAACGCCACACCGCCGGCCAGCTTGGCGACGCGCTCTTGCAACTTCTCGCGGTCGTAGTCGCTGCTGGTTTCGTCGATCTGCTGACGGACGGACTTGACGCGGCCTTCGATCTGCTTGGCATCGCCCGAGCCGTCGATGATGGTGGTTTCTTCCTTGCCAACTTCGATGCGCCTGGCTTGACCGAGGTCGGTGAGGGTAGCCTTCTCCAGGGAGAGACCCACTTCCTCGGCGATTACCGTACCGCCGGTCAACACAGCGATGTCTTCCAACATGGCTTTACGACGATCGCCGAAGCCAGGGGCCTTCACGCCACAGGTCTTCAGAATGCCGCGAATGTTGTTCACCACCAGGGTGGCCAGCGCTTCGCCTTCGATTTCCTCGGCGATGATCAGCAACGGACGGCCGGACTTGGCTACCTGCTCCAGCACGGGCAGAAGATCGCGGATATTGGAGATCTTCTTGTCGTGCAGCAGCACGTAGGGGTTGTCGAGGATGGCGCTTTGCTTGTCGGGGTTGTTGATGAAGTAGGGCGACAGGTAACCGCGGTCGAACTGCATGCCGTCCACGACGTCGAGCTCGTTGTTCAGGCTCTTGCCATCTTCCACGGTGATAACGCCTTCTTTGCCGACTTTGTCCATGGCGTCCGCGATGATCTTGCCGATATCCTCATCGGCGTTGGCGGAGATGGCGCCGACCTGGGCGATTTCCTTGCTGGTGGAGCAGGGCTTGGAGATTTTCTTGAGTTCGGCAACGATGGCGACGACCGCCTTGTCGATACCACGCTTCAGGTCCATCGGGTTCATGCCGGCGGCGACGTACTTCATGCCTTCCTGCACGATGGCTTGCGCTAACACGGTGGCGGTAGTGGTGCCATCACCGGCTACGTCGGAGGTCTTGGAAGCGACTTCCTTGACCATCTGCGCGCCCATGTTCTCGAACCTGTCCTTCAATTCGATCTCCTTGGCCACCGAAACGCCGTCCTTGGTGACGGTCGGAGCGCCGAAGGAGCGCTCCAGTACGACGTTGCGGCCTTTCGGGCCGAGGGTAACTTTAACTGCGTCGGCCAGAACATTTACTCCAGCCATGATGCGCGCACGCGCGCTGTCGTGAAACCTTACGTCCTTTGCTGCCATGTAAATCTCCTATTGAGTTCAAGGGGCTGCGGGGCCAATTAGCCCTCGATCACGCCCATCAGATCTTCTTCGCGCATCACCAGGTACTCGACGCCGTCGACCTTCACGGTCTGGCCGGAGTACTTGCCGAACAGGACTTTGTCGCCCTTCTTAACGTCCAGCGGGCGGACTTTGCCGTCGTCACCGACTTTGCCGGTCCCTACAGCCATGATCTCGCCAGAATCGGGTTTTTCTGCTGCGGTGTCCGGGATAACGATTCCGGAGGCGGTTTTACGCTCCTCTTCCAGACGCTTCACGATGACTCGGTCATGCAATGGCCGGATCTTCATGGAAATCTCCTTTTTGGTAACTGATTGAAAATATGGGAAACCAGACTTGATTGGAGCGCCTAGACAGGGTCTATTAGCACTCCCTACTGCTGAGTGCCAATAGTAACGGGCGAATGAGGATAGGACAAGTGGATATCGCTAGGCTGGCTCATCGTGGGGCGGATATCACCCGGGCGCGGCTGCATGCGCGCCACGATGCGGCTCTCCGACGGGATCGCTGCTGCTTATCGCCTCTGGCGGTGCTAGAGGAAGCCCCCCAAACGATACACCGTCCTGCGCGTGCCCTTGCCTACCGGCGGAATGGGCTCCATGGGGCAAGGTGGTTCGCGCTTGCCATCAGGTTTGAGCGTGGCATCGGCGGCGACGTCTTTCCAGATACCACCATGAACGGGACGAAACATCCACATCAGGTAGCCGCGTTTGGCGGCGACGCTGATGAGTTCGTCGGCATCGGGTGCGTCCGCGACCACCACTTGATCTCCACCCACTCCGAAGGGAAATCCGCCAAAGGCCTGCAAACACTCCACGGCTTCTTTCGATTGCGCGCCTGGACGCACGCAGGATGGGCGTTCGGCGCGGGCGACGTCCCATGCACCGAGCTCCCACGCAGCTTCAAGGGTGGCACGATCCAAGGCTTCGACTTCGCCCCAGTGATCATTGAGTTGCAGCGCGGAGCTTGGAATCGAGGTGAATCGAATGGGGTTGGCAGTTTCCACATCCGCGATCTTCTCGCTGACGAAACCGTGCCAATGCAGCGTGAGAATCACCGGCGTGTCCGGACAAGGCACTGCCGCAACCGTAATGGCCACCAGCGGTAATTTGGTAGCCGTGATCTGCTGCTCGATGCGATCGATTAACTCCATCCTCATTCCCCCATGGGTCACAGGAAAAAAATACTCGGCGCTACGCGTAATGTTCTGCTTTCTCGACTCATCTGACCATGCATCGCAAGGTATACGAGTGTTGCCAATGTCATCGGTCGAAACTCTCAAAGCTGAAATTTAGCGGTGTTCTTGGCGTTTGGGTGTTAGCGCTCTCGGGTTCGGGCTGCCAATCAGTGCTGATGACCATGTCGAATAGAATGTCAATGGAATTAAAAACTCGCTTTCGTGGACCTGCACTGAGTTTCAACGATCTCATCCGGCCTCAGATAGGTTGGAAGGCCCAAGTCCCGGAAGGCGGAGAACGGATACCAATATGAAGTGGCTCACACTTGTCGTGCTTGCGGTGTTCTCCTTAGGATTGAGATTCACTCACGCCGGGCCACTGCCGCAAGCGCTCGCACGAAGCGCGAAAGAACACGGCGTCCGCATGGACGAATTGGGCCTTTATGTGCACGTGGTGGGCGCGAGATCGCCTCGATTGGCGCACAACGCTGCGCTGCCTATGAATCCCGCTTCCACGATGAAACTCCTCACCACGGCGGCGGCACTGCATATTCTTGGGCCGGCCCATACCTGGCGCACGCAGATATACAGCGACGGAGCGGTGAAGGAAGGTGTGCTGGAGGGCAATCTCATTCTGAAAGGAGCCGGCGATCCAAAGCTCACACTCGAAGAGTTCTGGCTTGCCCTGCGGCAGCTGCGCGCACGCGGCGTGCAACACATAAGAGGCGACGTGTTGTTGGACCGAAGCCTGTTCGAGACCGCCAACGGTACGTCGGGAGATTTCGACGGCGACAGTCTGCGTCCCTACAATGTTTTACCCGATGCTTTGCTGGTGAACTTCAATGCCGTGCGGCTGGATTTTCTTCCTCGTCCAGACTCGCGCTCCGTGCAAATCTTGATGCACCCGCCCCTGCCGCAGATTCATATCGCGAATCAACTGCAAGCCGTCGACGCACCGTGCAACGACTGGCCCCAGGACCCCGCGCACGAAGCCGGTTCGGCGAGGCTTGTGTTCACCGGCAATTTCCCGAGAGCTTGCGGCGAAACAACGCGCAACTACAGCCCGCTCTCGGCGCCCCTGTATGTGAACGCCGTATTTCGCGCCCTATGGAGTGAGTTGGGCGGCACCCTTAGCGGACAAGTTAGGGATGCTCCGCTGCCTCCCACGGCGCAACTGGTCACGACGCAAGAATCGGAGCCGCTTTCCGAGGTGATTCGCGACATTAACAAATTCAGCAACAACGTCATGGCTCGGCAACTATTTCTCGCCATGGGCTTACCTACCAATCAGCCTCCGCTGAACGCCGAGAAGTCAGTGCAAGCAATCAAGCAGTGGTTGGAGAAGGAGAGTCTGCAATTCTCCGAACTTGTGATGGAGAACGGCTCGGGACTTTCGCGCAAGGAACGCATTTCGTCGGAGCATCTAGGAGAGCTCCTACTGAGAATGGCCAAGTCCCCGCTTGCGCCGGAGTTCATCGCTTCCCTACCCTTGAGCGGCATCGACGGCACCATGCGCAAGCGCTTGAATGACAGCGCGGCATCCGGTCGCGCGCACATCAAGACCGGTTACCTGGACGGTGTGCGCGCGAGCGTCGGGTATGTGCAGGACGAGAAGGAGCGCTTGGTGGTCGTGGTGTGCCTAGTAAATGGATCGAGCGCGAATGTTTCCAAGCCGTTTCACGACGCGGTCATCGAATGGGCACATGCCAATCCGAAGAAGAAATCCTGCTGCCGAAAATGATGTGCCCAGATAGACCTGTGTGCTAAGAACCGCCCAACATATCCGTCCAAATATTCTTCGCCCAGGAGAAAGCGTACTCACCTTCCAACTCCGAAGCCTCCTTCGACACCCCCCCCGCACCCTGCACCGGTTCGACGACCTTTTTCTCTTTGTTGTACTGATGCACCGAGGACACATGGATGACGTTAGCGTTGTCGACAAAGCTGTAGCAGGTATTCATCACCACGGGCGCCGGATTGGGTTCCTTGCCATTCATCAGATTGACGATGGCGGCGGCGGCAAGTTTGCCGTGCTGATTGGCCATGTGTCCCGACTTGGGCATCATAGGACCCGACAAAGTGGCATCACCTAGTACGTGAATGTCATTGTGGGCTTTGGATTCCATGGACAACCAATTTACCTCGCACCATTTCTGATTCGCGGTAATCAAGCCGGCGTTCTTGGCAATATCGGCGGCGCGCTGCGGCGGCACCACGTTCAACACGTCGACCTTGACCTCTTCGAACTCCAACTTCGCGGTGTTGGTGGCGGCGTCCACTTCCATGAGCTTGCTATTGGGACGATATTCGATGATGTCGGCAAAGCGCTCCTTGAACGCCTTTTCGAATAGCGCCGCCTTCGACACGATCTTATCGTTCGCATCCAGGATCAATACCTTCGACTTCGGTTTGTGCTGTTTGAAGTAGTGCGCCACTTGGCAGGCGCGCTCGTACGGTCCGGGTGGACAGCGGTACGGTGCCACCGGAATGGAGATGGCGAACACGCCGCCGTCGGGCATGGCTTCCAACTGCTTGCGCAGCGCCACCGTTTGCGGACCGGCCTTCCAAGCGTGCAGGATCTTGGCCTGCGCTTCCCGGCTACTCATTCCCGCCACTTGATCCCAGAGCAATTCGACACCTGGAGAAACCACCAGGCGGTCGTAGTTGATACTGCGTCCACCGGCGAGCTTCACAACATGCGCTGCGGGATCAATGGCCACCGCCTCGTCGTGAATGGTCATCACCAATTCCTTGCGCAGCCCATCGTACGAGCGTGTGATATCCGCGAGCGTCTTGCTGCCACCGAGAATCAGATTTGAAAGCGGGCAAGACACGAACTCGTTATTTCTTTCGATCAGCGATACTCGAAACTTGGGCCCACCCCAGCGCATGACGTATCTTGCCGCCGTAGCACCGCCGTAGCCACCGCCGATTACCACCACATTGTTTTGTCCCATCGCTTTTGCGATAGCGGGAAATCCGGTGATCGCCGCGCCCGTGACCGCGCTGGTGGCCTTGATGAAGTTGCGTCGATTCTGCGTCGTCATGGCGTGTTCCCTATTTCTGTGCGGCAAAGAATTCGGCGATGAGCTTCATTTGCTCCTCGGTATAGCCTTTGGCAATCTGATGCATGATGGTCGCGGGCCGCTTTCCGTCCTGGTACTCGGCGAGCTTGGTCAGAATGCTCTCTGAAGACTGCCCGGCGAGACTCGCTACCGAGCCCACAGAATGGCCGTCCGTACCATGGCAATTGGCGCAGGTGGAGGCCAGATAGCGGCCTTGAGAAAGTTCCGCAGCTTGGCCGGTGGTACACAACATTGCGCCGGCTACCAAAATGAACCAGGGGAATCGCATGAGAGGTCTCCTTTTTATGCTTGTGTCCGGGATGTGCCGATGATCCTCCAAATACACATAAGAATCAATCTTGCCGGGGCATTCGTCGCGACCTTTCAGGGCGGCCCTGTG
>JANNFC010000529.1:0-3456 GCA_031379405.1 Betaproteobacteria bacterium | reverse complement strand
GTTCGGATATCACGATCAATGAACTCGCGCAAACACTCATGCGAGTGATTGGCTACAGAGGTAAATTGCAGTTTGATCGGAGCAAGCCGGACGGCACCCCCCGTAAACTTCTTGACGTTGGTCGATTGAGCAAGCTTGGATGGAAGGCTGGTCTGTCGCTAGAGGAAGGGTTGAGGCAAACCTATGCCTGGTATGCGACGCAAGCGGCCGATCACTAGCAATCGCTGCTCGCCATGCCTGTCCACCCGCAGCGAGGTCGCCAAACTTCTCGCAGCTTGAAAATTCTCATGGTACATAACGCCTATCAGCAGCGCGGGGGCGAGGACGTTGCCGTCGCTGCGGAAACGAAGCTTCTCCGATCATACGGGCATGAAGTGATCGACCTGATCCGCGACAACGCCGTGATCCCACGCTCACGGAGATTGCTGCTTCTTCGAGACACACTGTGGTCGACATCGGCTGCTGACGAGGTCCGAGGCGCTATTCGAGCCAACGAACCCGATCTCATTCATGTGCACAACACCTTCCCACAGTTTTCTCCTTCGATTTATTGGGCCGCAGATCGCTGTGGCGTGCCGGTCTTTCAAACATTGCACAACTTCCGTCTGCTGTGCGCGCAAGCGATGTTCTTGCGAAATGGCGGGATTTGTGAAGACTGCATGGGTACGCTACCGTGGCGCGGAATTCTAAGGAAGTGTTATCGGAAATCTTCAGTGCAATCGGGCGCATTGGTGTCGATGCTCGCCTTGCATCGTACGATTGGAACTTTTCGACGCAAGGTCACCCGTTACATTGCGCTGAGCAATTTCTCAAAGGAGCGATTTATTCAAGGAGGATTGCCAGCAAGCAAGCTCCGTATCAAGCCCAATTTTGTCGATATTGCCCTTGGAGAACAGTCGCAACGATCTGGAGGGTTGTTCGTCGGACGTCTGTCGGAAGAGAAGGGGCTGCGGGTGCTGGTGCGCGCTTTGGATGCTGTTCCTCTGGATGTTGAATGCGACGTGATCGGTACAGGGCCTGAGGCGAATTTGGCGATGGGTCACCGCAAATGTCGCCTGTTGGGGTGGCAATCCCCAGATCAAATTTATGGGCGGATGCGCAGGGCCGCTTATCTGATACTTCCGAGCATAGGATACGAGCAGTTTCCGCGTACGCTCGCGGAGGCGTTCGGATGTGGGTTGCCCATTATCGCAAGTCGGCTCGGTCCTTTAGCGGAACTCATCCGGGACGGGCAAACCGGCTTGTTGTTTCAGCCCGGTTCGTCCGTGGACTTGGCGCGCAAGATAGAGATTGCGGAACGGAATCCTGAGTTACTTCGAGAAATGAGTCTAAACGCACGTCGGGAGTATGAAGGCAACTATACGGCGGAGCGGAATTACCAGCAATTGATGAGTATTTATCATGAGGTTCTGTCGCCGAGCGAGCAGGAAACCGAATATGAAGAGCCCAAGAAATTCTAGAACCACCGTGGCCGTACTAGATGCTGCGATAGATGCTTTGACCTGGGACGAAGCGGTGCAGCGCATCGCCCGATGGAGTGCGGGGCGTGAGTCGCGGTATGTCTGCGCGTGCAATGTGCACTCGGTTGTCACGGCAGGAAACGATAGTAGGTTTCTCGAGGCGGTGAATTCTGCGGATATGGCTACTCCCGACGGAATGCCTATCGCGTGGGCGCTGAAGCGACTGGGGTTTCCGAATCAGAGCCGAATCAATGGGCCCGATCTGATGTGGAGACTCTTGGCGCGCGCCCAAGCGGATCGCCAGCCGGTCTTTTTTTACGGGAGCTCACCGAATACGTTGTCCCATTTGCAGCCGCGAGTCTCGGCGGCATTTCCGGAACTTCAAATCGCGGGTGCGCTGTCCCCGCCATTTCGCGCGCTCTCCGACGAGGAGGACCGAAGTATCGTCAGCACGATAAATGAGTCCGGTGCCACCATTGTTTTCGTCGGCCTAGGTTGCCCGAAGCAGGAGAAATGGATGGCAGATCATCGTGGACGAATACAAGGCGTAATGCTTGGTGTCGGCGCGGCGTTCGACTACCACGCTGGGATCTTGAAGCGCGCCCCTGGATGGATGCAAGAGTTCGGACTAGAGTGGTTGTACCGATTCGAACAGGAACCGCGACGTTTATGGCGACGATATCTCGCCACCAATATGGTGTTTGCCATTCGATTTGCGCGGCAACTGCTGTTCTCAACCAGACCTAAGCGGGCGCAGTAGGGTCGCCCGAAGACAATCTGATGCAACCACAGTCTTGGCAAGTCGTTGTCAGAGCGCACTTCTTCCGTCTAGTTCACCGTAATGCGCAGTAGATGTATTGAAAATACAGGACGAAAAATTGCTCAAAGGAGGCGGACAGTTCAATCAATGTGGTTGGAAGAGAACGCAGAATGAGAGTAATGCAACATGTCCGCTAGGAAGAGAGTACAAGTGTTGGTCGGGATCCTATTCCTATTCGCCTTGGGCGGTTGCGCGACGACGGAGCACCAGATGAGGGAGGAATCTGTAGCTACCGGTCAGGGGGACCCTCGATATGCGACAGAGGAGGGATTTGAGATCGGTCCGGAGGACGTGCTTGAAATTGCCGTGTGGAAAGAGGAAAACCTGAAGAAGGAAGTGTTGGTCCGGCCCGATGGTGGTATTTCCTTTCCTTTGGTCGGCGAGATACAGGCGGCGGGGAAAACGCCGGGCCGATTGCAGTCCGAGATAACTCAGCGTCTGACGAAGTTCATACCCAGGCCTTCGGTAAACGTATCGGTTTTGAAAACGGCAAGCTACAAGATCTATGTGATCGGAAAGGTGAATAAGCCGGGGGAATTTACCATAGGTCGCCGAGTGGATGTGCTTCAGGCGCTGAGCATGGCTGGGGGACTCACTCCATTCGCGGATGCGCAGAACATACGCATAGTTCGTCGTTCGCGGCCAGTGCAAGCGCTGTTGCGATTCGACTATTCGAGGGTGCAGCGTGGTGGTGATCTGCGCCAGAACATCGAACTCAGAAGTGGCGATACGGTAGTCGTTCCATAAACATGAAGGGGCGCCGTGTCGAATATATGCTGCAGGTTTGTACTTCTTCTTTTTGGTTCCATTGGAATGTGTGGCAGTGTGCTGATGTCGTCAGCAAATGAGAACACAGCACGGCTCGCGGTAAAGCTGTCGGAAGAGTTCAATGACAACGTGCAGCTCGTACCCAATCCTGATGGCAATGTTCTGCTTACCACGCTCTCTACGTCGGGGGAATTTACTTCCCGCAAGGAAACCATGACTGCTCTGGTACGAGCGCAAGTCAACGCTAATCGGTATCGCGGCGCGTCAGCTCTCAATGGAACCGACATCATTTTGGGTGGTTCACTTGACAAAGAGTATGAACGCGACGCGATCGGTCTCGCTGTGGACTATGTTCGTGATTCGACGCGCGCATCGGAACTGACCCAAACGGGCCTTGTTCAAGCCAAC
>JANNFC010000519.1:0-2062 GCA_031379405.1 Betaproteobacteria bacterium | reverse complement strand
CGGGAATTCGCGCAACGTCATCCCGTGGCCACCAAACGCGTCCTGCGAGCGATCCTCATGGCGGCGGATTTGTGCGCCAGCGAACCCCTGCGCGCCGCGCGCTACCTTTCCGACAAACTCTACGAACCACGCTTCCAAATCGGACTCAACGTCATGAAGAAGCTCCCCTACAACCGCTGGCGCGAAGCCAACCCGGAGGACACGCTGCGCTTTCATGCCCTGCGTCTGTACGAAGTGGGCATGATCAAGTCCACGCCGCGAAAACTCATCACGGATCACACGGACTGGCGCTTCCTGGAAGCTATCAAGAAGGAACTCAAAGCCTAGCGGACTTGCTCGGCCCAGGATTCGGGGCTAAAGTGCCCGCATCGACGCACCGTCGCGCTGCGGTGTTTTTCGTAGGGTGGGTTCGCGAAGCAACCCACCGATCCAGCGTTGGCCAACCACCATGCCCTCGAATCGACGCGAGTTCCTAAGCCAATCTTCCTACTTGCTGGCTTCTATGCTGGCAGCGGTTTCTCGCTCCGCACGCGCCGAGCCGGCCCCGGAGGTCCGTAGTGTCCGCCTCGCCCACACGCCGGCCATCTGCCTGGCGCCTCAATACCTCGCCGAAGAAATACTGCGTGCGGAGGGTTTCGAAACCATCGAATATGTAGATATGCCTTCAGCCTCCGTTCCGGAAGGGCTGGCCGCAGGCCGCGCGGATATTTCCATGTGGGACGTGCCGGGCACCATTCCGGCGCTGGAGCAAGGGCTGCCCGTGGTCATGCTGGCGGGCGTCCACGCCGGATGTTATGAACTCTTCGGCCGCGACAATGTGCGCGCCATCCGGGACTTGCGCGGGAAGCGCATCGCGAAGTACGCCTCTACTGGCGGATCCCATGTCCTCCTGTCCAGCATCCTGGCCTAGGTCGGCATCAACCCACAGAAGGATGTTCAATGGGTCACCGCACCCAGTTCACACGAGGCGGTACAACTTTTCATCGACGGCAAGGCCGATGCCTGCATCGGATTTCCGCCCGAGCCGCAGGAGCTGCGGGCCCAAAAGATCGGTCACGTCATCCTCAACACCGCGCAGGATCGTCCCTGGTCGCAGTACTTCTGCTGCTGCGTGAACGGCAACCGGGAATTCGTGCGCAAGAATCCCATCGCCACCAAACGCGTCATCCGCGCCATCTTGCAGGCCGCCGACCTGTGCGCCAGCCAACCGGAACGGGTCGCGAGGTACCTACGCGACAAGGGCTTCGAGGCGCGCATGGATATCGGGCTCGATGTGCTCAAGGGCCTGCCCTATCGCCGCTGGCGTGAGAGTGATCCCGAGGACTCCTTGCGTTTTCACGCACTGCGGCTGCATGAGGTGGGCATGATCAAGACCACGCCGCGCAAGCTCATTGCCGCGGGGACGGATTGGAGATTTTGGAACGAATTGAAGAAGGAGTTGAAGGCATAGTGCGTCGCCCTTGGTCAAAGCGCGCGTTTACGCTTGCCACGCGCGGAGGGGCTGCTTGCGCGCCTGATAAGGGTGCGAAGTTGATTCCGCCTTTCCGCCACCATGCGCTTTATCTGTGGCCAACGTCGCTCCTGGAAAGCTGCCACCGGGATTGCAGCATGGCTCACGTGAGATCATCCGATCGCAATTCGGGTTCGTCGAAATGTATCGCAGTAGAGAAAGTCCGAAACACAACCGCCGCCATCGAAACCCGTGGATCGTCCTCTGCCTTCTTTCTGAACCGCCGCTGTCGGCGGCGTTTGAGAGAAGTTGCCTTGCCCTTGGTCGAAACAATGACGGTCGTTGAGTATGATGAGTCATGCGCAGCGCGCGACGGGCGAGGATGGTGGATTACACCGCGCTAATCCATCCTACGAAACCCTTGCCAACGCGATCGTCCTCGTTTGGTGCTTGGATTGGCGTGCTGGTGACGGTCCTAATGCAAGTCATGCTGGGAACGCCTGCGTTTGCCCACAAATCCAAACAAGAAGCACGTCTGCCTCACATCGGCCCGGCGCCCGCCTTCGTGTTGACCACGCAGGCCGAGAAACGACTGGCCCTGCGGGACTTGCG